>JBBQYK010000326.1:0-5669 GCA_038208765.1 Verrucomicrobiota bacterium
GCATCCTGACCAACGACATTGACGTGGATGGCGATGTATTGACCGCACTGCTCGTCAGCACCACGACGAACGGCACGCTCACGCTCTCGAACAATGGCGCGTTCTTCTACACGCCGAGTTTGAATTACACGGGCGTGGACATGTTCACCTATCGCGCCACGGATGGCGCGCTCACCTCCAGCGTGGCGACGGTGACGATCAGGGTGCTGCCGGTGAATGACGCGCCTGCCGCTTTGAACGACAACTACTCCGTGAACGAAGACACTGCGCTCGTCATTTCCGCCCCGGGCGTCTTGGGCAATGATTCCGACGTGGACGGCAATCCGCTCACGACGGTTCTCGTCAGCAATCCGGCGAGCGGCACGTTGAACCTGAGCACGAACGGTTCGTTTACCTTCACGCCGAGTTTGAACTTCACGGGCAACGTCACGTTCACCTACCGCGCCACCGACGGCGCGCTGACCAGCGGCGTGGCCACCGTCACAATCACCGTGCTGCCCGTGAACGACGCGCCCGTGGCGCTGGACGACAGCTATTCGGTGAACGAGGACACCGCGCTCACGATTACTGAACCGGGCATTCTCGCGAACGACTCGGACGTGGACGGCAATCCGCTCACGGCAGTTCTTGTGAGCAATCCGGCGAGCGGCACGTTGAACCTGAGCACGAACGGCGCGTTCACCTTCACGCCGAGTTTGAACTTCACCGGCAACGTGACGTTCACCTACCGCGCCAGCGACTCGCAGCTCCTGAGCGGTGTGGCGACCGTCACGATCCGCGTGCTGCCCGTGAACGACACGCCGGTGGCCCTGGATGATTTCTACTCGGTGAACGAGGACACGCCGCTGCTCATTTCTATCCCTGGCGTCCTGGGAAATGATTCCGACGTGGATGGCGACGTGTTGAGCGCGGTGCTGCTGACCAACGTCTTGCACGGCACGCTGACGCTCTCGAACAACGGCGCGTTTCTCTACACGCCTAGTTTGAATTACACCGGCGTGGATGTGTTTGCGTATCGCGCGACGGATGGCGCGCTCACGAGCAGCGTGGCGTATGTGACCATCACGGTGCGGCCGGTGAACGACGGGCCGGTGGCGGTGAACGACGCGTACACCGTCGCCGAGGACGGCACGCTGACGATTCCGTCGCGCGGCATTTTGACGAACGACTTCGACGTGGACGGCGACTTGTTGACGGCGGTGCTGGCGACGGGCGTGCAGCACGGCACGCTGAACCTCGCGACGAACGGCGCGTTCACTTACACGCCGAGTTTGAACTACACCGGCGTGGACACCTTTACGTATCGTGCGACGGACGGCGGCCTGACCTCGGCGCTGGCGACGGTGACGATCACGATCACGCCGGTGAACGATGCGCCGGTGGCGGTGAATGATTTCTACGCGGTGAACGAAGACGCGGTGCTGACGGTTTCCACCCCTGGCGTCCTGACCAACGACTCGGACGTGGACGGCAATCCGCTGACCGCGATTCTCCTCAGCAATCCCGGCAGCGGCACCTTGAACTTCAACACGAACGGCTCCTTCACGTTCACGCCGAGTTTGAACTTCACCGGCACGGTCACGTTCACCTACCGCGCCAGCGACTCGCAGCTCACGAGCGGCGTGGCGTCGGTCACGATCACAGTGCTGCCGCTGAACGACGGGCCGGTGGCATTGAATGATAATTATTCCGTGAACGAAGACACCACGCTGACGATTCCTCTCCCCGGCGTTCTGGCCAACGACAGCGATGTGGATGGCGATCTGTTGACCGCGGTGCTGCTGACCGGCGTGCAACACGGCACGTTGAATCTCAGCACGAACGGCGCGTTCACTTACACGCCGAGTTTGAATTACACCGGCGTGGACACGTTCACCTATCGCGCCACGGACGGCGCGCTCACGAGCGGCGTGGCGACGGTGACGATCACGGTGGTGCCGGTGAACGATCCGCCGACGACCGGCGTGCTCGGCGACAGCTATTCGCTGCTCGAAGACGGCGCGCTCAACATTTCCGTTCCTGGTGTCCTTGCGAATGACGGTGACGTGGACGGCGATCCGTTGACCGCCGTGCTGGTGAGCGGCGTAGCCCACGGCACGCTCGTGCTGAACGCCAACGGATCCTTCAGCTACGCGCCCGTCGCGAATTACTTCGGACCCGACAGCTTCACCTACGTGGCGAGCGACGGTCTCACGAGTTCCCCGCCCGCCATTGTGAACATCACGGTGATTCCGGTGAACGACGCGCCGAGTTTCTCGAACGCTGGCCACCAGCGTGTGAATCAAAACGCGCCCGCGCAGTCCGTGACCTGGGCTTCCAACATCAGCGCCGGGCCGACGAATGAATCTTCGCAGACCCTCGCGTTCCTCGTGTCGAACGACAACGCCGCGCTGTTCTCCGCCCAGCCCGCCATCACGCCGGGCGGCACGCTCACTTACACCCCAGTCGCGAACGCCTTCGGCACCGCGAACGTGCGCGTGCGTTTGCAGGACAACGGCGGCACGGCCAATGGCGGAGTGGACACGTCGGCGGAAATTGTTTTCGCCATCGTGGTCAACAGCCCGCCCACCGTGAGCATCGTGTCGCCCGTGAACGGCGTCGCGCTGCTGTTCCCGGCGACGTTCAGCGTCATCTCCAGCGCGAGTGATCCGGACGGCACGGTCACGAACGTGCAGTTCCTCGTGAACGGAACGAACTTCCTCAGCGTGCCGGAAGCGCCGTTCTACTACGTGATGAGCAACGCCGCACCGGGCAGCTACCAGTTCCGCGCCATCGCCACGGACAATTTCGGACTCACTGCGACTTCCGCGGTGGTAAACATCGATGTCATCACGAACTTCGTCGTCGCCACTGGTCCCATCCTGTTGAACCACCAGAACGGATTGTTCGAGCAGTTCGTGACGGTGTCGAACCGCACCACGGAGACGTGGGCGAACGGCGTGCGGCTGTTCGTGCAGAACCTCGACACCACCAATCGCATGTGGAATCCCACGGGCACCAACGCGGGCGTGCCGTATCTCGACAAGATCGTGTCCGTGCCGCCCGGCGGCTCGACGATCCTCACGGTGCAGTATTACGTGCCGAACCCGCGCACCCTTCCGAAACCGACGCTGGTCGCGACGCCCCGGCCCTTCGGCGAGCCGACGGTCCCGCCGCGCATCACCCGCATCAGCCGCGCGGGTGACGGATTTGAAGTTCAATTCACGACCCAGAGCAGCCGCTTCTACTTCGTGCAAAGCTCGGAGGATTTGCTCCGCTGGACGACGCAGCCCGCGCCGTTGGCCGGCACGGGCGGCGTGGTGATTTCGCCGCAAGGTGCCGTGGCGCACCGTTTCTTCCGGGTGTTGCTGGTGCCTTGATCGGAAACGACAAAAAGATGAACCACGGAAGACACGGAAAACACGGAATGAAGACGGGCGCCGCGCGAACACTGCCGCCGACGTGCCCCCCGGCGTCCTGCCGGGCGGAAGGTTGATGAGTCATGGGATCACTCCCTGGTCGAGCCGCGTTCGCTGTCATTTCAACTCCGCCCGGCGGGACGCCGGGGGCACGTTTTTTCCGTCGCCGACACATGGCTATTGATTCAGCCCGGCAATCTGCCGCTAAATCTGCGCGACCCCATCAGAAGGGAATCGCGTTTTACGACGCGTCGCACAATTGCGGCGCAAGACATTGGAAATTTATGAAACGTGAAAACGTCACTCGCACTCTAACCCTCGCCGTCCTGGCGCTCGCGCCGGCGCTGCCGCTGCTCGCGGCGGACCCGGGCGTGAAGCTCGAAGCGCCGCCCAAAGACCAGAAGAACCGCTTCGGCATCAGCTACCGCGCCGGATTCAATTTCGACGCCGAGTTCAAAAACGTCGGCAACGTCGCGCGCGGGCGCGGCGGCGCGGGCCGCGATCCCGGCCCGGCCACCGGCGGCGCCGTGGACCGTTTTTACGACGACGGCTACAACCGCGTGGACATCAGCGGCAACACCGGCGGCCTGACGTGGTTCTGGGGCTACGACAACGCCAGCCAGTTGCCGGGCAATGACACCATCGTCATGAGCAGCACCACGGCGCGTCCGCTGGACAAATCGACGCACGACGACGATCCGCAGCACGGCTTCGAGTTGACCTGGGACCATGAACTGGGCCGTACGAAAGGCGGCCAATGGGCGTGGGGCGTGCAAGGCGCGTTCGGCTGGACGGACATCGAGATTCGCGATCATCGGCCGCTGTCCGGCGGCACAACTACGATCGCGGATGCCTATAATTTGGGCGGCGTCATTC
Source organism: Verrucomicrobiota bacterium (assembly GCA_038208765.1). Lineage (GTDB taxonomy): Bacteria > Verrucomicrobiota > Verrucomicrobiia > Limisphaerales > SIBH01 > JANNGC01. The sequence goes on from JBBQYK010000326.1 coordinate 4,275, forward strand.
CGCCGCCGCCCGGTTACGCAGGCGATTTCGAAGGTCCCGGCCCGCTCATCGACTCCATCCCGAACCGCACCATCACCAGCGATCCGAACGGTGCCACCGTGCGCGGCACGCGGGATTTTGATGGCGACCTGTTCAGCTTCCGCGCGGGGCCGTATCTCGACATCCCACTCGACGAACGCTGGACGATCACGCTGAGCGCGGGCCTCGCGGCGGGCGTGATTGATGGCGAGTTCAAGTTCAACCAGAGCGTCACGACCCCGGGCGGCACTACGCGGCAGCGCGGCACGGGCCACGAGACGGACGTGCTCTTCGGCGGCTTCGCGAGCGCCAGCATCCATTGCAAAATCAATGACCGCTGGGGCGTCTTCGTGAACGGCCAGTATCTCGGCCTCGTGGACTCGTATGAGGTGAGCGCGCGCGGCCAGAAGATGGAAATGGATTTCAACAAGACCGCGTTCTTCTCGGCGGGCGTGACGTTTTCGTTCTAGGAGTTCTTGATCAACGCGGCGGCCTTAAACGGAACCATGCCGTTGAAGCCTCACGCCAAGGCCGCCAAGGCCGCGAAGGACGCGAAGAGGAAGGCGCACTACAGGGGCGGAGGAATTTTCGCACCGGCCGGCAGGCGCGTGGTGGAGCTGGCGGTGCCGACTTGAACGATTTCGTCAGCAGCGCGGAGTTCGGCGGTGAACAGCGCGACGAGCGTGGCGGCTATTTGGAAGGGGCTGCGAGTTTTGCTTTCCATGCGGGATAATCTTTCTGCAGCAACGATTCCGGCCAATAGCCAAGCCACGAGTAGCCGTTGCGGCGCTCGTGTTCGATCTCGGCCAGTGCATACTTTTTCACGCCGTCGCGACCGGCGAAGATAGGCTGGCCGGTTTTGATTTCATAGAAGCGCGCCCACATCGGTTTCGCGGCGGGATTGTTTTTCACCACGATGTCTTTGCGTCCGTCCGCATCCTTCGCTTCCGTCAGTTCGATCCCGGAAATCTTCGCGGATTCCATCCACGCAACGGCGGCGTGCACGGCGCGCACGATTTCCGGCGAGGGATGCTCGATGCTCATCAGCAGACGGGTGAGACCGACGGACTCCGAGCCGCTAAGGGCGGCCAGTTCAAAGGTGCGGGCCGGGCGTGGACTGAAATCCAATTCGTCATGCTGCGCGCACCAGGCGGTCAGTTTGCCGTTCACTTTGATCTGGCAGCGGAGAAGGCAATCCACGCCGCGGTCGAAGGCGCGCTGGGCGGCGGCACGCTGGCTGGTCTCGACGAACTCGTAGCGTTTATCGGCCGCGACTTCGCGCAGGAAAATCATCAGCCGCACCATCGAGTGGTCGTTGAACGTGATGTGGCGGTGATACTTGTTCGCGGGCGGCGGCGAATACTGCGGCCAGCCGCC
>JBBQYK010000327.1:0-5643 GCA_038208765.1 Verrucomicrobiota bacterium
CGCGCCGTCCACCACCACGCAGTATTCATAAGCGCCGGGTGGCAGGGCCAACTCCTTCGCCCAGCGGCCTTGGCCCAGAGCGATCATCGGCGTCGCGTTCGGACGCCACTCGTTAAAAGTGCCGGCGATGGCGACCGCTTCGGCGGTTGGACAAGTGAATTCAAAATGAATCCGCTTCGATCCGTTTTTGTGACCATTGTTTTTATTTCTCTTGTTCATCCTCGTTTCGTTTTTCATGGTTTGACCTTTCATTGTTTGTTCATGACTGGGGTTTGCGGCTTTCGTTTCCATTTCAATTGGAATTCCAATTCCTCCTCGGCACCGGCGCGTTCGTGCTCGATGCTGAGGACAGCCGAGGGTGGAACCGGAACGCGCTCGCCCGCGACCTGGATGGAAAACGGCTGACCCGCTCCAATGCGTCGGCCAAACGGCGCAGCTTCGCGACGAACCCGGACACCGAGCAGACCTTCTCCATATCACGCTTAGGTTTGAATTTCATACGCGTTGACCAAGGGCGGCCCCGGCCCAGCGGCTGGCCGTCAGTGGCGTTTGGCGGTTGGTCTTCGCGCGCGGAACCTGTTTCGTTTTTCGGCGCTCGATTTGTTGGCGCAGGTTTTTGGCGACCTTCAGCCAGACGGCTTCCACCGTGTGGTCGCGAGCGGCAGCGTGGATGTCCGGGCCGGGCACGGCCAGATGCACGTGTGCGCGGAAGGCGGGCGCGCTGTCCTGCTCTCGTTCCAACACGACTTCGGCGGTGGAGACGGGGATGAGCTTATGCAAGCGTTCGAGCTGCTTCTCCAGCCAGAGGCGCAGGCTGGCGTCGGCATTGAGGCCGCGAATTCGGAATTGAGTTTTCATAAACGAGAGGTCTGCATTGGTTTGTGCCGGGAGAAATCAGTTACGCTGCCTCCCGGTCAGCAGCGGCAGCAGGTGCCACAGGAAATAGATCAGCGACGAGATGAACGCGGCCACATAGGTCCAGCCGGCGGCGGTCAACACCTGGCTGACAGCGGCGGATTCCGGCCCGCGCTGGATGAAGCCCATGTTCGCCAGCACGAGTTTGGCGCGGCGCGAGGCATCGAATTCCACCGGCAGAGTGACGAGGTTGAAGGCCATGAGGATGCCCCAGGCCACGGCCATGATGAGCAGACTGGTCTTGCCAGCGAGCAGTCCGGTGGCCATGCCGAGGATCGGAATCCACATCACGAGTTGGCTGGCGAAGCTGGTCGCTCCCACCGCCGCCATGCGCCATTGCAGTGGCGCATAAGCCTGCTGGTGTTGCATGGCGTGACCGCATTCGTGCGCCGCCACGCCCAGCGCCGCCGCCGAGGTGCCGTGGTAATTGGCCGACGACAGGACCAGACGCTTGCGCTTGGGATCGTAGTGGTCGCCCAGCAACTCCCCGTGCTCGTAGATGCTGACGTTGGTGATGCCCGCTTGCCGCAGAATGGCCGCCGCCGCTTCCGCGCCGGTCAGGCCGCTTTGCACGGGAGTGCGGAGGTGGCGGGCATAGGTGCGCTTGACGTGCCATTGGGCCAGCAGACCAATGCCCAGGGTGATTACGAAGAGGAGGAGTATCATGGGGTCTTTCTTGCTCTCATTAACACGGGCAGCATCAAGACGGAGCCCGCCAGCATGACGGTGATCAAACTCGCCGCAAAAAGTTTTTCCGAATTGCCGTCGAGAATTGCCAGCCAACTCACACTCGCGCGCCACGTGAACACGACGACGAGCAAGCTCGTCGTTGCCGCCGCGGCCCAGCGGCTCCACGCCACCCCGCGCGCCAGCAGCCAGCCCCAGAAAATCGAGAGTGCGCCGAACGTGCCGCCCGACATCAGCGCCGTGGCCGCCTTCTGCGGATTCGACAGGTAGCCCGCCGCACCGCAAACGATGAGGAAGCAGCCGTAGGCAATGATCCAGTTGGCAAGATTTCGTTTCATAAAAATTATTCGTTCACCCCGCCCCGAGTCCACGGCTGAATTAGTAGAGCCGAACGACGTGCCTGAATTGCCGCCGCATTCTCGGGTTTCAAATGCAACTGCGTTTGCAATTCGAACAGGAACAGCCTTTCCGCATCCGCTTGCACCTCGTCGGCATTGCAGACGCAGATCGCCATCTCATAAGCAAGCTGGCGAAGCTCCGCTGACTTCAGCGGTTCGACCGCCTGCGCGACGGTCACCTGCTGGCGCAAGACCCGATGTTGGACGGCTGCGAGTTGGCCGACCGGCAGGGCAACTCTCTCGGCGACGCGTTGGAACTGCGCTCCCTCGGCCTCATTGGTGACGCCATCCGCCAAGCCGGCCATGATCGAGAGCGTCAGGATGGTTTCTCTTTCGGCGTCGATCATAACGGTCCGCGATGAGAGGTGCCGCGAGCCTTAGCGGCCGGCGCGGAGAGCTGGCTCTTGTCTTTCCGTGAACGTTTTGCTTCGCGGTTCGCGATCTTTTCGCGAAGCTGCGACATCACTTTTGTGAAAGCGGCCCGAAGTGTATGATCGGTGCCTTCGGCGAATACGTCTGGACCAGGTGTGACGAGGTGAACTTTCACCTGATAGGCCGGACTAATTTCTGGGTGACACGCCAGCTTGACGTTGGCCTCGTCGATTTGCCGCAGCCGCCCCAGCGCGAGAACTTGTTGCTCGACCCACGAATTCAAGGCGTCCGTGTAGGCAATGCTGAAGTGTTGCACGTTGAGTCTCATGTTCGTTGTCATAAATGTCTTTCGTTCTTCGTTTCTTTATCTCCGCATCAGCTTCAACGGCTGTTGCATTGACACGCAAATCGTAGGTGCGCCCCGCTGGTGGGACTAATACGCGATTCCGAATGGACTCTTAGGTTAATCCGAAGCAAGATCGCGCCGCATGGAATGGCTCAATTACCACCACTTGCGTTACTTCTGGACCGTGGCGAAGGAAGGCAGCCTGGCGCGCGCCGCCGCGAAGCTGCACGTCTCGCAGCCCTCCATCTCCGAACAGATTCGCGAGTTGGAGGAGGCGTTCGGTGAAAAACTTTTCCGCCGCGAAGGGCGCAACAACAAACTCACCGATGCGGGACAGGTCGTGTTCGGCTACGCGGACGAAATTTTCACGCTGGGTCGCGAGTTGATGAATGCCGTCAAGCAACGCCCGGGCACGCGCACACTGCGGCTCAACGTTGGCGTGGTGGATTCATTTCCAAAACTGGTGACGAACGAGATTTTGAAGCCCGTCTTCGCCATGCCACAGGCCGTGCATGTCATCTGCCGCGAGGGAAAGATGGAAGACCTGCTCGCGCAACTTGCTGCGCACCGGCTCGATCTGGTGTTGGCGGACGAACCTGCGCCGAGCAACGTGAACCTCAAGGTGTTCACCCACACCCTCGGGCAAAGCAGCGTCACCATCTGCGCTGAAAGGAAAGTGGCGGCGCGGCTCAAGCGGAATTTTCCGCATTCACTCAACGCCGCCCCCGCGCTCTTGCCTGCGGATAACACGGCGTTGCGCCGCTCACTGGAGCAATGGTTTCGATCGCACAACGTAAAGCCAAACGTGGTGGCAGAGTGTGAGGACCTCGCATTGATGAAAGTGATGGCTGCCGAGGGTCGCGGATTCATCGCCGTGCCGACCGTGGCGTTGAAGGAGGCCGTGTCGCGCTATCACTTCCAAAGTATCGGGCAGGCGACGGCATGCCGCATGCAATTTTACGCCATCACCGCCGAACGCCGAATTGCCCACCCGGCGGTGCAGCTGGTAACGAAATCTGCCACAACCAACTTGTCGTAGTGGCGACACACTCCTCCACCGGCACAGTCACGATGTAGCTCTCGTGGACCAGTTGCTCGAAGAATCGGAAGAAATACGTGATCATCAAATTGCGGATGTGCATGCCGTCCATCACGAAAGAGAAATCTGGGCGGGGGGAACATCTTTAAGCCAAATTTTTTACAACTTCGTTTTTATTCCACACGCGCGGATGGCGCACCAGCCGCGCAGTGCCTCAAACAAAACAAAGCCGCCCGAGGCAATTAAAATAATCGCGAGAACTGTCGAGGTGCGGAACGCGAATCCCGCTCCCACAAATAAAGCCAGGGCCATCAAACCGCGCACGAGGCGTCCTCTGTTATCAATGTTGCGTTTGAAAATTGTTTTCATCGTTTTTCTTTCTTTTTAGCAGGTTTACGCAACTCGTCCAATAGATCGGAGAGGTGCGTCAGATCTTTAACTTGGTGCGCGCCGATTTTTTCCAGCACATCGGCATAAGCAGGCATGGCGCGTCCACCGACGAGAAGCGTGACCTCGGCTGGCAGGGAATCGCGGAGTCGGGTCAACTCACTTTCCAGCCGCGGGTCGTCCTCGGGATAAACCAGGCTCAAGGCTACAGCTCGCGCCCGATTTTGCCGGACAGCCCCCGCGATCTCAGCAGCGGGAAGGCTCGCGCCGAGATAAGTGACGTGCCATCCGAGGTTCGCTGCGGATGCACCCGCGAGCAGCGCGCCAAGTTCGTGAATTTGTCCCGCAGGAGTCGCCACCACGAGCACGGGCGCGGTGTCCGTTCCCGCGAAAGGTTTCGCAGCATGACCGAGGAAAATTCTAATCACGGCGCTGGCAAAATGTTCGTGAGCCGCGGTAATCACTCCATCGCGCCACAAATCTCCGATGTTTTGTGCGAGAGGCGCGATGATGCGTTGCAACAATCCCTGCGACCCCAACTCTGTGGCAGCGCGTTTGAGCGTTTCATCCAGCTTGCGTGAGTCAAGCGACTTCACAGCGTCGATGCACTCGTCGAGAAAACCCGGCAAAGCCGGAATCGCCTTGGATGCGAATGGCTCGCTGCGGCCCGGTCTCTGCGTTTCGCCTGCCAATTCGCGTAATTTCTCCGTCGGCAATTTGGCGACATGACCAATGCTATGTCCGGCCTGAGTGATTTCGCGCAGCAAGCTGAGTCTCTCGATCTGCTCGTCTGAATAGAGACGGCGGTTGGTTTCGGTGCGCGCTGGTTCGACCGCACCATAGCGCTTTTCCCAGATTCGGATCACGTGCGGGCTTAATCCCGTCCGCCGGGCAACTACTTTGATCGCTTGATGAACATCAGCCATAATATTAGACAATATTCAGACAAAAGAGCGGTTTTCGCAAGAAATGATTTTAAACTTCCCTCAATCCTCCTCTGGAAACAAATCAAACACCTCTCAAAAAACATATGCCCGCGCCTCACTTAAAAATAATTAGACAAACATTTGACAAGCTCAATTACGTTAGACATATTCTAAACAACATCAGCACTGCTTCGCAGTAAAACTGACATGAAAACAAATCGTGAATATTGGAAAGTCAACGAAGACATCGGTAAACGTCGGCACCTCCAGTGCGAGTTTAAACAACCGGCTCGTTTCGCGGTGACCCTTCCAGGTTCACACAAAAAACAAAGAAAAAAGACAGAACTATGAAAACAATCCGCATCCTCACATTGACAGCCCTCATTGCAACCACCGGTTACTTGGGCGTTTCCCAAGCTGAAACTAAGACTGAGAAAAAAGACATCGTTGCAGTTGCCGCAAGTGCGGGCAGCTTCAACACGCTGGTCGCAGCGGTCAAAGCAGCCGGGCTTGTCGAAACATTGCAAGGTCCTGGTCCGTTCACCGTCTTCGCTCCGACCGACGCTGCCTTCG
>JBBQYK010000328.1:0-5628 GCA_038208765.1 Verrucomicrobiota bacterium
GGGTGTGATTGAAAGTGGCGGTCAGTCGTAGCGCAGATTTGTAATCTGCGGTATCGCCGAATTGCCTTCGGCAGGGCGTCGGCGAGGGCGAAGGCGTTGGAAGTTCGATCAGCCTGCGGATTGAAAATCCGCGATACAGCAGAATGCAATTCTGCGCTACGCGACCGGTCTTGACCGCCACTTCTAATCGCACCCGTCCGCACACACCGGACTTGCGGGATTGAACGCGCGCAAGGCAAGCTGCGTCCCTTATTGGTATGTTTGGAAAAAATTGGCTGCTGAAAATTCTCCCGCTCACCGGCGCACTGCTGCTCTGCGGTTGCGAAGACAAATCTTCCGTTATCGCCACCGCCACGGACACGAACCGTCAGGTCTTTCAAGTGAAAGGGCTGCTCAAGGAGTTGAAGCAGAACGGCAAGACCGTGGTCATCGCGCACGAGGAGATTCCCGACTACATGGTCGCGATGACGATGGACTTCGACGTGAAGGACAAGAACGAGCTGAAGGGTTTGCAGCCGAACGACTATCTCGCCTTCCAGATGGTGGTGACGAAGGACGACGGCTGGATCGAGAACCTCCGCAAGATTCCCGGAGCCGCGCCCGCCGATGCCGGGAAAATAATCACGCTCGGCAGCACCAACGGCACGAACGGCGGGCCGGTGACATTCCGCAAATCGCCCATCGTCGAGCCGCTGAGCCTCGGCGACAAAGTTCCTGATTACAAATTCACCAACCACTTTGGCACGCCCATTTCGCTCGCGCAGTATCAGGGGCGCGCGCTGGGCGTGACGTTCATCTTCACGCGCTGCCCGTTCCCCACGTTCTGCCCGCGCATGTCGCAGTTCTTCCAGAAGGCGCAGACGGCGCTCCAGGCGCAGGGCAACACGAACTGGGCGCTGCTCTCGCTCTCCTTCGATCCCGCGTGGGACACGCCCGAACGCCTGCTGCGCTACTCGACGCCCTACAACTTGGACAGCAACCACTGGCAGTTCGCGACCAGTGACTTGTGGACGGTGGATGGTTTCAGCGAGCAGGTGGGGCTAACGTTTTATCGCGCCACGCCCACGGCGCTGCCGGAGCACAACCTGCGGACGGTGATCATTGATGCGCAGGGACGGCTGCACAAAATATATCTCGGCAACGAATGGACGCCGGCGGAATTCGCGGAAGAGATGCTGAAGGCGGCGGCGGCGAAGTAAGGAGTGGAGTCGCGGACAGCCATGTCCGCAGTTTTTGACCGTGACTGCTCCGATGGACACGGCTGTCCGCAGTTCCGATGTGTTGGCATCAGCCGCCACTTACCTTGCGCCGTGCTTCACCAAGTTTTCCCGCACCAGTTGCTGACGGAAGGTGAACACCTCGGGATTCTCTGGATCCACCGTCACGCGCAGCCAATGCACATCGGGATTTCCAAACGTCTCCACGCGGGTGAAATTCTCGATGCGTCGCTTGCTCTTCGCGCCCGTGAGCGGCTTGTCGATGCGGAAGTAGTGGCTGTCCCCATGCACGAGCACGACAGGTTTTTCGAACGCCACCGTCTCCCGTTCCAGTGCCTCGACGAGCGGACGGAAGCCGGCGTGCATCCGGTTCGTGCTGCCGCGCTCGGGCCACGGATTCGCCTGGAGGATGATCATTAGGGCGCGCGCGTTCTCCAGCTTCGCGAAGGCGAATGATTCCTGAAGCCACGCGAGATTCGCCGCATTGCGTTCGGCGAACTCTGGCTTGCCGAAATTGTTGTTGCTGCCCGGCACGTTCAATCCCACGAAGGTCACGCCGCCCATTTCCCAGCGCACGTTCTCGCGGAATTTCGCGTGGCGCGGATCGTTGCTCTGGCGCGCGAGCGGGAGCTTGCGTTTCCCCAAACTTTGTTCGTCCGCACAGAAAACGTCGCGGAGCTTTTGCAACCGCTCCACCGGATCAAAACCGTTCGTGGCCCGCGCGCAGTCCGTCCACTCGTTGTCGCCAAACACGTAGATGAACGGGTGCGCGGAACGGGCGAAGTCCTTCCGCCGGGCCTCGAAGATTTCATCCGAGCAGGGCGTCTCGCCGGATTTGATGTCGCCGTCATGCACCACGAACTCCAGCTTCGCCGCGTTCAGTTCGCGCATCAGGTTCGGAAGCAGATTCGTCGCCTGCTCGGCGTTGTAGGGCACGTCGCCGATCAGCGCGAAGTCGAAGGGCTGCGGCTGCGCAAACTTTTCCGAGGTCGCGCAACCCGACGCGAGTAAGACGGCGGCGAACAAGCTGAACAGCGCGCCTCTTGAAAGCAGCGCCAAGTTCGGCGGGACGGAGCGCGGGCGTCCCGCCCGCCGGCCTGCAACCAGACGCTGCTCCGCCGAGCCAGCGTGGAGAGTCTGGACATCTTTCGCGCCGGCGGGCGGGCGGGACGCCCGCGCTCCCATGGCGGGACTGTCAAGATGCGCACGGCTGAACAGGACGGAAGTTTTCATCAGAGAATTTTACTCGCGCACGAACCGCTTCGCCTTCGTCTCCGCGCGCGGCAGCGTGCCGGGCGGCACCACTTGCACCGGCACGCGCAGGCGGAAGGCGCGGTCGAATTCACCCTCCAGTTGCTGCACCACGGAAGTGACATCCGCATCCGCGCCCACCTCCACGTCCACTTCGATTTCGGCCAGCGCGTCGTTCGTCCGCACGCGCACGCGAAACTCCGTCACGCCCGCGCACGCGCTCACGATCTGCTCGAGGGCGCTCGGATAAATGTTCACGCCGCGCACGATGATCATGTCGTCGGTGCGCCCGAGGATGCCGCCTTCGAGCGCGAGTTCGTGGCGTCCGCACTCGCACGCGCCGCCCGAGCGCGGCTTCACCAGATCGCCGGTGCGATAGCGGAGCAGGGGAGAGCCGGTGCGGCCGAGCGTGGTCAATACGAGTTCGCCGGTGTCGCCGTGTTCCACCTCGCGACCGCTCACCGGATCAATCACTTCCGCGAGGTAGCTCGTCTCGATGATGTGCAGCACGCCCGGATGCACGGGACACTCGTAGCTCACCGGTCCGACCTCAGTCATGCCGTGGTGATCGATGATGCGTGCGCCGGGCCAAAGCGATTCCAGTCGAGCGCGCACGGCAGGGATACTTCCGCCCGGCTCGCCGGCCACGAAAATCTTTTTCACGGGCGAGTTGGTGAGAGAAATTCCTTCGCTCGCCGCAACTTCCGCGAGTCGCAAGGCGTAGGTCGGCGTGCAGAACAGCACGTTCACCTGATGATCGAAGATGGTTTGCAACCGCGCGGAACTGCTCATCGCGCCGCCGGTCAGGCAGAGCACGCCCGTGCGCGAGGCCGCTTCAAACGCTGTCCAGAAGCCGAGGAAAGGTCCGAACGAAAACGCAAACAGCGCGCGGTCGCCGCGTCCGATCTCTGCAGCTGCGAAAATTTTCTGCCAGTTGCCCAGCATCCAGTCCCAGCTCTCCTGTGTGTCCAGCCAGCGCACTGGTGTCCCGCTCGTGCCGCTGGTCTGGCACAGGCGCGTGTAGCGGTTCAGCGGATAGGTGAGATTCGTGCCGTAGGGCGGATGCGCGATCTGGTCGGCCACGATTTCCGCCTTCGTGGTGAAGGGAAAATCTTCCGTGAAATTGCCGAGGTGCCGCGGACGGTAGCCGACATTCGCCGCGTCCATCTTCGCGGTGTAAAACGGATTGCTGCCGTAGATCGTTTGCAGCAGCGCGCGCAATTGATCGAACTGGCTCGTGCCGATGGCGAGCCGTTTGGGGAAAACGCCGGAGGCCACCATTCGTCAGCGAGGTTGCGCGGGCGTGATGGCGGCGGTCCTCGCGGGCACCGGAGCGGGCGCATCGGGCTTGAACTTCGTGACCAGGGCCGCGCCGCACGCGGCCAGCACAATGCCCACCCAGAACGGCCACCTGATCGTGCCCAGCCCGCCCGTGGGCGGATGAAGGCAAATGGAGACAATCGCGTTCACGATGGGTGCGCCCGCAAAAATGATGCTCATGATCACCGGCACGTAGGCGGGCTTGGGATTCGGCGCGGCCCCGAACGCGAGCAGCACGCCAAACGCGCCAATCGCGCCGACGATGCCCGCGATGAGCGACCACCACAGGCCGTGCGGGGGATAGTTCCAGAAATCGAGCCGCCCGTTCTGCATCTTCAACATCACGATCGGTCCGACAATCGCGACGAGAAAATAGGCGATGCCGACGTAAAGAAACGACATGTAGCGGCCGTTCAGCCTGTCGTTCATGCCCGTGCTGCCGATGTGCAGGAAAATCCCGTACACACCCCAGGACGCCACCGTGAGCAGCGCGAAATAAAGCCAGTTCATATTTTTCCGTTCGTTCACAAGATTGGCGGCGAGGCTAGACGCGACGCCCGGTGCGCGCAGTAAAAAGTTTTTCGCTGGTGGCACTTGGAGTGCATCTGGCCACTGTTACTGAATAGTGGGACCGCTAACCTCGCCGGTCATCCGTCGGACAGGCGCCTCCGCCTGTCGAACTGCGGGCGGGGCACCGGCAGTTGTCGCGCTGCGACAATTCGCTCTTAAGAATCTTACGATGGCACTCTGATTCGCCGTCGCCGGCCGGCAACACAAACTTGTTCACAAAAAAACCGCCAGCATCACGCTGGCGGTCATTTGTTTTCGGTTACGCGCGTAACCTCAATCGAAGCCTGCCACTTCAGACCGGGAGGGCAATGTGAATTTTTGGAAAGTTATTCACTGGAACTGTCTTTCAACCTGCCAATGGACACGCTCGACGAAGGGACGGTTCGTGCCACGCATCCAGCCCCAACCGGGCGGGACGGCGGGGGCACGTTAGTGCAGAATCGGCTCGGGGTTCGGCCGACGCATCAACTCGGCATCGAGGTCGAGGAAGAAGTCGAGGCGGCGGTCAGTCTCCGCGTCGTCGATGGCGCGGGCCATGAGGATGTAGGCGGCGTAGTGATTGCCCTCGGACTCGACGAGGCTCGCGTAAAACTGCGCGAGTTCCGCATCCACGTTCGCGAGCGCGCGGCCCAGGATTTGAAACTTCTCGCAACTGCGCCCCTCAATGAGCGCGCAGCAGATGAGATGATCGATGACCTGCGGGCGCGTGCCCTTGCGCATGCCGCGCATGAGTCCGCTGATCCACGGGCTGGGAAACGGCTGGCCGAAGTCGATGCCGCGCTTTTTCAGCAGCGCGAGCACGAGTTCAAAGTGTTGCAACTCCTCGATGGCGATGGCGTTCAGTTCGCTGACGCGTGGGAACAGGTCGGGATATTTTTCCAGGTTCAGCGCGGTGGTGGCCGCCTTGCGTTCGAGATGCGCGTGATCAATCAGCACTTCGGGCAGGTGACCGAGAATCTTCGGAAGCCAGTCCGCCGGAATTTTTTCGCGCCAGAGCAACATGCGGCGGTGTTGTGAAGCGGACACAGGCGGGTCGCAAGCGACAAATTCAGGCGCGCACCGCAGTCGGTCGGCCGTCGCCGCTGCCATTCGTCCGATGGCCGTCACGGCTGTCGAATCTGCAGGCGGGACGCCAGTTGTGTTCGCCGTTGTGATGACGGCTCGGATGGGGGCGGGGCGGAACAAAAAAACGGGGCCGGCCTCTTTTGTTTCGCGTCCGGGGTGGTCTCGTCCCCCGGCTCCCGTTCTCGCGTGGGCATGGCTCCGCCCG
>JBBQYK010000329.1:0-5597 GCA_038208765.1 Verrucomicrobiota bacterium
CGCCGAATTGCATTCGGCAGGGCGTCGGCGAAGGCGAAGGCGTTGGAAGTTCGATCAGCCTGCGGATTGAAAATCCGCGATACAGCAGAATGCAATTCTGCGCTACGCGACCGGTCTTGACCGCCACTTCTAATCACACCCGCTGGAAAGCCGCCGTTACGTAAGGCCGACATTCTTGTCGGCAGGTCACGAGGCTTTCGAGCCCCGTCTTCGCAGCGCAATCACGCCGCGCTCCTCGCCTACCCCCGCGCAAAATACCCGCGCTGTTTCTCGCTGATCGGCAGGCCGATCTTTTCCATCACCGCCATCAGGTCTTCCCACACTTTGCGTTTCTCGGCGTTCGACTGGTTGCGGAGGAGATACGCGGGGTGATACGTGGGCATGAGCGGGATGCCGCGAAAGGTCTGCCAGTGCCCGCGCAAATTGGTGATGCCGCTCTGGTTCACCAGCCCCTCCATCGCCGTGCCGCCGAGACCGACGAGCACCTTCGGCTGGATGAGGTCAATCTGCGCGTGCAGATACGGGATGCAGGTCTGCATTTCCTCGGACGTGGGTTTGCGGTTGCCGCTGCTGCCGGCGGGCATGTCGGGCCGGCATTTCAAAATGTTCGCGATGTACACCTGCTCGCGCGTGAGTCCCATCGCGGTGATCATCCTGGTCAGCAATTGTCCGGCGGCACCCACGAACGGTTCGCCCGCCGCATCTTCATCCGCGCCCGGCGCTTCGCCCACGAACATGATGTCGGCGTCAATGTTGCCCACGCCGAAGACGACGTTCGTGCGCGTGGCGGCGAGGTTCGCGCACTTCATGCACTGCAGGGCGCGCTCGCGGAGTTCGGCGAGGGCTTGAATTTTTTCCGGTGAAGCAGGGCGGACTTCGGTGATTACGCGAGCGGGCGCGGGCGCAGGCGGAGTTGGAACGGCGGGCGCAACTCGCGCGATGGGCTGAGTTGAACGAGCCGGGCCGGAGGCCGGCGCTCCCACGGCAGCGGCCTGCGGTGCGGCGGTGACGCCGGCATTCAGCGCACGCATGGTATCGGCTTCGAGCGGCACAAATTGCTTGCCCTCCGCCCGGAGTGATTCCAAGTGGGCAATCGTGGAGTCGAGCAGTTGGCGAAATTCAGCGGACATCGGCGGCAAGACTAGCAAGCGCGGGGTGGGCCGGAAGATTTTTTCCCTGGCGCGAAACTCGTAGTGGGGCAGCCGTCCCGGCTGCCGCAGTCCACTGGCCCTCTGGGCTGGTGGTTCTTCAGCCGGGTTGCCCCACAGCGCCTGGCACTGCGGACTCGGCGGTCCGCGACTCCGCCCGAATCAAAACCCCGCGCGCCACTCCTGCACCATCGCGCGCATCTGTTCTGCGGCGTTCAACTGCTTCTTCACAAACTTCGGCGTGAACCACGGGAAGGTGCCGAACAAATCGTGCGTCACGAGAATCTGCCCATCGCAATCCGGCCCCGAGCCGATGCCCAACGTGGCGAACGGGAACCGCTCCGTGATTTCTTTGGCGACGGGCGGCGTGACCAGTTCCAAGACCACGGCAAAGGTTCCGGCTTCCGCTAGCGCCGCCGCATCCACCAACAGGCTCGCGTGTCCCTCGTCGTCGCGGCCTTTGATGCGATACTTGCCGCCCTCTTCCACGATGTGCTGCGGCAACATCCCGAGATGCCCGACGAATGGAATGCCCGCCGCGATGATCGCGCGCACCTGCGGCAGGATGTCGCGTCCGCCCTCGGCCTTCACCGCGTCCGCGCCCGCCGCGACGAAGCGGCGTGAGTTTTCCACCGCCTGCTCCGGCGTGTCGTAACTGCGATACGGCAAATCCCCGACGAGCAAAGCGTTGGGCTTCGCGCGCGCGGCGGCGCGGATGTGATGCTCCATCTCCGCCATCGTGACCTGCGTGGTGTCGGGATAGCCGAGCACGACCATGCCGAGCGAATCGCCGACGAGCAGGAACGGCACGCCGCATTCGTCGAGCAGGCGCGTCATCGGATAATCGTAGGCGGTGAGCGCGGCGATTTTCTCGCGGCCTTTCATGGCGCGCAGTTGGTTGGGGGTTATTTTCAAAGGGCCTTCACTTGTGAACGGTGACTCGGACGCGATCAATTTCGACGAGGGAATTGCTTTCCAAGGCGGCGACAATTTCTGGCAGATGATCCTCGAACAGCTTTAGCAAATCGCGGAGCCGCAAATTTCCAGCCTTCACAAGGAGCAACTTCGCCGGTTGGCCATGCAACTGATGGGAGAAATAGAAATCAGAATCCTTCGTCACCATCACACGCTGTTCGGTCGCGGCCAGTTCGTTGATGGATTTGTCCGTCGTGGCGTTCCCAGCCGGGAGCAACTTGGTGTGAACAGCATCGTGGCCCGCGCGTTGAAAGACATCGCACAAACTCGGCGGCAGGTGCGCGTCGATCAGGAACTTCATGCCAACTCAAGATGCTGGCTCTTGTGCTTCAGGCATTCGGCGGCGAACTGGATGCAGGCGCGCAGATCATCCCGCTCCAAGTCAGGAAACTCCTGCTGCAAGTCCTCGAAGGAATCACCTGCCGCGAGATACTCCAGCATCGCGTCCACGGGGTAGCGAAGGTGACGGATGGCCGGCTTGCCGTGGCAAATGTCCGGGTCAATCGTGATCCGGGAAAGCAGTTCGCTCATGGCGTTAAGACTCCGCGCGCCCGCCGGGCTGTCAAGCGGCTTTCCCGAAGCTCGCCAGCAATTCCTCCGGCGTGACCGTGGCCGTGCCGACCTTGCCCACGACGACGCCGGCGGCATGATTGGAAATGATCGCCGCCTCGACCGGCGACGCGCCCGCCGCAATCGCCAGCGTGAACGACGCGATGACCGTGTCGCCCGCGCCCGACACATCGAAAACTTCCTGCGCCACCGTGGGAATGTGGAACGGCTGCGTGCCGCGCTGGCAGAGCAACATGCCGAGATCGCCGAGCGTGATGAGCAGCAGGGCTGGGCGCAGTTCGTTCAACAGGCGGTCAGCCACCTGCATCAAATTTTTGTCTTCGAGCGGATTGGCCGCACGCGTCTCGTCCTTGATGGCCGCGAGTTCAAACGCCTCCTTGCGGTTCGGCGTGATGAGCGAGAGTGCGGCCAGATTCAGGTGATGCACCGGCTTCGGATCCATGCTCAACCACACGCCGCGCTCGCGGCACAGCGCCTTCACGCCTTCGAGGAGCGGCTGCGTGACCACGCCCTTGCCGTAATCGCCGACCACCACCGCGTCCGCACGACCGATGTTTTTCTTCAACGCCGCCAGCAACGCCTGGACTTCCGCCGCGCTGAGCGCCTGCGTTGATTCGCGGTCCACGCGCACGACCTGCTGCTGGTGCGCCACGATGCGCGTCTTGATGCTCGTGGGCCGCGCCGGCGATTCGATCAAACCACCGCACCCCACGCGCTGTTCTTTCAACAAACTTAGCAACTGTGTCCCCGCCGTGTCGCGACCGACGACGCTGAACAGCTCCGTGTTCGTGCGCAGCGCGGAGAGATTGCGCGCCACGTTCGCCGCGCCGCCGGGCATGGAGCTTTCATGCGAGTAATCCACCACTGGCACCGGCGCCTCGGGTGAAATGC
This sequence comes from Verrucomicrobiota bacterium, assembly GCA_038208765.1. Taxonomy (GTDB): domain Bacteria; phylum Verrucomicrobiota; class Verrucomicrobiia; order Limisphaerales; family SIBH01; genus JANNGC01. Next base: position 3,585 of record JBBQYK010000329.1, read on the forward strand.
GCGACACACTGCCCCAGATGAACTGGTCGAGCATCACGTCGCCGACGACGAGCAGGCGCGTCTTGGTGGCGGCGGTGAGGATTTCGCGAACGCGAGCGGGAGTGAGAGTCGTCATGTGGTGAAATTCCAAAATCCAAATCCCAAATCCCAAACAAAATCCAAACGACAAATTCCAACGGCGGCGTGAACCGGCGTGCCGGGGCGCGGGCGTCCCGCCCGCCGGTTCACACGTTGTTCGCCGGGCGGGCGAGACGCCCGCGCCCCGATAATTCCACGCCGTCCGGTTGGGAGCTTGGAACTTGGAGCTTGTTTGGAATTTGGAATTTGGAATTTGGAATTTGAAACGCTCATTCCAGAAAAGCCGTCAGCGGACTGGTCGCCTGCGCCGTGTCCGAGATTTCTCCGAGTCCCATTTCATACGCCGCGCGCCCGGCTTCGACCGCCATCTTGAACGCGATGGCCATGCGGTCCGGGTCGGACGCGATGGCGATGGCGGTGTTGACCAGCGCGGCGTCTGCACCGAGTTCCATCGCTTCCGCAGCGTGGCTTGGTGCACCGATGCCGGCATCCACCACCACGGGCACCGTCGCCTGCTCGATGATGATGCGGATTTGATCGCGCGTCTGGATGCCACGATTGGAACCGATGGGCGAACCGAGGGGCATGACCGTGGCCGTGCCCACGTCCTGAAGACGCTTGGCCAGCACCGGATCGGCGTTGATGTACGGCAGCACGATGAAACCTTCCTTCACCAAAATCTCGGCGGCTTTCAACGTCTCGATCGGATCGGGCAGCAGGTAACGCGGGTCGGGATGAATCTCCAGCTTGACCCACTTCGGCAGGCCAGCGGCGACGGCGAGCCGCGCGAGGCGCACCGCCTCCTCGGCGTTCATCGCGCCGCTGGTGTTGGGCAGCAGCAGATATTTTTCGCCGTCGATAAATTCCAAAATGTTCGCGAAGGGATCGCGCTGGCCGCTCAAGTCCGCGCGGCGCAAGGCCACGGTCACGATCTCCGCGCCGCTCGCTTCGAGCGCGTCACGCATGGCTTGCGGCGACGAAAATTTTCCCGTCCCGAGCATGAGCCGGGACCGGAATTCGCGGCCAGCAATGACCAGCGGACGATTGACCAATGACATCGCGGAAACCTTACGAGTGAGGCGGCAAGTTTGTCGAGCGGGGCAACAATGCAGGCGTGATTGAAAGTGGCGGGCCAAGCCGTTCTGCCGCGAGGCGGCCAAGGAAATTAGCCAGCTACGAAGTGGCTGGTTCACGCAGAAAACAACTTTTCGTCCCGGAGGGACGAGGGAAGCCTGAAAGACTCCACCGTCCCTTCAGGACGGTTTGTTTCGTTGGAACATTGTTCCAGAGACTTCGTGTCTGGCTAATTTCCGGTTGTCCCTTCGGGACGATAGACGTGCGGCTGCTCATTCACTGATCCCCCACGAACACCCCGCCGCCCTCGTCCACGCCCAGGAAAAACCCGCGCGCCTGATTTTGGTTCGGCAGCACGACGCCTTTGACGGGGCGCTTCTTCGCAGTGACGGGATCGATGAAGCTGCCGGTCAGCGCGCCCTTCGCGGTCGAGAGCGAGAGAGTCAGGCCGTTGCCGCCGGTGATTTTGTTGTCGCCGCCGAGCGAGATCAGATTGGTGATTGAATCCGTCAGGTTGCCGCCGCTCAGGATCACCACGTCATCCGGCAGGTTTAGAACAGGCGTGCCTTTCGCCACCGAGACAAAACGTGAGCCAACCGTATCCATGCGGTTCGTGAGGCCCGCCGGTTGAATCGCGCCTTTGAGGCCGCCGGGCTTTTTCCACCAGAGCGTGCCGGCCACGTCGTTCGCGCCGGTGTTCGTGACGGAGAGCCAGCCGAAGATCGATCCGGCGCCGCCGTACAGCGACACATACACCGGCACCCACGCCCCGGCGGAAGTCGCGCTGACCACGCTCCAGGGCGTGCCGTCCGCGAGCGTGCCCCGGCCGGAGACGCGGCCGGCCGTGGTGACGGTCAGCGG
>JBBQYK010000330.1:0-5585 GCA_038208765.1 Verrucomicrobiota bacterium
GTGAGCTTGAGGTTGGAAATTTTCACGCCTGCGCCGAGATGTGCCTTGGAGCCGAGAATGGAGTCGCCCACGTAACTGAAGTGCGGCACCTGCGCGCCGTTGAAGAGCAGCGCGTTCTTGAACTCGCACGAGTTTCCAATCACGCAGCCATCGCCGATGATCACGTCCTCGCGCAAGTAGGCGTTGTGCCGAATCTGGCAGTTACGTCCGATGATGGCCGGGCCTTTGATCATCACGCCGTCCTCGAGCACCGTGCCCTCGCCGATGAAAACATTCTCGCCCACCCACGCCTGGCCCACGCAGGTGTTGTGCAGCGCCGGGCGCAAATTCCTGGCGAGATAATCCCTGATCTTTTTCAGCGCGTCCCACGCGTAATCGCAATCGTCGAAGATTGCCGCGTGCTCGCTTTGCGTGAGGTCAAACAAGTCTGACGGTTTGAACATGCGGCTGATGAAACACCGGTGGCGGAAAAAATCCAAAATCCAAATCCCAAAATCCAACAAGCTCCAATGGGCATCTGGAGACACCGACTGAATCCGCACGTTCCAAAAGCGGCGCTGAAGCGACCGCACTCCAAACGCTGACGCGTGGTTTCCAGCGCCTCGTCAGGCGCGGAGCGTTTGGAGTGCGGTCGCTTCAGCGCCGCTTTTCCCCCACGCCGATCGCGGGCCGTCCGCCCACCGTCCGCAAAAGCCGGTTCGCCTTGGGCAATTTGTAGTTTGGAATTTATCTGGTGTTTGGTGTTTGGTGTTTGGAGCTTTTGCACATGGACATCACTCGCACAGCCTACGGCGCCTGGAACGGCGGACGGTTTATGAATTACGGCGCGGCCCTCGCGGACGACCGCTGGATTCAGACCGCGCAGCACGCCTTCCAGCAAGGCGTCCGCACCTTCATGACGGCGGATGTCTATGGCGCGGGTGCGGCAGATGAACTGCTCGGCAACGCCCTCGCCGGCCTGCCGCGCGACAGCTACTGCCTCGTGGGCGCGGTCGGTCACGACTTCTACAAAGGCCAGCGCGCGGGCGCGAAGGGCTTCCCACGCTTCACCGATCCCGCGTTGCGTTCGCCGCGCGAATTCCGCGACTACCTCCGCATGGCCACGGAAAAATCCCTCGCCCGCTGCCGCGCCGAAAAATTTGACTGCCTGCTCCTGCACAATCCCGACTCCATCGGCTACACCAGCGACGCGGTGTGGACGGCGATGGACTCGCTCATCGAGGCCAAGCTCACCGACCGCATCGGCATCGCGCCGGGGCCGGCGAACGGTTTCACGCTCGATATGATTCTAAACTTCGAGCGCTTCGGCCCGCTCCTCGACTGGGCGATGATCATTCTCAATCCGTTTGAGCCGTGGCCCGGTTCGCTGGCGTTGCCCGCCGCGCGGCAGCACCACATCAAGCTCATCACGCGCGTCGTCGATTTCGGCGGCATTTTCCACGACGACGTGAAGCCGGGGCACACCTTCGCGCCGCAGGATCATCGCGCGTTCCGTCCTGCCGGCTGGGTCGAGGCGGCCACCGCCAAGCTCGATCAGCTCCGTCCCTTCTGTGAAAAATACGGCGTCACCATGCTGCAACTCGCCTGCCTTTGGAATCTCTCGCAGGAGCCGGTGCAGAGCGTCATCCCCACGCTCATTCAGGAACTCGACACCAAGAAAACCATCGAGACGAAGATTGATGAACTCGCCGCGCTGCCCGACGTGAAGTTCTCGCAGGAAGACGTGGAACGCATCGCACACCTTGGCAACAACAAAGGCTGCATGGCGCTCAAGGGTGCGAACCGCGCGCACACCACGCCGCCGGAAGCGGACAAGTGGAGCCTCGCCCCCGACCTCGAAGCCGTGGGCCAGCGCTGGGGCATCGACCCGGATCGTGACTTGGCCTACACGCACGCGGCGACGGCGTGAAGTACTGAGACTCGTGCCACCGGCTGCTGGAGCGCACGGACTACAGCTTCGCCAACGCCTGATCCATCGCGCCGTAAAGCGCCTGCATCGTCGCTTCCGTTTCGTCGCCCATGTTCGAGAGGCGGAACGTGGTGCCTTTGATCTTTCCGTAGCCGCCGTCGATCAGGAAGCCTTGCTCCTTCACGAGCTTCTGGAATTTCGCCACGTCGATCACGCGCCCGCCCGGCCTCGCGCCGTTGCTCACGCAGGTCAGCGTCACGGATTCAAAGCCCGGCTCGGGGTAAAGATTGAAGCCATGCTTCGCGGCCCAGGCGCGCGTGGCCTCGGCGAGCTTCTTGTGCCGCGCGAAACGCGCGTCCAGTCCCTCCGCGAAAAAGTCGTCGAGCTTTGACGACAGCGCGAAGACGTGGCCGATGCTCGGCGTGCTCGGCGTCATGTCCTGCTCGGCGTTCTTCTGGAACTCCACGAAGTCGAAGTAGTAGCCGCGGTCTTTCATCGTTGCCGCCTTGGCCAGCGCGGCAGGCGAGCAGGCGAACACGCTGAGTCCGGGCGGCAGCGCGAAGGCTTTCTGCGTCCCCGCGAGCAGCACGTCGATTTGCAGCGCATCCAGTTCGATCTTCGTGGCCGTCAACGAACTGACCGCGTCCACGATGAACATCACGTCGGGATATTTCGCTTTCAGCGCGGCGATTTCCGAGAGCGGACTCATCACGCCGGTGGAAGTCTCGTTGTGAATCAGCGTCAGCGCGTCGAACTGGCCGGTGGCGAGTTTCTTGTCGATGGCCTCAGCGCGAATGGGCGAACCCCACTCCACTTGCAACCCCTCCGCCTCCTTGCCGCAGCGTTTCGACACGTCGAGCCACTTGTCCGAGAACGCACCGCACATGCAGTTCAAAACCTTCTTCGCGACGAGGTTACGGATGGCACCTTCCATCACGCCCCACGCGGAGGACGTGCTCAGATACACGCGTTGCTTGGTGTAGAGCAGTTGCTGCAACTGCGGCTGCATCTTCGCGTAGAGATCTTTGAAGCCCTGGCCGCGATGGCCGATCATCGGCGATCGGAACGCCTGGAACGTTTTGTCGCTCACTTCGACCGGGCCGGGGATGTGTAATTTTACGTGCGCCATAAGGGCGGGAAATTTTCAGAAGAACGCGGGCGAGGCAAGCGGGAGTTTGATCAAGGTGCCCCCGGCGTCCCGCCGGGTGGAGATGGACTGACGACGAACGCTGCTCCCGAGTCGAGCCACGCCAGAAGTCACCAGACCTCCACCCGGCGGGACGCCGGGGGCACGGTGGGACACGTCGAGATTGAAATCCCTTCACACTCCCGCGCCGCGTTCGTACGTTACGCTGTCGTGACGAAGATGACTCCAGCGGAAAAACTCCTGCGTGAACTGATTGCGCTGCCCAGCGTGAACCCCGCCTTCCTGCCCGCGCACGATCCGCGCGCGGGCGAGCAGCGCGTCGCGGATTTCCTCGCCGCCACCGCCGCCACGGGCGGACTGGACATGGCGTTTCATTCCGTGTCGCCGGGTCGCGCGAATCTGCTGGCGAGACTCACGCCACCGCGCGCGAAACGCCGCGTCGTGCTCGCGCCGCACATGGACACCGTGGGTCATGCCAGCATGGACGCCGCGCTGTTCACGCCCGTCAAACGCGGCGACCGGCTGTTCGGACGCGGTGCGTGCGATACCAAAGGTTCCGTTGCCGCCATGCTCACCGCCTTATTGCGCGTGGCGAATTCGAAGTCGCGCCCACAGGAAACGGAAATTATTTTCACCGCGCTCGTGGACGAGGAGAGCGGTCAAAGCGGCTCGCGTTCTCTGGTCGCCAGCGGCTTCCGCGCCGACCTCGCCATCGTCGGCGAGCCGACCCTCCTGCGCGTCATCACCGCGCACAAGGGTGACCTCTGGCTCCGGCTCCGCACGCACGGCAAGGCCGCGCACGGCTCGCGCCCCGAACTCGGACGCAACGCCGTCCACGCGATGGCCCGCGTCGTGGACTGGCTGGAAACCGATTACGCGAAGCAACTCGCGAAGAAATCTCATCCGCTCCTCGGCCCGGCCACGGTCAACGTCGGTTCCATTCGCGGCGGCACGCAGCCGAACATCGTGCCCGACCTCTGCGAAATCTCCGTGGACCGCCGCACCATCCCCGGCGAGAACGACGCCCAAATCATCCGCGACCTCCGCGCGCAACTCCGCGCCCACGGCCTCGCCGTGGAAGTCACCGACAACAAAAATGCCGCGCCCTGCCGCCCGATGGAAACCGACGCGCGCCTCCCGCTTGTGCAATCGCTCCTGCGCACGGCGAAGCAGCGCGCCCCGCTCGGCGCGCGCTTCTTCAGCGACGCCGCCGTCTTTGCCGCCGATGGCACGCCCGCCGTCCTCTTCGGCCCCGGCGACATCGCGCAAGCTCACACGGCAGACGAATGGATTTCCCTGCGCTCGCTGAATCGCGCCACGGAGTTGCTGGGAAAATTTCTCAGCGAACTGCCCTGACACCAAACGCTCCGTCGCGCCGTGCGGCGAGTTCCAGTACGGCAGTCTCACCCGCCTGCGAACACCGGGGTGAATCCGGCTTTGGTCAGGATGCGCGCCACCTCTTCGCGCTTGTCGCCTTGGATTTCGATGCGTCCGTCTTTCACTGTGCCGCCGGTGCCGCAGGTTTTCTGCATTTCCTTGGCGAGCTTTTCCTTCTCGGGCAGCCCGATGCCGACGAAATTTTTCACCACTGTCACCGTCTTGCCGCCGCGTCCGGCGGTCATGCGGAGGATGTCAACCCGGCCCCGGCTTTTGCGCGGCGCTTGGGTTTCCGGCGCATCGTGCGACTGACCTGGCGGAAGTCCGGCGCTGTTCAAATTGGAGAAAGGATTATTGAAGTCACTCATGCTTTCCAGTTCAGCGCAGTAATTTCCCGTGCGTCTTCAACCACTTTTCTGCGGCTCGAAACTCGGGGCAGACCTGCTCCACCTCCTGCCAGAACTTTCGCGAGTGATTCATCTGCCGCAGGTGCATCAGTTCGTGGAGGATGATGTAGTCGGTGACGAAGCCAGGCGTCTGGACCAACCGCCAGTTCAGCGAAATCGTTCCCCGGCGTGAGCACGAACCCCAACGGGATTTTTGATCGCGCACCGTCACGCGCTGCACGCTCAGGCCGTGCTGCCGGGCGAAGTGGAAAACGCGCGGTGCCAATTCCACCGTGGCGAGCTGGCGCAAGTGGCGCTCAATCGCGGGGCGGTAATCCAATGCGTCGGGCGTGAGTGGAAGAGTCTGATCGGCGAAGGAGAGGCCGTGTTCGCGTTCGGAAATCATCACCACCTCGCCCCGGTAGAAAATTTCCGCGCCGACGGGCCACGCGGTTTTTCCCGCCGGGCGGGCGGCCACGCGCTGCATTTGCCGCCGGAGCCAGTCCGCGTGCTTCTCCGCGAACTGCTGGGCCGCCACCTCCGATCCGCCACGCGGCACCGTGACGCGCGCGGTGCCATCAGTCCGCAGGCGGAGCACGTAGCGCCGGGCGCGCGGATGACGCACGAAGAGCAGCGGTACGCTCCGACCGTCCACGACCACGACGCCGCCCGCCGAGGGCGTCGGGCGTCGGGCGCGGAAGATGAACTTGAACGGCACGGGCGGATTGAAACGGGCGGCGGCGGGATTTGGCAACGTCAACCCGCG
>JBBQYK010000331.1:0-5575 GCA_038208765.1 Verrucomicrobiota bacterium
GAGACGCGGTCCGCGAGCAAATTGATGGCCTTGGTGATGTCCTCCTCGGTCACGCCGCGCTTCTCGCGTTGCGCGGCCAGTTGGCGATACTCCGGCACTTCAAACTCCGGCGCCGTCTCAATGGTCGCGGCGAATTGCAGCGCCTGGCCTTTGCCAAATTGAATCTCCTCCACGTCCGGGTAGCCCACGACCTCGATCTTGTGCTCCTTGATCGCGTCGCGGTAGCTGTCGCCCATGAGCTTCTTCTTGGCCTCTTCCTCGATTTCTTTTTCGTAACGCTTCAGCACCATGTCCTTCGGCGCTTTGCCGGGACGGAAGCCGGGCAGCGACGCCTGCTTCGAGAAGTCTTTCGCGATGTTCGCAAACGCCGCATCGACGGCGCTGGCTTCGATGTCGAAGCGCAGCATTTTTTTGCACGGGCCAAGAGTTTCAACGGTCACGCTCACAGGGAACCTTTCAGTTAATTCAGTGAAAAACCCGCCTCAAAGGACGTCGCGAAAATGCGCCGCCGCCGGACGGGGGCGGGACACTAGGCAACAGCATGGGCAGGGTCAAGTGTGCGGCCAACTACTTTGGGATGTCTGCCCCGGCCCGCGCGGCATCTCAGTTTTTTGCCGGGTCGAATGAGGTGGGGGGGAAGAGCGAGGTCCAGCGCGCGTTGCGCTCCAACGCCGAGGCGGCGCGGGCGACCAGCACCGCCAGCGGTTCGGGCGCAGGGGCGCAGGTCGATTCAGCAGTGGCGTGTTTCAGACCGGCCGTAGTCATGCCCCGAGCTTACACTGCCCTCCAAGAAACCGAGATGCGCCCGGGCTGCCGGAGTAATGGACACGGGGCTTGGCTTTTCCGTGCCGCCCGGCTACGCATGGTCAACACCATGAAAGACCACACGCATTCGGGCGGCCAATCCCGCCGTGATTTTCTTGGCACCACGGCGAAAGCGGGTTTAGCCGCTACGGTTGCGGCGTCAGGATTGCCGTCCGCTTTCGCCGCGACCAAACGCGAGGAAATCATCTACCCCAAAGGCAAGGCCGAGCATTGCATTTTCATCTGGCTCGGCGGCGGCGCGGCGCAGATGGATACGTGGGATCCGAAGCGGCTGGGCGATTTCAAAAAAGTCGCCGGCTCGGCGTATCCGGCCATCGACACGGCGGTGCCGGGCGTGCAGGTGTGCGAGCATTTGAGCGGGTGTGCGAAGATTCTCGACCGCTTCGCGCTGCTGCGCACGGTGCATCACGACGTGATCGATGAGCACGCGGCGGCGACAAATCGCGTTCACACCGGGCGGCCCACGAGCGGCACGGTGATTTATCCGTCCATCGGTTCCATCGTGGCGCATCAGCGCGGCGCGGCGGCGGACGGCATTCCGCCGTATGTCGTCATCGGCTATCCGAACGTGACGCGCGGGCCGGGGTTTCTCGGCGCGAAGCACGGCTACGTTTATCTCACCGACACGCAGGCGGGGCCGAGCGGATTGACGCGGCCGGAGTTCATCAGCACGGAGCGCGCGAAGCGTCGCGAGGGTTTGCTGGCGGAGTTGCGGAAGGGCTACACGGCGCAGCATCCGGACGACAAGGCGCTGGCGGATTACGACACGGCCATCGAGGAGAGTTTCAAATTGTCGCGCGGCGATTTCATGAAGGCGTTTGAACTCGGCGGCGAAACGGACTCACTGCGCGCGGCCTACGGCTCGGAGTTTGGGCAAAGATGTTTGCTCTCACGTCGATTGGTGCAGCGCGGCGTGCGCTTCATCGAAGTGTCGTTCAACTTGAACTTCATCAACGGCACGGGCTGGGACACGCATCTCGGCGGGCAGAAGAACCAGCATCTGCTCATTCAAGACCTCGACCGTTCGGTCTCCAACCTTGTCCTCGATCTGGAGCGGCACAAGCTGCTCGACAAGACGCTCATCGTCATCGCTACGGAGTTCGGGCGTCCGCCAGAGTTCGACAACGGCGGTGGGCGTGGGCATCAGTCGAAGGCGTTCAGCATCGCGCTGGCCGGTGGTGGATTAAAGACCGGTCAGGCCGTGGGCGTGACGGATGAACTCGGCCGGAAAGCGGTGGAGCACCCAATGTCCGTCCCGGACCTGCACGCGACGATTCATTGCGCGCTGGGCATCAACCCGGAGAAGCATCTTTTCGACGAGGATCGCCCGGTGCCAATCACGGATCGCGGGCAGCCGGCGCGGGTGTTGTTCAGTTGAATGAAACTTCCGTACGGAGACCGTTGCGACCTTGGTATCACGCTGGAGGATTACTCGCTCAATCCCTCGCACCGTGACAGTCGGCACAAAGCCCTCGTGTTTCGCGCCGCTCTTGGCACGACCTGTTTTATTGTCGAATCATGAACTCAGCCATTCAGATGCACGATGTCGTGGCCCTGCTGGAAGACGTGTCCGCCCGCCACTTCGTCAGCGGCCAGCCGATTGTCCTGCCTCGCGGTCAGATCGGCACTGTGGTGATGACTTATGATGGCACGTCCTTCGAGGTGGAATTTGCCGGGCCGGAAGGGCGGGCGTACGCGCTGCTGTCCGTGCCGGCCAACCAGGTGATGCTGTTGCACGAAAAGCCTGTGAGCGTGGCGGCTTGAATTTGCCCTGTTGGCTGAACCGCGCCGGGCATTACGTACCGGCTTGATCGGCTTTCCCGCGCCTTGAATCCGGGACTTCCCTTTGTTACCTAAAGACTGGTCAGTCGCACGGATCTCGATCTCTCGTCGCGACTGAACATTTTTTGCGCTTCTTGAACACATGGACTCGTCTGGCCCGCCTGCTGCCTGCGCTGGCGCTGGTGCTGCTGGCGTTTCCTGCCACGGCGGCCTTCACCAACTTCGTCAACTTCGAAACCCCGCCCGTGCATCCGGTCGCGCTCGGCCCGGACGGCCGCACGCTCGCCGTGTGCAATCTGCCGGACAATCGCGTGGAGCTTTTCGACGTGTCGTCAGGCATCCCGGTGCCGCTGGGCAGCGTGCCGGTCGGTCTGGACCCGGTGACGGCGCGCTTCGCCTCGTCGAACGAACTGTGGGTGGTGAATTTTGTTTCCTCATCCATCAGCGTCGTGGATGTCGCGGCGCAAACGGTGGTCGCGACGATTGAAACTCCAGCAGGACCGAGCGACGTGGTGTTTGCGGGCCATCCGCGCCGCGCCTGGGTGTCATGTTCGCGGACGAACGCGGTCTTCGTGATCAATCCGACGAATCGCGTCGCCATCACGAACATTGCCATCCAAGGTGAAATGCCGCGCGCGATGGCGACCAGCCCTGACGGCTCCAAAGTCTATGTCGCGATTTTTGAATCGGGAAACGGGACGACGATCCTTGGCAGCAAGCTCACGGACTTGAACGTCTTCCCCGCGCCCGGCCCGGTTGAGAACACGAACGGCCCGTATCGCGGCCTGAACCCGCCGCCGAATTCCGGCACGAATTTCTTTCCCGCACGCGCGCTCACCAACACGCCGCCGAAAGTCGCGCACATCGTCCGCAAAAATTCCGCCGGCCAGTGGATGGACGACAACAACGGCAACTGGACGGCGTGGGTTTCCGGCTCGAACGCGCCGCTCGGCGGGCGCATCGTGGGCTGGGATTTCCCCGACCGCGATGTGGCCATCATCAACACCACGAATTTCCAAATCACCTACGCCCACCGCCTGATGAACATGTGCCTGGCCATCGGCGTGAATCCGGCGAGCGGCGAAATCTCCGTGGTCGGCACGGATGGCGTGAACGAGAAGCGTTTTGAGCCGGTGCTGAACGGCGTGTTCCATCGCGTGAACTTGGCGCTGGTTGATCCCGTCACGCGCACCAACCGGCTGCGCGATTTGAATCCGCATCTCGATTACCTCACGCGCCTGTTGCCCGAGCCGCAGCGCGCCCTCGGCCTCGGCGATCCGCGCGGCATCGAATGGAACGCCGCCGGCACGCGCGCTTACATCACGGGCATGGGTTCGCGGAACTTGATCATCGTGAACGCCAGCGGTCAGCGCGTGAACCCGCAGCCGGTCGAACTCGGCGAAGGCCCGACCGGTCTCGCGCTCGATGAAGCGCGCGCGCGCCTCTACGTGTGGAACCGTTTCTCCTCCAGCCTCTCCGTCGTGGATACGCTCACGACCACCGTGCTGACGAACATTCCTGTCTTCGACCCGACGCCGGCTGTCGTCCAGCGAGGACGGCGCGGTCTCTACGACACGCGCCGAACGAGCGGACTCGGCATCGCCTCGTGCGCGTCGTGTCACGTCGATGGTCGCACCGACCGGCTCGCGTGGGACTTGGGCAATCCCGCCGAGCATCTCAGCACGAACGCCGGCTTCGTCTTCCACCCGATGAAGGGGCCGATGGTCACGCAGACGTTGCAGGACATTATCACGCCTACGAACTTCAACGGCATCAGCCAGATTCAACAGCCGCTGCACTGGCGCGGTGACAAAAAGAACATCGAAGAATTCAACCCCACGTTCACGAATCTCCAGTCCGCCGAGTTCGCGCTCACGACGAACGAGATGGCGGATTTCAAGACGATGCTCGCGAGCATGTTCTTTCCGCCGAATTTTCTCCGCACGTTCTCGAACACGCTGCCCGCCTCCGTGCCGCTGCCGGGCCACTACGGACGCGCGCTCACGAACGGCGGGCCGGGGCCGCCGCTGCCACCGGGGAATGCTCAGATGGGCTTCACCCGCTTCGACCGCGCGGACTGCCGCATCTGCCACGATCAAAACCAGGGCCGCAGCGTGATTCAAAACGAATTGTTCAACCTCCCGCGCGAGGGTGCGCAAGGCGCGTTCAAATCGTCGCAGTTGCGCAGTCTCGGCGAGAAGCTCGGCTTCGACGGCCTGAGCACGAACAGCCGCGCGGGCTTCGGTTTCCAGCACGATGGGCGCGTGGACACGCTGACGCGCTTCATGCTCGACGGCTTCGAGGGCGACGTGACGAACGACCAGGCCATCGCGGACTTTGTGGCCTTCATGCTGTGCTTCAGCGGGTCGGACCTGTCGGTCAATCCGAGCAATCCGAGCCAGGACGTGCCCGCCGCCGTGGGGAAACAAATCACCTTCACGTCCCCCGCACCGCCCGCGCTGCTGAATTCGATGGTCGCGCTCGCCACGCGCACGAACAGCCGCGTGCAACTCGTGGTGCGCGGAAAACAGAACGGCCAGCCGCGCGGTTGGTTGTTTCGGCGCGCGACCGGAGATTTTCTTTCCGACCGTAATGGAGAAATTGCGCCCACGCTCGCCGCCGTGATTGCACCCGCCGCGAGCACGAATCCATTCACCGCCATGCTCGTGCCGGAAGGTTCCGGCCTCCGCATCGGATTGGATCGTGATGGCGATAATCACTTCGACGCCATCGAACTCGATGCCGGTTCCAATCTCGCCGACGCGAACTCCGTGCCGCTGCCGCTCGTGGCGGTGACAAAAATCTCGACGAATCTCGTGCTCTGGTGGACTTCAACGCCGGGCGCGGTTTACACGCCGGAGGTGTCGGTGTTCATGACCGCGGGGAGCTGGTTCAACATCCTTTCGCCCGCCGCCGCCACGTCCAGCGTGTCGAGCGTGAACCTCGGCACGCCCGGCTCGCCGCGCCG
>JBBQYK010000332.1:0-5549 GCA_038208765.1 Verrucomicrobiota bacterium
GCAAAGGCACCCGCAAGGGTGCCTTTCTTTTTTATTCCCGGACGGAGTGAAATATTTTTGAGAGTTTTTCCGGGACGACGATTGACAAGGCCCGCACCCCACCGCAGTATTTCCCACGAAACCCAACACATTTGTTATGACGGAACATCGACAACAGAAACGTGCCTTTACACTCATTGAATTGCTGGTGGTCATTGCCATCATCGCGATTCTCGCCTCGCTCCTGCTGCCCGCGCTGGCCAAGGCCAAGGCCAAGGCCCAGCGCACCAGTTGCATCAACAATCAGAAACAGATGGGCCTCGCCACGCTGATCTGGGTCAACGACAGCGAACGCAACAATCTGCCTTGGCGCGTCAATGTTGATGATGGCGGGCTTCGCACGCCCGGAGGGAATCGCCCCGGCAACGCGTGGGTCGACTTCGCCTTCCTCTCCAACGAGTTGGTGACCCCAAAGATTCTGAATTGCGCGTCTGACAAGGGTGTGCTACAGGCCAGTAGTTGGGGCGAGTACACATCAAGCGGCTTTCGCGGTGACGCGACCAGCTTTGCCATTAACATGGATGGTGGTGTAGTCCGGGACCCAACTACGGGCAATGCGACGCTTTCGTTGGAACAATCTCAACAGCACATCGTCTATACGGATCGGAGTCTCAACTTCAACCCGGGAGGCACGGGCTGTTCTGCAAACGTGAACAATTCCGTTCTAGTGAGCGCGGCTGGCACCGGCTATCTTAACTATCGGTGGACGAATGCTGTGCATGGTGTGAACGCGGGCAATTTGGTGACGGTGGATGGCAGCACCCATCAGACCACCACGATTTCCATGCAGGAGTTCCTCCGCCATGGTGACGACAACGGCTCGTTGCATTTCCTCAGGCCGAGGTAAGCATCGCCACTTTTTTTCTCCGGCGCTCCTGTTTTCAGGAGCGCCTTTTTCTTGCCCCCTTCCTGAAGTTTCAACCCGCCAGCACGCCGCGCATCTGGTTCAGCAAACGCGGCACGGCGGTGTGGGGATCTTCTGCCGCCTCGTATTCCAGCGTCAGGTAGCCTTGGTAATTGGCCTCCTTCAAAATGGTCGCGATGAGTTTCAGATCCGAAGGCTTCTTCTCCTTGGCACCGGCGGGCTGGAACTCTGATTTCCACTGCACATTCACGGCGTAGGGCGCGCAGAGGGCGAAGTCGCGCATCGGATCGGCGGTGTGGAAATTCCCAGAGTCGAGGTTCACGCCAATCCAAGGGGACTGCAGGGCCCGCATGATTTCGAGGAGGTCGCCGGCGTCGGCGATGATGCCGCCGTGGTTCTCCATGCCGAGCATGATGCCCTTCTTCCTCGCGTAATCGCCGCACTCCTCGAGCGCGGCGATGCAGAGCTTCTTGGCCTCGGCCTTGGTGGAGCCGCGTTGCACCTCTCCGGCGAAGATGCGGACGTGCGGCGCGCCGAGGACGGCGGCGTGGTCGATCCATTCCTTCACGTATTTCATTTCCGCGTCGCGCTTCGGGCCGGCCGGGTGGGTGAAGGTGTTGCCCACGGACGTGCCGCTGAAGGGGACGCCGCGCAGGAAGGCGTGGCGCTTGCACTGGAGCAAAAAATCTCCGGTCAACTTCGCGGGGAAAAAGTAGCTCGTGACCTCCGCCGCGCAGTCGTGCGCCGCGCAGTAGTCGATGAACTGGAGCATGTCGATGCGTCTGGCCGGGTCGGTCTTGGGGTCGGTGCCTTTGCCTTCCTGGAAGTATTGCCGGAAGGAATACGCGGCGAGGCCGAGCATCAGTTTCGGCTTGGTGCGCGGGAACGGTTCCACGGCCAGCGCGCCCGTGGTGACGGCGGCGGCGGAAGCTAGGGCGGTGCGGGAAAGAAAGTCGCGGCGGGTTATGGAGTGCATGGGGCAAATTGAACATGTGGGGCGGGGGATTGCAGGGAAAATTTCTGTGCCCCCGTGCCCCCGGCGTCCCGCCGGGTCGGGGCATGGTGACGACGAATCGTCCCCGAAAAGGATGTAGCTCTGGATTTTCAAAGCGCCGACCCGGCGGGACGCCGGGGGCACGGGGCAATGCACACATTTCCTCCCCCCTCGCATGGATTTCCATTTGACGCTGCCGCCTGCCTCCGTAGAGTCCGCCCCCAGCGCACCCGCGCTCCAAACTGAAATTGCGTTATCTATGCCTACAAAAGTTGCCATCAATGGTTTCGGCCGCATCGGCCGCCTCGTCTTCCGTGCCCTGTGTGAACAGGGCATGTGCGGCAAGGACATCGAAGTCGTCGCCGTCGGCGACATCGTTCCGGCGGACAACCTCGCCTACCTCCTGAAGTACGATTCCATCCAGGGTCGCTTCAACGGCACGGTCAGCTCGAAGAAATCCGCCCCCGACAAGCTCGAAGACGACGTGCTCGTCGTGAACGGTGCCGAGATTAAAGTCGTGAGCGCCAAGACCCCGGCGGAGTTGCCGTGGAAGGCGCTCGGCGTGGACATCGTGATCGAATCGACCGGCCTCTTCACCGACGCCGACAAGGCCAAGGGCCACCTCACCGCCGGCGCGAAAAAGGTCATCATCTCGGCTCCTGCCAAAGGCGAGGACATCACCATTGTCATGGGCGTGAACCACGAGAAGTACGACGCGAAGAATCACCACATCATCTCCAACGCGAGCTGCACCACGAACTGCCTCGCGCCCATTGTCCACGTGTTGCTCAAGGAAGGCTTCGGCATCGAGGAAGGCTTGATGACCACCGTCCACAGCTACACCGCCACGCAAAAGACCGTGGACGCCCCGAGCAAGAAGGATTGGAAAGGCGGACGCAGCGCGGCGATCAATTTGATTCCCTCGACCACGGGCGCGGCCCGCGCCGTCGGCCTGGTCTGCCCCGAGGTGAAGGGCAAGCTCACGGGCATGGCCTTCCGCGTCCCGACGCCGACGGTCTCCGTCGTGGACTTGACGGTGCGGACGGTCAAGGAGACCAGCTACGCGGAGATTTCCGCCGCGATGAAAAAGGCGAGCGAGACCTACCTCAAAGGCTACCTCGACTACACCACGGACGAAGTGGTGAGCAGCGATTTCATCCATTGTCCCGCGTCCTCGATTTTCGACGCCGGCTCCGGCATCGAATTGAACAGCCGCTTCTTCAAGCTCGTGAGCTGGTATGACAACGAGTGGGGCTACAGCAACCGCGTGGGCGACTTGCTCCGCTACATGCTCTCGAAGGGACTCTGAGTTTTCCGATTTCCCCTTGGTGAACGGCGGTGCGCAAGCGCCGCCGTTTTTCTTTGTGGTGTAGTGGGGCAACCGTCCCGGCGGCCGCGTGTCCACTGGCCGTCCCGGCTGGTGTGGGTGTTCAGGACATCCCAATGACTGCGGCAGGTGAGACGTCTGCCCCACTCCGAAGACCAAAAAACAAAGCCGCCCCGAAGCGCGGAGCGGCCCTGTAGCGTGGAGCCAGCCTACGGCTGGCTCGAAATGGTGATGCGGAACTTGCCGTCCGTGATGTTGAATCCCGGCCCGCTGCACGAGAAGACGCCATAGACTTCCGTGGCCGTGGCATTGATGAAGATCGCGCCGTTGGTCGCGCCCACGTTGCTTTCCTCCGGCGAATAAATCCCCGAGCGATTGGTGAACACCGCCGCCGTGGGAATCGCGTGGCGGAATGCACCGAGCGCCGCGTTCGGAATCGAGAAGAGAATGCCACGCGGCCCGCTGCCCCCGGCGTTCACCAGCGCGCCCAGCGTCAGGCTGATGCTGGTCTCGGTAGCCACGGCATTGAACACGTTATCCGTGGCCGCACCTTGGCCCGTGCGGAAGGCGATGCCGTTGATCACCGCCGAGACGGCGTTGGGCGACGGAAGACTGGACGGGAAGGGGATGAGCAGTGCCTGGTTCGCGCGGATCAAAATGTCGTCCAGCTTGCGCTTCGTGCCGTCGTACAGGCCGGAAAATATCGCGACCGTCGCGGCGGCGTTCAGCTTCGCGCCGTGGGGATCGAACTTTTGGAACTGCGCCTTCACCGCCGTGGTCTCGGCTGACTCCGGCAGTTCCGGCAGCAGATTTTCCACGAACGTCTGTTCGGCGTTGAAGCCGGTGAGCAGGTTGGTGTGAATGGCCCCGAGCACCGGGAGGTAACTCGCTTGGCGGCTGAGAATCCTATTGAGAGCGCGCAGCGTCTTGCCGTCCGTGGTGGAAACTTTCGTCAGCACGTTGCTGCCGAGTTGGAGCGTGCGCAGGAACAGGCGTTCGTCGCGCGTTGGGCTGGGGAGCGAGGCGACGGTGGCGATGTCCGCGTGGATTTGCGACTGGACCGCGCTAAACTGCACCGAGCTAAAGCCCCAGGAGGAAACGCTGCTGACGGCCAGCAAGGACGCACCGAGAAACGCCACGCTCGCGCGCCGCGCCCGACCCAGCTTGTGCAACACCGTTTTCATACGCTCATCATTAAGCCGCATGGATGAAAAGAGGACAATTGGTGGAACCCACATCCCCGCCATCCGTAAATGTCCGGTCATCGGAAAACCTTTCGTCAACTGTGGTGAACTCCGTTTCACGCCCGCGATTCTGAATTCGCGCACGATGCCGGAGCACTGGAGCAGGTGGGGCGAGGCTAGTGGGCCGTGTCCCAAAAGCGAGCCGGAAATCAAAACACTGTCCCGGAGCACGGACCGCCGAGTCCGCGTGTTCGTCATTTCCCCTCGTGAGCTTGGGATTGCGCGGACTTGGCTGTCCGCGCTCCGCCCGCCCTCAATCCCCAAACAATTTCTTCAACCGGTCCCGCGCGTCGGCCTCGCGCTGGTCCGCGCCGCCGCCAGCCCACACGCCCTTCTTCATGTCGAAGTACTCGCAGTAGTTCGCCATGTGCTTTTCCTGGACGAGATCCGCGCGGCGCTCCTTGCATTGCTCGGCCACGGTACGGTCGTAGTGGATGCAGTTCAGGCAGACCTTCAGATCGGCCCCGCACTTCATGCACGTTTCCAGGCGGCCGGGATTTCCATTCAATCGGAACTCGCAGCCGCACTTGTGGCAATGGCGTGTCATGCGCGAAATGTCCAAAGTCCAAAGTTCAAAGTCCAACGTCATCTCGATACCGCTCGGGCTGGCTGAATTACGCCAAAGCCTCACGCCAAGTCCGCGAAGGACGCAAAGGAGGAAAAGACCATTTCTCTTCTTCGCGTCCTTCGCGGACTTGGCGTGAGGAATCTCTGGCTCGTCCCGTCAGGCGTTTGCCATTCGAGAACAGTGTGGGGATGCACCCACGCCAGCCTTGGACTTTGGACTTTGGACTTTGGACTTTGGACCGCTCTGCGTAGAGTCGCCCGCATGTCCTGGAACGTCCTGATCACCGCCCGCACCATGAACGAAACCGGCACCCGCGCCCTGCAGGCGCTGCGCGACACCGGGGCCAACATCATCTTCCCGCCGAAGATGGGGCCGCTCACCGAGGCGGAATTGCTGCCGCATCTCCCGAACGTCGATGCCGTGCTCGCGAGCATGGACAAGTTCACGGACGCCGTGCTCAGTTCGCCCGAGGCCCAGTCGCTCAAGCTCATCTCGCGCTGGGGCGTGGGCTA
>JBBQYK010000333.1:0-5528 GCA_038208765.1 Verrucomicrobiota bacterium
CGCCGATCCTGTTCAACACGTTCGCGAACAACGGTGGAGCAAACGCCCCTCCCGACAACACCATCGACACCGCGACCTTGAGCGCGAGCCTGCTGCTGCCGGGGACGAACGTGATCGCAGTGGAGATTCATCAGTTCGACCTGGGCAGTTCCGACCTGAGTTTCGATTTCTCGCTGACGGGAAATTCCGCGCCGCCGCTTTCCACGCAACCCTTCGGCAACGATCTGCTCATCAACTGGAACGCGCCCGGCTACTTTCTGGAACAGGCCGACGACGTGACCGGTCCTTGGACACCCGTGGCAAGTTTCGACGTGCCGGCGACCGTCACGCCGAACGCGGCCAAAAAATTCTTCCGGCTGCGAAAGTGATTTTCCCCGCGCGGTATTGCTTCACTCGCACCCGTCCATGAAATGCTTTGTTACCGGCGCGTCGGGTTTTGTCGGCGCGAATCTCGTTCACGAACTGAACGCGCGCGGGCACTCGGTCAAGGCGCTGCTCCGCCCGAACGCCGATGTGCGCGGACTGGCCGGCGCGGACTACGAGCGCGTGAACGGCGACGTCAGCGACCGCACGGCGCTCACGGCGGCCATGCGGGGTTGCGACTGGTGCTTTCACGTCGCGGCGAGTTATCACCTCTGGCTGCGTGACTACGCGCCGATGTACGCGGCCAATGTTGAGGGGACGCGGAACGTGCTCGAGGCCGCAGCAGAGGCGGGCTGTTCGCGGATCATTTACACCAGCACGGTCGGCTGCATCGGGTTGCCAAAATTGATCAACGGAACGATCACGCCCACGGACGAAACCACGCCCGTCGCCGAGGCGCAGATGAGCAACCACTACAAAATCTCCAAGTGGCGCGCGGAAGTGGTGGCACGCGAACTGGCGGCGAAAGGATTGCCCGTCGTCATCGTGAATCCCAGCGCGCCCATCGGCCCGCGTGATGCGAAGCCCACGCCGACGGGTAAGATGATTCTCGATTTCCTGAATCGTGAGATGCCCGCGTATCTCGACACCGGCTTGAACTGGGTTCACGTCCGCGACGTCGTCGTGGGCCACATCCTCGCGGCGGAGCGCGGGCGCGTGGGCGAGCGTTACATCCTCGGCCACGCGGAAGGCAACTGGTCGATGAAGGACGCGCTGGATGTTCTCGCGGAAATCACCGGCCTGCCCGCGCCGAGGTTTCGCGTGCCGCATCTGGTGGCGTTGATCGCGGCGCATGTGGATGAAACCAAGTCCAGAATCACTGGCCGCGCGCCCAAGGCTCCGGTCGGCGGCGTGCGCATGGCGAAATACAAAATGTTCTTCAACCCCGCGAAGTCCATCCGCGAACTCGGCCTGCCGCAAACGAATCCGAAGCAGGCGCTGGCCGATGCCGTCGAATGGTTTCGCCAGCAGGGCTACGTGAAGAAGTGAGCCGCAGATGAACGCAGACAAACGCAGATGGAAGAAGGTAATGGCGGGCCTGCTCGTGGGGCTGTCGTTGCTCGCCGCCGGCGCGTTCTGGTATTTGCGCGGGCGCAACTCGCCGCCCATCGCGGCGGTGGGCGGAACTTCGTTCACCAACTTCACCGCCATCCAGACGCCCCATTACTTGCAGCGCGATCCGCGTTGGAAGGACGAGACGATTGGCAGTGGCGAGACGCTGGCAAAGGTCGGCTGCACGGTGTCGAGTCTGGCGATGGCACTGGAGAGCTATGGCGTTTCGTTCACGCCGGGGGCGTTGAACGCCGCGCTCAAGGCGAACGACGGCTACACCCGGCGCGGCTGGCTGGTGTGGAGCGCCGTGGCGAAAATCTCGGACGGCAAGGCGTCGGTGCGCGCGCTGGACAAACCCACCCATGCGGACCTCGACGCGGCCTTGCAAGCGCGACAGCCGATGCTGGTGAAAGTGTTCATCGACAAAATCATTCCGCACTGGGTGCTGGTGTCGGGCAAGGACGGCACGAACTACCTGATGCGCGATCCGCTGGATGAAACGAAATCGCTGAAGCCGCTGGCGGGTTATGGTAGCGAGATTTACGGCGTGCGGGTTGTGGAGAAAGGCCGGAGATGAAAACACCAAACACCAAGATCCAAGCACCAGAGAAGCTACAAGCTCCAAACACCAATTCGTCCGCCACCAGACATTTCCGCGGCCCATTTGGAATTTGGTGTTTGCTGTTTATCTGGTGTTTGGATCTTGGTGTTTGGTGTTTCGCCCTTTCCGCCCCTTCCGTCTCCGCGCAATCGAACACCCGCTGGTGGAAGGGCAACCTCCACACGCACACGCTCTGGAGCGACGGCGATGATTTTCCCGAGATGGTCGTGGATTGGTACAAGTCGCGCGGCTACGACTTCCTCGCACTCTCGGATCACAACACTTTGCAGGAGGGTGGCCTCGGCGTGGTGGCGACGAATCCGGCCACCTTGCGCGTCCTGCCGAAATACACGCGACGCTTCGGCTCGAACTGGGTCACACGCGGCGTCAGCGCGAACGGCACGCCGCTCATCCTGTTGAAGTCGCTGGCGGAACTGCGCGGGCAGTTCGAGGCGCCCGGGCGCTTCCTGCTCATCCAGGCGGAGGAGGTCACGGACAAGTTCGGTCGCTGGCCGATTCATCTCATCGCGTCGAACATTCGCGAGCTGATCAAACCGCAGGGCGGCAACTCTCCGATTGAGGTGATGCAGAACAACATTGATGCGCTGGTGCGGCAACGCGAGCGCGAGGGCGTGCCGATGATGATTCACCTGGCGCATCCGAATTTTGGCTGGGCCGTGACAGCGGAGGACATGATTCAACTGCGCGGGGAACGTTTCTTCGAGGTGTATAACGGGCATCCGCTTGTGAACAACGAGGGCGACGCCGAACACGCCAGCACGGAGCGGATGTGGGACATCGTGAACACGCATCGCATCGCGGAACGACGCGACCTGCCGCTGCTCGGTCTCGCGGTGGACGACTCGCATCACTACTCGAAATTTTCCCCGAGCAATTCCAACTCCGGGCGCGGCTGGGTCATGGTGCGCGCGGCGAAGTTGACGGCGGATTCCATCATCGGCGCTCTGGAGGCGGGTAATTTTTATGGTTCGAGCGGCGTGGAACTGGGCGACGTGACGTGGCGCGACAACAAGCTGACGCTGCGCATTGCGCCGCAGCCGGGCGTGACCTACACGACGCAGTTCATCGGCACGCGCCGCGCCATCGACTGGCAGCACCAGCCCGTCGTCAGCACGAACGGGCACCGGCTCGCCGTCACGCGGCTCTACAGCAGCGGCATGGGCGCGGTGTTGAGCGAGCAGCGCGGCACGAACGTGAGCTACCAATGCACGGGCGAAGAGCTTTACGTCCGCGCGCGCATCACGTCTTCCAAGCTGAAGGAGAACGGCGTGGAGCCGGGCGAACGCGAGCGCGCGTGGACGCAGCCGGTGCTGCCGGTGCGCTGACAAGCAGGCACGGAGCGCGGGCGTCCCGCCCGCCGGAACGCTTTCGTCGTCATGGCGGGCGGGACGCCCGCGCCCCGGCCCTGGTTGGAGTCCAAGCTTCAGCTTGCTCCGGCGCACGCGAAAGCGTGAACTCCAACTCGAATGCGAGCCGTCATCCAGCGAGTCTCCAGCGCCAGCGTCACCATCACGGGCGCGTTGAAATCCAGCATCCGCACCGGGCTGCTCGTGCTCGTTGCGGTCGAGGACGCGGACACGGATGAGGACGTCGAATGGCTCGCGGGGAAAATCATCCGCCTGCGCATCTTCAGCGACGTGACGGGTCTGATGAATCGTTCCGTACAGGAAGTGAGCGGAGAAATTTTGGTCGTGAGCCAGTTCACGCTTTTCGCCAGCACGAAGAAAGGGAATCGCCCCTCCTACATTCGCTCCGCCAGACCGGAAGTCGCCGTGCCGTACTACGAGCAATTCGTGGCGAAGCTCGCGGCGGAGTTGGGCAAGCCAGTCCACACCGGCGAGTTTGGCGCGGACATGCAGATCGCGCTGGTGAATGATGGGCCGGTGACCATCCTCATCGACTCGAAAGCGCGGGAGTGACAGCGCGTGCGACAACCGGCAATCTACTCGTGTGACCGCCGAAGCAATCCAGTCCGCGCTGGCCGACATCACGGCCGAGACTGATCCGACGCTCAAGCACTTGAAGCTGGCGAGCCTGGTGTCGGCGGTGTTCCGCGAGCGCGGCATCGAACTGGTCGTGGTGGGCGGCTCGGCCATCGAGTTTTACACGGAGGGCGCTTACACGTCGGGGGACATTGATTTGTGCGTGGTCAGCGCGGCGCAGTCGTTGACGATCCGGTTGCGCCAGGAAGTGATGGGCTTGCTGAAGGCGCAAGGCGGGCCGCGCAGTTGGGAAGTGGCGGGGGCTTACGTGGACGTGCTGGGCGCCTTTGAAAACGGCGCACGCACGCCGGTGCGTTCGATTGCCGCTCCGTACGGAGTCGTGAAACTTTCGCCAGTCGAAGAACTCATCGTGGAACGGGTTTTGATTTCCAAATATCCGCAGGACTATCCGCCCGCCGCCGAGTGTGCTATCAAAGTCATCGGCGCAGCCTTGCGGCGGGAAATTCAAGTGGACTGGATTGAAGTCAAACGCATTGCCGGCACGGTCGGTTACACGAACTGGCGCGAAGTAAATGAAACCATCGACGAACAAGCCAAAGCTCTCGGACAGCGGAGTCCCTATGATTCCAATGAATGAAGTGATGAGCTACGAAGACTGGCTCGCCGGCCGCAAGCAGCGACGTCTGACGGGAATGCGTATCGCGCCTGAGATCATCCGCCGCCCCTCCAGTTCCAGCGACCGGCGGCTGCGTCGGCTCTACAACGGCGAGCGCGGTCTGCCCTTTACGCCGACGGAGAAACTTTAAAGGAGCGCGGCTCTCCAGAGCCGCAGCGCGTTCGCCATCGTCGTGGTGCCTGGAATTTCTAAACCTTCCTTCAGGTACGACTGCTGCGGCTCTGGAGAGCCGCGCTCCGGGATTCATGCCGGTTTGGAAACCGGCGTTCCATTGGCCTTTCGCCGCTGCCGCCAGGCCTCGAGTTGGATCAGCACGTTCGCGACGGTGATGAGACCGCCGCCGAGCAGCAGCACCCGGGTGATTTTCTCATTGGCATAATTGATGCCCGCAAACGCCGAAAGCCAGCCCGGCAGGAACGCCGCGAAGACCGATGTGAATAGTGGTTCCACGCAGTAAATCAATCCCGCCTCGGTCGCGCTCACGTGCGGCTGCCAGTAATTCATCAGCGAGTACGCCGCCAGCGTGCAGGCCAGCGAGAGCGCGCCCACGAGCAGCAGGACGTGGCCGGAACTGTAGGCCGTGACGATGGCGCGCAGCGTCGGTGCGGTGAAGAGCGCGATGGGCGCGATGAGCACCGCGATGGTGGCGAACATGACGACGGTGAAATTCGCCACGCGGTTGGCGGCGTAGCGCGGGCGTTCGAGCCAGAGAATTTGTCCCGCGAAAAAGAGCGCGGAGAGAATGGTCTCGGCCTCGCCGCGTCCGAGTTTGAGGTCGCTCAATTTGAATCCCGTGAGAATGGCCATGCCC
>JBBQYK010000334.1:0-5507 GCA_038208765.1 Verrucomicrobiota bacterium
CTTCCGGAAGACAGGCATTCAACCAACAGACAGGAATGTCTGTTTCACTTCATTCTTTCGTGCACCTTTTTCCAAGTGCTGAAAATGCGGCGCAGACTGGCCTCCGAGGAATCGTCGTATAACGTGCGGACCTCCTCCCATGTGTGGCCGCTACGTTCTCAAACGCAAAGACCTCGAAACGCTGATGCAGCAACTCGGCGTGAAAGACCCGCGCGAGTTCGTCAGTCGCTATAATATCGCCCCCACCACCATGATCCCGGCGGTGCGTCCCCGCGATGGGGAACGCGAAGGCGTCCTGTTGCAATGGGGACTCGTACCGCGATGGGCGCAGACTCCGAAGGAAGGTGCCCGCATGGCGAACGCCCGCGCCGAAAGCATCGCGACGAAGCCGGCGTTCCGCGATGCCTTCCGCAAGCGCCGTTGTGTCGTCCCGGCGAGCGGTTTCTACGAGTGGCAAACGATCGGAAAGATCAAACACCCGTGGTATTTCCAATTCCGGGACGAAAGCCCGTTCCTCTTCGCCGGCATCTGGGAAAGCTGGAGAGGTGCCGATGGCGCCGAACTCGAAACCTGCTCTTTGATCACGACGGAGGCGAACTCCGTGGTGGCGCCGCTGCACGATCGCATGCCCGTGATTGTGCGCGGGGCGGATGCCGACCGCTGGCTTGATCCCGCAGTGCAAGACCCTTCACAGCTGGAACCACTGCTGAAGCCAACGCCGGGCGAGTGGATGACCGGCACCCCCGTTTCTCCTCGAGTGAACAGCGTTCGCCACGATGGCCCGGAATGCCTGGAGCGCGTGGAGCCACCCACCGCTGCGCCTCCGCTCGCAACGAACCCGCAGCTCTCGCTCGGCTTGGAGTGATCCGGCCGGCGCTTTTTGACGCAGGATTTGACGGCGTAACGGCCGGGTCATTCCACGACAGTTTGCGCCCGCACACTTGCAACCTTGTGCCAGCGGTGACGGTCTGCGACAAACCCGGCTTCCGTTTTTTTCGTCATCTTGAATCTGCTCGATCGTCATATCTTCGTCAGCGTGATCACCACGTGCGCCGCCGCTGTCGGCCTTTTCGCGTTCGTCGTGGCGCTACCCAATGTGGTGCGCGAACTCCTCGGACCGTTGTTGTCGGGAACGATCTCGATCGGCGGATTTCTGCGGCTCATCTGGTTGATCTTTATTTTCGCCGTCAGCTACGCGCTTCCCATGGGCGTGCTGACGGGCGTATTGCTGACGCTTGGACGCCTCTCGGCGGACTCTGAGATCACGGCGATGCGCGCGGCCGGACTGAGTGTTACCCGGATCGCCCGGCCCGTCTTCCTGCTCGGCCTCGCGGGTGCGGCGCTCGCGCTGTATGTGAACTTCGATGCGAGCCCGCGGGCCCGCACCCAGTTTCAGCGCGAACTCGCGGGCGCGCTTCGCGCCAACCCGCTGAACTTCATCGTACCGAAAACCTTCATCCGCGATTTCCGCAGTACGGTGATTTACGTTGGCGAAAAGAATGGTTCCGAGCTGCGCGATATCTGGCTGTGGGAACTCGATGATCAACGCCGCGTGCGCCGGCTCGTGCGGGCCGAGGCGGGGCGTCTTGATTTCGATGAGACGACGAACAGCCTGATCCCCACCCTGATTCGTGCAAAAACCGAAGAGCGTGATCCGGATAACCCGGAGGATTTCAGCAAGTCACCGAAAGCTCCGTCGGTGGAGAAGGCGGAGGAAGTCAGGATTCCGCTGGAAGACTATTTTGGCCGAAACACGTATCGCCGCAAAGCCGAGTGGCAGACCTTTGGCGAACTCCGGGCCGAACAAACGCGGCTGGCGGCGTTGGTGCCAGCTTCGCCCACCGAGGCGGCGGACCGCAGCCGCGAACAGATGAAGTTTGCGCTGATCGTGAATGAGAAATTCAATTTCTCCCTCGCGGTCTTTTCCTTTGCGTTGATCGGCGTGCCGCTCGGAATCAAAGTCTCGCGGCGGGAGACCTCGGCCAACCTGGGTTTGGCGCTGGGACTCGTGCTCGGGTACTATCTGCTGACGGTCGTGGTCAAGTGGCTCGACAGCATGCCGCACTACCGACCGGACTTACTCCTCTGGGTGCCAAATCTTGCCCTCATCGGGCTCGCGGGATGGCTGTTCTCCCGGATCGATCGGCATTAAGGATCCGCCGCTTTCGTCCCGGCCCGCACCCCGGCTTGTTTTTTTCCGTGCACCGCGCGACGGTTCGCCGCCAAAGTCAGTCATGCCGTCGAAAAACTTCACCTTCATCTGCGGAAACGACGATTTTCTCGTCGGCCGGCTCGGCAAGGACCGTTACGCGGCGATGTCCATCGAAGTGGCGGATGATTTCGCCCGCGAGACCATCAACGGTTTTGCGGGAAACGTCGGCGAAGTGGAGTCGGCGGTGAATCGGTTCCGCGAAGCAGTGCAAACCGTTTCGATGTTTGGCGGTAAGCGCGCGATCTGGCTGAAGGACGTAAATTTCCTCTCGGACACAGTAACCGGACGGGCGGAGAGCACGTTGAAGCTGGTCGAGGATTTGCAGGAAATCCTGTCCAAGCTCAATCCGGACGAAACCAGTGTGCTGATAACGGCGGCCCCGATCGACCGGCGACGCTCCTTTCCGAAATGGTGCGAGAAGAACTCGGATTTCACGCTGGTGGGCGGGGATGCCGACGGAGCGGGCGACGCGCTGCTGGGAGTGGCGATGGCGGAAGCCAAATCGCTCGGCGCCGCCTTTGCGCCTGGGGCGGTTGAGCTCATGCTCGCGAAAGTGGGCGCCAACACGCGTTTGATCGTGGAGGAAACGCGCAAGCTCGCGACCTATGCCGGAGACGCGGCCCGGATCGAGGAAGCGCACGTGGCGGAACTCACGCCCAACGTGGCCGAGGGCGATTTTTTCGAAGCGGCCGAGGCGTTCTTCAGCGGTGACCTACGATGGACCCTGGGGGCGCTGCACCGGCACTTCTTCGCCGGCGGAGACGCGCGGCCGGTGATAAGCGCACTGCAGAACCGCAATCGGATTCTCCTGCAAGTTCGGGCCTTGGTCGACGCGGGAGAAGTGCGAATCGGCGCGCGCGGTCTCGACGGCCTTCCCCGCGCCGCGACCGCGTATGCCGGGCGTTTCATCGGCGCCACGGAGAAGAGCTCGTATAACCTCTTCAGCCAGAATGCGTGGTACGTCGGTAAGCTCGCGGGCAACGCCAAGCTTCCGGCACTGCGGCGGTTGATCGACAACCAGCAGGAATTCATCGCGACCTTTGAGGAAATCGTTCGCCGGCCAAGTGAGCAGGAGGAAGTCCTCCGCGAAATGGCCGTGCGCTGCCTCGCGGCCTAGAAGACTGAGCGTCCCGCCGTCGCGCGGTGACCCGCGGGCCCACGCCTCCCGGGCGCCGGGCGCCGCGGCATTTTCCATTGCTTGGGACGCTCGGCCATTCGCGTGATTTGCGAGTGACGCACGGCGGATTTTTCCAGAGCGATGCATACGTATGGGTCATGGTCTTATAAAAACGAACTGGACAATTGCGCGGGCGCGGCGCACGGGTAGGGCATGGCCACGGCATGTTTTCGCAAACCCGCACCTTCGGAACAGGCGGTGCTGAACCGCGTCGCGGTCACCCCGCTGGGCGATGATCCGGCGCAGCGCACGCGCTTCGACTCGCTGATTGAAACGCAGCACTACCTGAAAAGCAGCCGGCTAGTCGGCGAGCAATTGCGCTACGTGGCGCACGTCGACGGGGAATGGCTGGCGCTCTTGGGCTGGAGCGCCGCAGCGTATCATCTCGCGCCGCGCGACGCCTGGATTGGCTGGAGCGACGAGCAGCGCCGTCGCCGGCTGCGCCTGCTGGCCAACAACAGCCGCTTTCTCATTCTGCGCGGCGTCGATTGCCCCAACCTCGCGACCCGCGTGCTCGCGCTGAACCTCGCCCGGCTCAGCGCCGACTGGGAACAGGCCTACGGCCATCCGATTCTGGCGGTGGAGAGCTTCGTCGACAGCCAGTTGTTTCGCGGCACCTGCTACAAAGCCCAGGGCTGGAACCTGCTCGGGCAGACCCGGGGCCACGGCCGCCACGCCGAGGATTTCTACGTCGAGCACCAGCGGCCAAAACAGGTGTGGGTGCGCGCACTCGCGCCGGGCGCCCGCGCCACGTTGCGCGCCTCCGTCCTGCCGCCGGCGCTCCAAGCGGTGGAGGCCCAGGTGCTGCCGCGGCCCGAGGTGAAGATGGCGGCGCTGCGCTCCCTGGTGGACCACTGCCGGCACGTGCCCGACTGGCGCGGCACCAAGGGCCGCGACTATCCGCTGCCCGGCCTGCTGGCGACGATCGTGCTGGCGACCTTCTGCGGCGTCGTGCGCGGCCAGCGCGACCTGGCCGCCTTCGCCAGCGGACTGACCCAGGCCCAACTGCGCGCGCTGCTCTGCCGCAAGGGCCGTGACGGCCGCTACCAATGTCCCAAGGAAACCACCTTCCAGCGCATCCTCGCGCAAGTGCCGGCCGATGCGTTCTCGCAGATGCTGCACCGGTGGGCCGACACGTGCCTCGGACCGAGTGACCAATTATCGGATACACTCGTCGCCCTCGACGGCAAGGCGCTGCGCGGCTCGACCCCGCACTGCCCTGACGAACAGAAGGCCCAACTGGTCGGCGCGGTCAGCCTGCCCAGCGGCCGTAGCCTTGGCGTCGCCTTGGTCGAGGAAAAGAGCAACGAGATCCCCGCCGCGCGCGCCCTCCTCGCCCAGCTTGGCCCGCTTGACGGCAAGCTCGTCATGCTCGATGCGCTGCACACCAACCAGGCGACGCTGCGCACGATCCATCAGGATCACGGCGCCGATTATCTCGTGCCGGTCAAAGACAATCACGAAGCGCTGCGCGCGGCCGCGCAAGCCTGCCTGCCGGCCCCGTCGCCGCCGGGTCCCTCTTCCGCCGAGTGCCCGCCCACGCCGCCGCCTCCTGTGGCCGGCGGTTTTTCCCCCTCGGCCCCTGGCGCTGCCCCCGCCGCCGTGCGCTACCGCCGCAAGCGAAGAAACCAATCGCGGCCGGCTCGAGAAACGCAGCCTGCGCTGGGTCGCAACCACCCCTGAAACGCTCGGCTGCGTCGGGGCGCAGTCGGTCGTGGAAATCACCCGCCAGGTGACCGTGCTCAAGGGCAAGCACCGCGGCAAACACAGCGTGGAAACCGCTCTATTGGTGTCCAGCCTGCCGATGACGCCGGAAAACGCGATGATGATGCTGCTGATTATCCGCAGTTACTGGCGCATCGAAGCCGGCCATTACCGGCTCGATGTCACGGCGAGGGAAGATGCCAGCCGCGTGTGCAATCGCAACAGCCTGCGGGTGCTTGGCGTCGTGCGGCGTATCACCCTCGGTTTCCACCAAGTCTGGCGGGCGCAGCGAAAAAATAAGCGCCAATCGACGCTCAAGGACTTCCACGACGCCATGGATCGCCACCAGCATCGCGCCGCCTGGCGTCTCATCCAAACCGCCAGCCTTTAGCCTCCGTGCAAAAATCCGCCGTG
>JBBQYK010000335.1:0-5490 GCA_038208765.1 Verrucomicrobiota bacterium
CAACGAACTGTGGAAGCTCTTCGCCAAGAAGCGCACCTACATCGGCTTCGTCATGTTCCTGCTCGCGCAGAACGCGATGCTCTTCGGCTTCCATTTCTCGTCCGGCATGAAGCGCAGCATGACGCGGATGCTCGCGGGCAACGGCTACCTCGCGGAAGATTACGTCTCCGCGCTCACCGTCGCGCTCATCATGCTCATCCCGCAAATCCTGCTGCTCATGCCGCTCTACACGGGACTGATCGGCGGCGACCTCGTGGCGAAGGAAGCGGAAGACGGCACGCTGCGGATGATTCTCTGCCGCCCCGTGTCGCGCTGGCGCTTGCTCTTCGTGAAGTGGTGCGCCGGCGTGGTCTTCGCGGTGACGCAAGTCTTCGCGCTCGGCGTCATGGCGCTGGTGCTCGCGCGGCTGTGGTTTCCGTGGAAGGGCATGTTCGTGCTGATTCCCGAGCCAGAAAACATCTTCGCGGTGTTGAGCGCGGCGGAGGGCTGGAAACTGTATGCCGCGTCGCATCTCTTTCTCGCCATCAACGCCAGCACCATGATGACGCTGGCCTTCATGTTCGGCTGTTTCAACATGAAGCCGGCGGCCGCGACGATTCTCGCCATCTCTTTTCTCCTGCTGAACCTTGTGCTCGAAAGCATCCCGGCGCTGGCGGAATACCGACCTTACATGCTGCTGCATCATTTCCGCGCGTGGGTGGCGGTCTATGGCCAGCCGATGGATTGGGCGCGCGTGTGGAGCGCGCTGTCCGTGCTCGCAGCTTTTAACGCAACGTGCCTCGTGATCGGCGGCACGGCGTTTCATCTGCGCGACATCAAATCGTGACCGGCGCGGAAACTCAGCCCCTGCGGTGACGGTGTGGGCCGCGCCTTGAATCCGCTTGGTACCACCGGAGGCTTTTGCTTACGTCTGCCGCACATGAAGTCACGCATCGTTCTCACCCTGCTCGTGCTGCTGCTCCCGCTCGCGGCGCGCAGCCAGGAGACGAACGAACTGTTCGTGCTGCAAGGTGGCGAACAAGAGGTTCAACTCCGCACCGGGACGGTCATTTACAAAAAGGGAATTCTCCTCAAGTACGGCGGAGTGGTTCTCACCGCAGAGTCTGCCGACATCAACCGTGCCACCGGCGACGCCTACGCCAAAGGCAACGTGATTCTCCAGCGCGAAGGCGGCCAGCTCTGGCGCGGCGAGGAACTGCACTACAATTTCAAGACCCGCGTTATCAGCGGCGACTCGTTCCGCGCCGGGCACCCGCCCTACTTCATCCAAGGGACGAACATGATCACGAGTCCGACCAACCAGGCTTACACCGTGACCAACACATTTTTCACCACGGACGATCATCCCGATCCCGGCTACCGGATTTACGCGAAGCAGATCGTCGTGGTGCCGGGCAAGTCCATCGAGGCTCGTCACGCTGTGATGTATGCGGGCGTCGTGCCGGTGATGTATTTTCCCTACTATTCGAAGTCGCTCGACCGGCATCCGAACCATTTTGATTTCCTCGTCGGACACCGCAGCGAATGGGGACCGTACCTGCTCAGCACTTACAACTGGTACTGGAATAAGCGGCTGGATGGCGCGGTGAACCTCGACTTGCGCGGCGAGCGCGGAGTCGCGGGCGGCCCGGATTTTCACTGGAAAGACCCAGCCTTCGGCGAGGGCATCTTGCGCTACTACTATGCGAACGACCGGGACCCGGAAGAGACGTTTGGCTTCAAGACCCCGGATGAGAACCGCCACCGTCTGCTCTTCGCGCATCAGGTGGACCTCGCCACCAATCTCACGGCCAAGGCCTACGTCTCCTACCAGACCGATCCATTCGTGGTTCGCGATTTCTTCGAGTCGGAATATCACGCCAACGCGCAGCCGCGCTCCTTCGTGGAAGTGGACAAGGCGTGGCCGAACTGGGACCTCAACGCCCTCACGCAGTTCCGCGTGAATGACTTTCAGGAAACCGTCGAGCGCCTGCCTGACGTGAAGCTCACCGGCCTGCGGCAGCGGATCGCGGAGACGCCGCTGTTCTATGAAAGCGAAAGTTCCGCCGGCTATTTCCGCCACCTCTTTCCGGCCGAGACGAATTTTTATTCGCCCTTTCTCACGAACGCGTACGGCGCGACGCGCGCGGACACGTATCATCAGATCGTTTTGCCGTGGACGTTCTTCGGCTGGCTGAACGTCATCCCGCGCGTCGGGCAGCGGTTCAGTTATTACAGCGAGGCGAACGAACGCGGCGCGACCACGGGCGAGGAGTATCGGAACGTCTTCAACACCGGCGCGGAGGTCACGTGGAAAGCCTCGCGCGTCTATGCCGGGGCGCGGAACGAACTGCTCGACGTGACCGGACTGCGGCACATCATCGAGCCGTCGGTCAATTACGCCTTCGTGCCCGGGCCGAACAAGGCGCCGCACGAGCTGCCGCAGTTCGACCGCGATCTGCCGAGTTCGCGCCTGCGCCCCATCGAGTTCCCCGACTACAACACGATTGATTCCATCGACAGCCAGTCCGTGGTGCGCCTCGGCCTGCGCAACAAGTTGCAGACGAAGCGCGAAGGCGTGGTGGGCGACCTCGTGAACTGGGCCGTCTATGCCGACTGGCGGCTGGCCGAGCGGCACGGGCGCAGCACCTTCAGCGACGTTTACTCCGACCTCGATTTCCGCCCGCGCTCCTGGCTGACGTTGAACTCGGAGACCCGCACCAGCGTGGATCACCCCGCTCTGCAAGAGGCCAATCACACCGTCACGCTGGAACCAGGCGAGACCTGGAGCCTCTCCCTCGGCCACCGCTACCGCCGCGATTCGCAGGAGTTGGGCCTGGGCAATAATCTAATCCTCGCCACATTTTTCTACCGTCTGAACGAGAACTGGGGCGTGCGCACCCAGCATCACTACGAGGCCAGGGATGGCACGATGGAATACCAATACTACACGCTCTATCGCGACTTCCGCAGTTGGACCGGCGCGCTGACTTTCCGCGTGCGCGACAACCGCTTCGGCTCGGATGACTTCACGGTGGCCATCGCGCTGTCATTGAAAGCCATGCCGCGCTTCGGGCTGGGCCGCGACGCGGTGCGCCCGCACCGGCTGATCGGGGGATAAATGAAAATGCCCCTTGCCCTTTGAATGAGCCTCTCTATATTCCGCGCACTTAATCGCGGGGTGGAGCAGCCCGGTAGCTCGTCAGGCTCATAACCTGAAGGTCGTTGGTTCAAATCCAGCCCCCGCAACCAATTTCAGAAAGCCCGTTCCGCCAGTGCGGGACGGGCTTTTTTCTGTCCGTGAACTACGTCGTCTATGTCCTGTGCAACGAGCGGGGCCGCTTCTACATCGGCCTGACCGATGACGTGCCGCGACGCCTGGCTCAACACAACGACGGCGTCTCCACCTGGACTCGCACGCGTGGCCCTTGGTCACTCGCCTGGCAAAGTGCCTCCCTGTCACTGTCCGAGGCCCGCAAGCTGGACAACTTCCTCAAACGCCAGAAGGGCGGGCGCGGCTTCTACGAGTTCACCGGCTTGCCCCGCTCGTCCGGCTCATAATCCCGCCGGGCGGGATCGTTGGTTCAAATCCAGCCCCCGCAACCAATTTAGAAAAGCCCGCTTGCGCAAGTGAGCGGGCTTTTTATTTTCACGACCGGGAGATGGCCGAACTGTAAAACTATTGATAACTTTCCCCGGTCTGCCGTCTGACTGATTGAACATGCACTCTCGAAAGACCCAAGCATTCACGCTGATTGAACTGCTGGTGGTGATTGCCATCATCGCCATCCTCGCGGCCATGCTGCTGCCCGCCGTGGCCAAGGCCAAGTCGAAGGCCCAGCGCATCGCCTGCGTGAGCAACACCAAGCAGGTCGGTTCCGCGCTCATCATGTGGGCGCAAGATCACGAGGGGAAATTTCCCTGGCTGGTGCGACCGAACGACGGCGGCTCGCACACGCTCCCGGCGGCGTGGGAGCATTTCGCGGTGGTTTCCAACGAACTGGTCACGCCCAAAGTCCTGCATTGCCCGACGGACAAGGATCGTCCGGCAGCGGACACTTTCGCGGCGGGAGCGAGCGGGTTCGGGACGTTGCAAAACACCGCGTTGAGCTACGCGGCGGGCACGGAGGCGCTGGAATTGAAAACCCAGATGCACATCGTGGTGGACCGAAACATCACGGGCAACGAAGGCCGGCAATGCACCATCGCCGGCATCACCGCGCCCGTGATCACCTCGCTCAACCCATTTTCCCCCAACACCTCCTGGACCAAGGAACTGCACAACGGCGAAGGCAACATGGCGATGGCGGACGGAAGCGCGCAGCAGCTTTCCCAGTTTGCCATGCTGGCGCAGATGCAAAACTCCGGCGACACGAACTACAGCAACTGCATTCTCCGTCCGTAGCCGCGCGGCCCGGTGCCGTGCGTTTTCAAGGAGGTGTGAATTCCCGCGCACGGAGAAACCCTTCCAATTCGGCCAGCTTGTCCGTGTTCAGCAAGTCCACCCCGGCTTCAAACAATTCTTTCCAGCCGGCCTCGTTATCGGGTGCGGCCCAGAGACGGAGACGACGCCCCTGCAGGTGCGCACGGCGGGTGAGCTGACGCAGCTTCTCGCGCTCCACCTCCGGCATCGGCCCCACGCCACGCCATTGGAAGTGTTTCGTCCAGTTGTCACTCACCAGCGGCATCAGCGCGACCGGCGGATTTTTCTCCAAGTCCGGCTCCCGCCCGTCCAGCGCGGCGAAGCGCAGCGGCTCCGCGCGCAGCACCGCCTCGGCCCGCGCGCCGGAAAGGATGACGAGGACGGCATTGGTGTGAATCGTGTTGGATTCAAAGCGGGTCAGAATGTCCGCGTAGCCGCGCAACACGGCGCGCAACACGGCGTACGTTTTCTCGGCGTCGGACTTCACATCAATCAGCAGCGTGAGCGGACGCGCTCCGCCCTTGGGCAAATTGGTGCTGAAAAAAACGCGCAATGGCTCGAGATACAGCGCCGCCAAAGTTTTCTCCGGCGACGTGTCCTGAAAATCATGCGCCACGAGCAGCGCCCCGTTCGTCAGCCAGATGTCCGCCTCCACGCTGCGAAAGCCGTGCGCCAGCGCGTCGGCCAGCGGATACGCGTGGCGGTAATCGTTGTGCGCGTGCGCGCGCCAGAGCGGGGCCGGAGCGGGAGATTGCGCGAAACCGGCCGCCAGACCGGCGAGACCGCAGAACGTGAACAGCAGGAGTCGGTGCATGGAAAAGTTGTCGCGCCTGCGACTGTTTCTGGCAAGCCAGCACGCACGCGAAGTGGGATTGAAAGTGGCGGGTAAAATGATTTGAGCGGTGGGCCATAGGGCCTGGATCCGAAAGTTGCTAACCGCAGGCGGTTCTTCTATCGGTTGAAGGGGGAGTAGGTCAGAACAACGAATAGATAAACGGTGCCAGCGGCGACGTAGGCGCGAAGGCGAGGAACATCCCGAGCAGCAGCAGAATCACCACGAAGGGAATGAGCCACCATTTCTTCTCCTG
>JBBQYK010000336.1:0-5489 GCA_038208765.1 Verrucomicrobiota bacterium
ACATTGATGCTCGTGAAGTCCTGCGCGCTCTGCGCCGCTTCGAGCTGCGTGAAGTGGACGACATAGACGGGAATTTTTTTCTCCGCCACCAGCGTTTCGAGCGTCGTCGCGAGCGGGAGATCAGAGTAGCGATGTTCCAGCGGCACCGGACGATCCTTGGAAGCTACGGTCACGGTTTTCCAGCCGTTCAACTTCGTCAGTCCCTCTTCAAAAAAAGTCGTTTCGCCGAGCGTCGCGGACATGAGGAGGAAGCGCGTGTTCGCCAGCGTGAGCAACGGCACCTGCCACGCGCCGCCGCGCTCGCGGTCGGAGTAGTAATGAAACTCGTCCATCACCACGTCGGCCACGTCGGCGTCCGCGCCGTCGCGGAGCGCCATGTTCGCGAGAATTTCCGCCGTGCAGCAAAGGATGGGCGCATCGCGATTGACCGTCGCGTCGCCGGTGCTGAGTCCCACGTTGTCCGGGCCGAACTCGCGGCACAGCGCCATCCACTTCTCGTTGACCAACGCCTTGATCGGGCAGGTGTAAACGGATCGCTTGCCTTCCGCGAGGGATTGAAAATGCAGCGCCGAAGCCACGAGAGATTTCCCCGAGCCGGTCGGCGTGTTGAGGATCACGTTGCGGCCCTCGAACAATTCCAAGATCGCCGCCTCCTGCGCCGGGTAGAGCTGGAGCTTGCGCGCCTCGACGTATTCGAGAAACCCGCCGAGCAACGTATCGCTGCTGACGTCGTCCTCCGGGGGGAGCAAATCGTAAAGTGTTGCGGACAAGGCGCGAGCTTACGGATGCCGGACCTGATTGAGAAGAGGCAGCTTTAACCCCAGCGGAAAGCGATCGCGAACGGGGCTGGCGTGCCATCAGCCGCGCCGCGTCCCCACCTCCGACTCGCCTCCACGGCACGTTCGTCCAGTTTCCGTTCCGAGCGGCTGGCGGTAGGAAACGCCGATGGCCCGGCCATGGATCGCCCGGCGGCTGGTCATGCGGTGCATCTGGACACTGTTCTTAGCTGAACTCAAACACGGTGATGGGATCTGGGACGGAACCGCCTCCGCTGCCACCGGCCCGTTTTCGAGTTTCCCACCGATTCAGGAAAGCCACGGA
Organism: Verrucomicrobiota bacterium; assembly: GCA_038208765.1. Taxonomy (GTDB): domain Bacteria; phylum Verrucomicrobiota; class Verrucomicrobiia; order Limisphaerales; family SIBH01; genus JANNGC01. The sequence continues at coordinate 1,102 of JBBQYK010000336.1, forward strand.
TGGAAGCTGCTCCGTGGTCTCCGTGAATCTGCGGGAGAAACTTCCGGGGAGGGTTGAGAACAGTGTTCGGATGCACCCCTGGTCATGGGCAGCGTCAGTTGCATCTCGCATCGGGCCGCTAAGCCGGGGTAAAAGGATTGTCGATTGTGACGATTGACCTCTTTACGGCTCAAAGTTCAAACCACATGAAAACGAAACTGCTCTTATGGTGCGCGGCCGGTTTGCTGGTCGCACTCACCCGAACGTCGGCCGCCACTCTCTACGTGGATGCCGGCAGCACCAACGCCGTCCCGCCCTTTACCAACTGGGCCAACGCCGCCGCCGTCATCCAGGACGCCGTGGATGCCGCCGTGGCGGGCGATTTGATCCTCGTGACCAACGGTGTGTATCAGTCGGGCGCGACGGCGGTGTATGGGATGAACAACCGGGTGGCCGTGACCAAGCCGGTGACAGTGCGGAGCGTGAATGGGCCGGGGGTGACGAGCATTGTGGGCTCTGGGCCGCTTGGACCGGAGGCGGTGCGCTGCGTGTATCTGGCCAATGGAGCCGTGCTGGCGGGCTTTACGCTAACCAATGGCGCGACCCAAACCTACGGGTATGCGTATGAATCCGGCGGCGGGGTGTCGTGCGCGGGGCCGGGCGCGGTGGTGTCCAACTGCGTGTTCACGGGCAATGCCGCCTATTTCTATGGCGGCGGAGCCTACCAAGGAACGCTGAACAACTGCACGTTCACGGGTAATTCAGCCGGCTACGGCGGCGGAGCCTCGTCTGGCACGCTGAACAATTGCACGCTCACCGCCAACACAGCAGTCTTCGGCGGCGGGGCCTGCTGGAGCACGCTGAACAACTGCACGCTCACGGGCAATTCAGCCGACAACGGCGGTGGGGCCTCAGGCAGCGCGCTGAACAACTGCATCGTCTATGACAATACCGCCAGTTCGAGCGGCGCCAATTACGCTGGAGGCACCCTCAACTATTCCTGCACCACACCCGACCCTGGGAGCGGAGTCGGGAACATCACCAATGAACCGGCCTTCGTGGGTTTGGCCGGCGGGAACCTGCGCCTCCAATCCAACTCTGCCTGCATCAATGCCGGCAACAATGACTACGTTTCCGGTCGCGCCACCACCGACCTGGATGGTAATTTCCGCATTGCTGGAGGGACAGTGGACATGGGGGCCTACGAGTATTGGAGCGGGCCGCTAGGTGCCCTTAGCGTGGTGGTGGTGGCGGCTTATACGAACGTGGCGGTGGGATTTGCGGTTGACTTGCAGGCGCTGATCGGGGGCCAGGTGAGCGCGTTGCGTTGGGACTTTGGCGACGGGGTGGTGGTGAGCAACGGGCCTTGGGCCTCGCACGCCTGGCCAGCGCCTGGGGATTACGTGGTGGAGTTGCGGGCCTATAACGAGAGCGAGCCGGCCGGCGTGGCCGCCTCCGTCACGGTGCATGTGTTCCAAAAGGAACTTTACGTTGCGCTGAACAATGGCAACCCGGTGCCGCCCTACAGTTCGTGGGCCACGGCGGCCACGAACATCCAGGATGCGCTGGACGCGACCGTTCCGGGGGCGCTGGTGTGGGTGAGCAACGGGGTGTACCAGACCGGGGCGCGGGCGGTGGATGGGATGAGCAACCGGGTAGTGGTGAGCAAGCTCGTGACGGTGCGGAGCGTCAACGGGCCGGCCGTGACCCAAATCGTGGGCAACCGAGTGCCGGGAACGACGAATGGCCCGGCGGCGGTGCGCTGCGTTTATCTCGCCAATGGAGCCGTGCTGACGGGCTTCACCCTGACCAATGGCGCGACCCAAGGTTCCGGCGTTTTTTGGAACCCGAGCCAATCCGGTGGCGGGGTGTGGTGCGAGGGGCTGGGCGCTGTGGTGTCCAACTGTGTGTTCACAGGCAATTCAGCGGCTTCCGACGGCGGCGGGGTCTTCAGTGGCACGCTCAACAACTGCGCCTTCACGAGCAATTCAGCCGGTTGGTATGGCGGGGGAGCCCGCGAGGCCACGCTGAACAATTGCACATTCACGGGCAATTCAGCCGGTTGGCAGGGTGGCGCGACCCGCGACGGCACGCTGAACAACTGCACTCTAACGGGCAATTCCGCATACGCCGGCGGCGGGGCGGCTGGAGGCACTCTCAACAACTGCACGCTGACGAGCAATTCAGTCACTCGGTACGGTGGCGGGGCCACAGTCTGCCTCCTGAACAACTGCATGATCATTGGAAATTCGGCTGCCGTGCCCTTCGGCTACGGCGGCGGAGTCGACAACTCCCTTCTGAACAACTGCACGGTCGTGGGCAATTCAGCAGATGACGTCGGCGGATCCTGGAATAGCACACTCAACAACTGCATCGTCTATTACAACACCGCCAATACGAGTGTGCCCAATTACGACGACTACGAACGCACGCTCAACTATTGCTCCACCACGCCCGCACCACAGAACGGAGTCGGCAACATCACCAATGCGCCGCTGTTCGTGGACACCAACGGCTGGAGCAATCTGCGCCTGCAATCCAACTCCCCCTGCATTAATGCCGGCCACAACGCCTCCGTCGCGACCAACACCGACCTGGACGGCCGCCCGCGCATCGTGGGCGGTGTGGTGGATCTGGGCGCTTACGAATATCAGGGGTCTGGGATGGGCGAGTTCATTGGCTGGCTCCAGCAATCCGGCCTGCCCCCCGACGGCTCGGCGGATGACGTGGACACGGACCACGACGGTCACAACAACTGGCAGGAGTGGCTGGCTGGGACCAATCCCACCAACGCCCGGTCCGTGCTGTGGCTGGCTGCGCCGGTGATCACGCCCACGAACGTCACCCTCACCTGGACGAGCGTCAGCAACCGCACTTACACCCTGGAGCAGGCGTCGAACCTGGGTGGCGCGCCGGCCTTTTCCGTGCTCCGCAGCAACCTGGTCGGCCTGCCCGGCACCACGAGCTGGACGGACACCAATGCGCCCGTTTCGAGTCCGCGTTTCTACCAACTGCGGGTGTCGCCCTGAGTCGCGGCGTAAAGAGAGCAGAACTGACTCCGTTACGGCGTGTGGAGAATGACGTTGCGCCCCTCGAACAGTTCGAGGATCGCCGTCTCCTGCGCGGGATAAATCTGGTGCCTGCGCGCCTCGACGTATTCGAGGGACTGCCCGAGCAAGGTGTCGCTGGTCACGTCGCCCGGCCGCGGCAGCAAATCATAAAGTGTGGCGGACAAGGCGCGCGGACTTTACGGAGCGCGAGGGCGAAGGGAAAGCAAAGTGGCTTGAAAGGACTACGACACTCTCAGGCGCGCGCCAGCGCTTCCAACTTCTCCAACGAGAGTACGTCGCCACCGCGGAGGAAGAAGCGCGTGATTTGCTCGCGGAGTTCGCGGTAGAGGGCGGGATCGGTTTGGGCGAGTTGCGGCGGCGCGGCGCGCTGGACGAAGCGAACCAAGGCCGCGAGTTCCGCCCAGCGCTTCTGGTGGAAGCAAACCTCAACCTGCGCCGGGTCCGCGAGCAGGGCGCGGGCGATAAGTTCTTCTTCACGGGCATTCATGTTCATGTCTCCAGCACGTCGAGGTAAACTAGGTTCTCCGTGGCACGCTCGCGGCCAGGTTGGGCGAACGCCGCGACGATGCGCCGCACGCGCGCCAGTTCCGGGCGATGGCGGCTGACGAGGAACTGGATGTCGCCCAAATCCTTCGGCTCGGCACGGATGAGTTTGGCAGCGATGAGGTTTTCAATCGGCGGACGAAATAGGAGCAGTCGTCCCATGCGCTCGATGAGCACTGGTTCGAACGCGCCCAGTTGGGTCAGGCCCGGTTCGACCAATTGCAGATAAGGCCGATCTGGATCGAGCGTTTGTTTGGGATCAAAGAGCAGGCCCGCCTTCTCCGCCGCCGTTTTCAATTCCAAGCGGTCGTAGTCGCTGGCCGGTTTCCAAATGTCGAGGTCGGCGGACGTGCGGCCTTCCATGCCTCCAAAGAGGCAGGCGGCGGAACCAATCAGGCAGAGCCGGATGGGCAAGCCATCCTTGCCGAGAGCCTGGGCGAGTTCTCCGAGGACCAGCGACCAGGCTTCGCCGTCGAGTTGTAGTTTCAGGGACATCGCGAACGCGCCAGACCATAGCGAGCAGGCCAGTCTCAAGCAATTTTTGAAATCGAAAAGCGGGCCACGAGCTTCTTGACCGCACCGGCCTTGGGTTCACACTGCGCCCATGCGTCACTCGATTGTTTTGTTGCTCGCCTTGTTGTCGTTGAGTGTGGCCACCCACGCCGCCGAGTCTCCTGTGCGCCGCTACCTCTACGTGGGTTCGCCCGACGCGGCGCAGCCGGACACGAACGCGTCGCGCGGCATCCTGGTCTTCGACATCGACAACGGACACAAGTTCGTGCGGCGCATTGATGT
>JBBQYK010000337.1:0-5471 GCA_038208765.1 Verrucomicrobiota bacterium
CAATGCCCAGCGTGCTGCCGCCGGCGATTTCGCTCGTCGCGTGGTCGAGCACGTCGGACGGGCGTTTGGGAGCCTTGCGGCCGGCCACCATGCTGTCGATGTTGGCGCGCACGAACAAGTCACTGTCAAACGACTAGGCCAGAAGATCAGTTCAGCGAAATGCCCGCGCGCATGAAGTCGGCGAAGCGATAGCCACCGTGGACTGCGGAGGCATGACTCCTTTGGTTGCATCATTCGCGAGTCCGCGTGTTTCTTGCCGACGTGAAGCCAAAGCGGTGTCGTGCCACCGCAGTCCAAAGGACACTCCCGTCCCGTTTTGCTTTCCCCTTGCCGCGCGCGTGAATCGTTCCATTCCGGCTAGAATGGAAACCCAATGGAAACTTGCAGCGTTCCGGCCGGATCGTGGGAACGGCGGCGCAGGTTGTAACCGTACTCAAGACGCACGGGACCAATGACGGTGTTCCAGCGCAGTCCACCGCCGGCTGAATAGAGCAGCTCGTTGAAGGGATATTGGCCGCTGTCCCGCGCCACGCCCATCACATCGAAGAAGCCAACGATGGACCATGTGGGCGTGAGCGCCTGTTCAAACTCGATGTTCCCGCCAAGATAGGATTCGGCGCCAATCACTTTTCCGGCGGCATTGCGCGGCGACGCCTCGCCTTGTTGATAGCCACGAATGGAATTCTCGCCTCCCGGAAAAAACCGTTTGTTGAAGGGCAGATTCTCCGCCGAGGTCCCCACGACAAACACCGCACCGTGCGAGGCACCGAGATGCAGCCAGCGATCCTTGGAAATCGGAACGTGGTAGGAGCCGTGCAGTTCCACACGCTGGTAATCCACTTCGCCGCCCAGGGCCGCCGAGGCGATCTCCAGATTGCTGTAGAGTTTGTAGCCACTGCGCGGCGTGATGGGGCTGTCGCGCCGGTCGTGGCGCAAATCCAGAATCGCTGCGGCCACGCGCGCGTTGGCCACGCCGACGCCACTCACGAAATCAGCGTTGGCCGCGTTCAAATATTGGTAGCTGTAGCGCAGGCTGGCATCGGTCGCGATGGGTTCAAAACGGCGGCGCGCGCCGATGCTCGCGGCCAGTTCTTCGCGCGTGAAATCCACTTCGTCACGGCGCAATCCCGACGCCGTGAAGAACAAATCCGATCCCCAGCGGAACTGCGGCACGGTGTAGGTGTAATCGCCACTGCTCGATTTGAAGGATTGCACCAGCTTCACTTGCGAGTGGTGCGCGAGTCCCCAGAGATTGTATTGATCGAGAATAATTCCACCGCGCAACAGTTCGTAACTGCCGAAGCCCGCGAGCAAACTGAAGTCGAGCGACTTGCCCTCCTCCACTTCGTAAACCACGTCGCGCGTCTGGTCATTCACCACGTCGTAGCGCATCTCAACGGAATCAAAAACGCCGAGGCGCGCCAGCCGGAAGCGTCCCTGCTCGGCGGCGGTGCGGTCCAGCGGCGCACCTGGTTTGAGCGGAATGCGCGCGCGCATGGCCAACTCTTTCGTTTCCTTTTCGCCGACGAACCGAATTTGGCCCACGTTCACTTTCGGACCGGGATGCACTTGGGCGAGCAGGTCGAGGTTCACCTGCTCGTTGGTCACAGCGCGTTGCGTGGTCACAATCGCCCTGGCATCGGGATAACCTTGTTTCAACCGGCGCAACACCAGTTGCTGCTCGAAATCCTGAAGCCATAAACGCGAGTAAGGCTGATTGGTCGTGAATTGCCGCGTGCGCAAAACATTCGTCGCCAAATCACTCACCTCTTCCACTTGCACGGAGCGCACCAAATGGCGCGGGCCTTGATGCACGCGCACCGTCACATCGACATCGCCAGTGACATCGTCGCGCGCCACGTTCGTTAACGTCGCGGTCGCGGCGCGATAGCCATCGCGTTCCAGCGCCTGTTGCAAACCGCTCGCCGACGAATTCGCCTTGGACGGAGTGTAAATGCGGTTCGCGTTGAGCTTCAGCAATCCGCGCGTGTCCACGAAGTAGCCGAGCGCTGCGTCCGGCTTGATGCTTTCCAATCCTTCGAAGTGGATTTCGCGATAGTGATAGCGCGCACCTTCGTGAATGCGGAAGTGAACGCTCCGCGCGCGCAACGACCTCGGCAGCGGCTCACCGTGCGTCGTGTGCCAGCGAAAGGTCTGGCGCGCGCCATCGTCCATCGTCACGCGCGCGATGATTTCCGGGCGCAAATATCCGTCGCGCTGAAGGCCGGAGAAAATCACCACCACGCTGTCTTCGATGAAGTTCGCGTTGAAGAACTCATTCGTTTTGTCGCCCTTGATCAGCTTGAGCAGGTTCTTCAACTTCAAGTCACCCATGAATCCGTAGCCGGAAACTTTGAGCTTCGGCTTGGGCGGATCGGAATCCGCAATCGCCGGAGCAGAGGCGACCAACAAATAAACAATGACGAGCGAACAACGGAGAACTCGCGCCAGCGTGGGGAGCGCAATCAGGGGGAGCGCGACCGTCCCGGTCGCCGTTTTCGGCGTCCCGCCGAAAACTTCCTCGCCTGAAACGAATACAGCGCACAGTAAACGACGGAACGCTCCCGACCAGTCGGCGAGACGCCGACTGGTGCGACCGGGACGGTCGCGCTCCCCTTCCTTCGTCGCGATCACTTCGAAAACACCCTCCACTTCACGCCCGCGTTGTATTTGTCGAAGCGATCGTATTCGCCCACGAGCGACACATCCTCCGTCAGTTTGTATTCGACCGAATACGTGGTGCGTCCGCTTTCGGAAATGTTTTCGCCGGAATGAATCGTGAGCTTGTCACCGCCGCCGTAGCCCAGTTGCGACAAAACACTTTTACCCACGAATACGCCAAGGCCCTGCGCGCGTTGCTCGGTCGAGAGAGAAAAATCATTCCGCGGAACCTGGCCCGTCGTGACCATCAGCAAAATCTGCTCGGAAGTCAGCGGCGGCACTGACGTGAATTCGAGAACCGGCGATTCCGCGCCGCCGCTCACCTCGACGCGCAGATCGTAAGCGTAGGCCCGGCCAGCCGCGGTGATGAACAACTGCGGGGCGTAAGGATTCGCGCTGCCGAGTGTCACGAAACCCTGCTTCACGGCGAGCGTGGCGAACGGAAACGTAATGTTGCCGGACGCGATGCGGACATCGCCGAGGGCGAGGGGTTCGCCCAAATCGCCGCGCAGGTCGAGGCTCGCCGAAACTTCGCCGCGAAAAAATGGCGTGCGCACGGTCAGGAACTGATCACCCTCCACGTGAATGTTCAACGACCAGTCGCGCATCAACGGCGCATCGACGCTGAAGTAAGGCGGACGCTGGCTCGGCTTCCGCACGCCGCTGGGCACCAGATCGGTGAGGTTCGCGAGGAATAAACTGTCGCGCAGATGCACGTCGCCGCCGATGGCCGGCGTTCCGCCCGCGGTGTTCGTGATCTGTAGTGCGAAATCCGTGCGGATGATTTTCTGCGCCTCGCGAACCAGCGCGAGATTTGTGCCGACCATGCGTAATTGAATCACCGGCCAGCGCTTCGCCGCCGCCGTCCACTGGGTGAAATCGACCGCGCCGGTGATGAAGACGGGGGCACCGCCCACTTGCGCGCGAAGCGGTTCGATGAACACGGAGCGGTCCCGCATCTGGATGCGCGCATCGATGTCGTGAATCGAGCCGATGCTCGGAAACGGCACGGTGGCGGCGTTGCTGATGAGAATGTTCCCGCTCAACTGCATGCCGGGTTGCAACGCGACGGTCACGTCGAGCGTGCCGCGCGGCGCGAGCAGGTTGGTGGCGAACGGCGCGAACGCGGCGAGGTCTGCCGACGGCATTCGGAGTTGCGCCTGCGCCTTGTCGATTTGCAGACGCGTTTTCAGATCGCCTTTTGCGGCGATGGGAATTTCCCCGTGCGCCTCCATCGACTGGCCGGCGATGGTCGCCCGCAATTCCTTGAGCCGAACGGATTGAAGAGTGAACTCCACCTCGGCGCGCACGTCCTTCAACTCCGGCAGCGGCCGGTTCGTCATCGTGAGCGGCGCGACGGAATTCGCCGAGAGATGCATCGTGCCTTGCGGCCGTTCCAGCGTGCCGCCCAGCGCAATATTCAGCGCCGGAGTCGTGACGCGCAGCTTCGCGAACTGCTCGATGAGCTGCGTGAGCACGCCATTCGTGCTGGTGTGCAAATCGACGCGAGCCGGCGCGTTGCTGTGAATCTGGAACGCGAAGCCGTTGCTTGAACCTGTCGCGGTTATCGGCAGCAGCGCCTCGCCGTGAATGACGGCATTGTTGCGCGTGACCGAATTGGTCGTGGCGTTCTCGCCCGCAACCGTCGCGTGCAATTGAGCGACGTGAATGGCCTGCGGTGTGTTCGTGACTTCGAGCGACAGGACCAGGGGCAGCGCATTCGTCATCGTGAACCGCGCGGTGCTTTTAAGCGCCAACGTCACCGGGCCATTGGACCAATGACAGTTTGCCTCCAGACTCGGGAGCGATGCTTCAAACCCGATTCCGGCCACCAACAAATTTGTGAAATCTGAAGTACGCAATCCCGAAACCGAAATTCGCGCGGCACCCGCCGATGGCCAGGAGACGTCGCCCGACAATTCGACGCGGCGATTTTCTCCGCGCCACACCAGCGGTGAAATGCCGAGGCGGGGCTGCGCATTTGTCGCGCGCAGCCAGTCGATGCTGACCGGGTCGGCCAGCGAATAGATCGGCGGGGCAACGCCGCCGCGTTTCAGATCGAGCCTCTTCAACGAGGCGGTGGCGTTTGTTCCGTTCCAGCTCCCGGAAGCGGAAAGTTCGAGCGTGGTTTCATTGGCAGACGCGGTGACGCGCAGTTCCGCAATTTGGAACTGCTGGCCTTGCTCCGTGAATTGAACCGTCAACGGGACCAGCGATGGGAGTTGCAGGGAATCAATACGCGCGTCCATTTGATGACTGAGGTTCGTCAGCGGGCCGCTGGCTTTCACGGTAAGATTGAGATTCGAGTAGAGCAACGCCGCGGGAACGAGATTGGTCGGCAACATGCCTTGGAACTGAACAACTGCGGTCGACAGAACTCTGTTCGTCATGTTCATCAATCCGCTGGCATGAATCTCCGCGCCAGAAGCGAGCGAACCTTTCAAGTCAATGACGTTGAGTTCCGGCCAATGCAATTCACTGCGCAGCGTCGCACTCGTCACCCGCACTTCGCGGGCGACCACGTTGGTGAGCGCGAGGCGCAGCGTCGCGTCCGGGTAAGTGCCGGTGCGCGGGCGCAATTCGAGATCGCCCCGCGCGGAGCCTTGAAGCTCGACCAAAGGCAGGCCGCTCAAGTCACCGGTGAGCGACAGGCTCGCGGGACCGCTCAACAGTTCGCCGCCGTAGTTGAAACGCACTGGACTGGAAAGTTCCGCGCGCAGGCTCTCGCTCTGAAGATTTAACGCCTGGAGCGTGGCCGCATTGGTGTCGCCGCGCGCCACGAGCGAGCCATCGAACGCCGGGAGATTCGT
>JBBQYK010000338.1:0-5426 GCA_038208765.1 Verrucomicrobiota bacterium
CAGTGGAGGTCTTCAAGTTCGAGGAAGGCGCGGAAGTCATCGCGACCATGAGCATTGAGTATTTGCAGCGAGTGTTTGGGAAGTGACTTGGCACGCCGATCTCCAAATCGGCGTGTTCGTTCACCGTCCGGCCCGCGCCGAATTGGAAATCGGCGCTCCAAGCTGTACCGGATTTTGCCAGCGCAGGTGAAAAACGAGACGGCGTTGTCCAAGGCGGGACACCCGATCCGCCCCGCCTGTGCTGGCCCGCGTTGAGTTCACCCCATCGTCACCCGCTGGCCCGAAAGCTGTTACATCCCGAAGCGATACCAAAGTTATGACATGCCGTTACGCTCACAAACGCATCGCCACGCTGTTCACAGCGGTGCAGTCCCCGGCCGCGGCGCGCGTCATCGAGTGGCCGCAGAAACTTCACCACCCGATGGAACTGCGCGTCCGCTCGGTCGTCACCGGCAAGCCAACACGGGAAGGAAATTATGCGAGTAATTCTAAGTCGCGTTCAAGATGAGACTAATCAGAACATAGAACCAAAGCCGGGATGAAGTCCGGTTGCGTTCGTAGGCTCAATTTGATCGCGCATTAGAATAAGTAGAGAACCGCTGGCCCCGCTGCGGTTCTGGAAAGAATTGTTCCTCGGCTCCTCCACCACTCGCCCGATAGCTGCTCAAAATCTTGACGCAAAACGCGTCGTTCTCGTAGGACAGGCTTCCAGCCTGTCTCACAAACATTTTTGGAAAATGTTAGCCTGACAGAAGCAACGCGCGCCATCTGTCCACCCCGCCCAGTTTTTCAAGCAGTTGAGACAGGCTGGAAGCCTGTCCTACGCGCCGGACTTGCGCCGCCGGAAACGTCCCCTGCCCCAGTCATCGAAGAGGGCGTAGCACACCGGCGTCACGATCAGCGTGAGCAGCAGACAGAGCGTCTGCCCGCCGATCACCACCACCGCCGTCGCCCGCCGTTCCTCCGCGCCCGGTCCCGTCCCGATGGCCAGCGGAATCATCCCCGCGATCAGCGTCAGCGTCGTCATCAGAATGGGCCGCAGCCGGTCCCGGTTGCCTTGCAGGATGGCCGCCTCGCGCTCCACACCCTTCGCGCGCAAGCCGTTCATGTGGTCGATCTGGAGAATGGCGTTCTTCTTCACCACGCCAAAGAGAACTAACATGCCGAGCGCGGAGTAGAGATTGATCGTCTGGTTTGTCGCCCACAGCGACACCAGCGCGAAGGGCACGCACAACGGCAGCGACAACAAAATTGTGAACGGATGGATGAGGCTCTCGAACTGCGACGCCAGAATCAGGTACATCAAAATCACCGAGAGCATGAACGCCCAGATGAATTCACGGAATGTCGTCTCCAGTTCCCGCGCGCGACCTGAGACGCGCGTGGTGTAGGCGGAAGGCAAATTCATCTCCTTCACCTCGGCACGCAACGCTTCGAGGCGATCCGCCTGCGCGAACCCCGGAGCCACCGCCGCGCGCAGGCTCACCTGCCGCTGGCGATCCAGCCGGTCAATGCGCGACGCCGTGGTGCCCTGCACGATGCGAACCACGTTGTCGAGCCGCACCAAACCACCGTCGCGGCGCGGCACGAAGAGCGTCGAGATGTGCTGCAAGTCCGTGCGGTCGGATTCCGCCAACCGCACCTGCACGTCGTAATTCTCGTTCATCGACGAATCGCGAAAGCGCGACACGCGCTCCTCGCCGCCCACCATGATGCGCAGCGCGGTGGCAATGTCCTCGGTCTCGACACCGAGATGGGCCGCGCGTTCGCGATCGATTTCCACGCGCAATTCCGGCTTGTCGAGCTTGAGCGTGGTGTCGGCATCGAGCAGGCCGAGTTCCGGCGCCTTCTTGCGCAGTGCTTCGGCGTAGGCGGAAAGCGATTCCAGATCCGGACCGAGCAGCGAGAAGTCGATGTCCCAATTCGGACCGCCCAGGCTGAAGGTCTGCGGATTGCGCACCGAGCTGCGGATATTCGGAATCTGCCGCAACCGTTGCCGCACCTGCTGCACGACTTCTTGCTGCGAGAAATTCCCCTCGAACGCGCGCCACGGCTTGAGCTGGAGCAAACGTTTCCATGAGAAGGTGCGTTCCGCGTGCGGCGTGAGTTGCACGTAGAAGCGCGCGTTGTTCACCGCGCCCATCATGCCGCCGCCGCCCGCGCCGGCCAGCACCACGCGCACGCCGCGGATGGCCGCCAGTTCCCGCTCGACGCGCTCCGCCACCTCGTTCATCGCCACGAGGCTCGCGCCTTCCGGGGCCGTGACGCTCACCTCGAACTCGCCTTCGTCCACGTTCGACGGCACGTATTCCTGCCGCACCATTTTGTAGAGCGGAACGGACGAGGCCATGACCGCGATGGCGAGCAGAAACACCCACGCGCGGTGACGCAAGGCCAGCCCGAGCATCCAGGCGTAGCCGCGATCAATGGCCGCATAAAAACCACGCCGTGAATTCGTGGCCTCGGCATTGCCGTGACTGCGCAGCAACCGCGCGCTCATCATCGGCGTGAGCGTGAACGAGACGAGCAGGCTGACCATCACCGCCGCCGCCGCCGTGATGCCGAATTGGAAAAGGAACCGCCCCGAGATGCTCGACATGAACGAGACCGGGACAAAAATCACGACCAGACTCAGCGTCGTCGCCATCACGGCCATCCCGATTTCCGCCGTCGCTTCGCGCGCCGCGTCGAACGGGTTCATCTTCTTCTCCTCGATGAAGCGGAAAATATTTTCCAGCACCACGATGGCGTCGTCGATCACGATGCCGACCATCAGCACCAGCGCCAGCATGGTCACGCTGTTGAGCGTGAAGTTCAGGGCCTTCATCACGGCGAACGTGGCGATGACCGACGCCGGAATCGCCACCGCCGCGATGATCGTCGCGCGCCAGTTGCGCATGAAGGCGAAGACCACGAGACAGGCCAGAATGCTGCCCAGCACCAGATGCACATTGATCTCGTGCAGCGCCTCGTAAATGTAGCGCGACTGATCACGGATCACCTCCACACGGATGTCGGCGGGCAGTTGCGCCTGCACGGCGGCGAGCTTGGTCTTCACGCCTTCGATGACGGCCACGGAATTCGCACCCGACTGGCGGCGCACTTCGAGGCTCACCGTGGGCACGCCGTTCAGGCGCGACGCCGAGCGCTGCTCCTTGGTGCCGTCCTCGGCCCAGCCGACATCGCGCACGCGGATGGGCGAACCATTTCTCGTGGCGACGACGAGATCGTTGAAAGCGCGCGCATTCGGGATGCGCCCCAGCGTGCGCAACGTCTGCTCGCGCAACGACGTGGTGACGAAGCCACCCGGCACGTTCGCGTTCTGGCGCTCGACCGCGTCGCGCACTTCGGTGATGGGAATCTGATACGCCGCGAGCCGGTCGGCATCGATCCACACGTTAATGGCGCGCTGCAACCCGCCGACAACCTCCACCTCCGCCACGCCAAAACTGCGTTCGAGCTGCACCTTCACCAGCTTGTCCGCGATCTCCGTCAACTCGCGGCGTGAACGCTCGCCCACGACGGCCAGCGTCAGCACCGGTGAAAGATCGTTGTCCGATTTCGTGACCACGGGCGGGTCGGTGTTGCGCGGCAGATCCCGCGCGACGCTGGCCACGCGGTCGCGCACGTCCTGCGTCGCCGCCTCGATGTCGCGATTGAGTTCAAAGGTGACGATGACGAACGAGGAGCCGGGACCATTGATCGAACGGAGTTCCTTGATGCCGGCCACGGTGTTGATGGCCTCCTCGATGGGGTGCGAAATCTCCGCCTCGACTTCCGCCGGCGACGCGCCGGGCAGCCGCGTGCTCACGCGCACGGTGGGCAAATCCACAGAGGGAAAACGATCCACGCCAAGATTCGAGTAACTGGCCGCGCCCACGACCACGAGCGCGACGATCAGCATGGAGGCGAAGACCGGCCGGCGGATGCAGATTTCGGCGAGCTTTTGCATCAGCGGACGAGAAGCGAGGCAAGTCGGGGGTTGCGGAGCGGCCACAACGCAGTGGGGCAGGCGTCCCGCCTGCCATAGTCCCGCGGCCGTCCCGGCTGCGGAACACCAGCCGGGAAGGCCCGCGGACTGATGGCAGCCGAGACGGCTGCCCCACTACCCAGAGGCGGCATTTGACCTCTCCTCTTCATGGCCCATTCCCAGTGCGCAGATTTTCCGTGGCCGTGATTCCAGAATCCTCCGCCTTCACCGCCTGCCCCGTGCGCAGATTCCCCGGCTCCAGCACCACGACCTCACCGGGCTTCAGGCCCGAGGTGATTTCAATCCAGCCCGCCGCGCGACGCCCGGTGTTGACGGTGCGCTCACGCGCCTTGCCCGCCTCGACCGCGATCACTTTCTCGATGCCGGCAAAAACGATCAACGCACTCGCCGGGATGCTCAACGCCGGTTCATTTTCCCGCACCACGATCTGCGCGCGCACGAACAGGCCGGGGCGCAAGCCGACTTGCGCCGGGACATCTGCCTCGATCATCAACATGCGGTTCAACTCAGTGAGGGCCGGGCTGACGCGCGCGACCACGCCGCGAAAGACGTTCGAGCTGCCCTCAATCGAGATCCGTACGGACTGGCTCGCCTGCACCAGAGCCGATTCGCGTTCCGGCACTTCCAGCCGCAGCCGCAAGGGATCAATCCGCACCAGCGACGCGACCGGCGTGCCGAGTTGCAGATGCTCGCCGGGACTGGCGGCGCGCGACTGAATGGCCCCGTCGAACGGCGCAAGGATGGACGTGTCGAGAAGTTGTTGCTGCGCCACGTCGAGATCCGCGCGGCGCTGGGCCAGCACGGCGAGGCGGGTGCGCGCCTCCTCCACCGCCGTCTCATGCCGGGCCACGGCCACGGAATAAATGGCCTCCACCGCGTCCACTTCCGACTGGGCGCTGATGCCTTCGCGGGAGAGCCGTTCCACGCGCTCGCGATTCTTCGTCGCTTCATTCAGCACCGCCCGCGCCTGCTTGACCGTGGCGATGGTTTCGACGGACGTATTTTCTTCGCTGCCATCGAGCGACAAGCCGACCGCCGCGCGCGCTTCGGCGATGGCAGCTTTCGACTGCTGAACGCGCAACTCATAATCACGTTTCTCGACCTGCGCGATCAGGTCACCGCGCTTCACCACGCTGCCCAAATCCACCGCCACTTTCTCCAAACGGCCGGGCACCTTCACGCTCAAGGTCGCTTCCTCCTGCGCCGCCAGCGTGCCTGCGACGGTGATAAATTTTTCCATCGGACGCAGCACGACGGTGGCGACTTTCACCGAACGCACGGTTTCGGATGCGGGCGCGCGCGTCTCCGATGCCGACTTGCGGCACGAGACGCCACCGGCCACGAGCAACGCTGCACAAAGCAGGCGCATTATTCCCGGCACTGAAGCGACACCAGCGATTCGCGGCACAAACAACAAACGCATGAAGCTTTTTGG
>JBBQYK010000339.1:0-5411 GCA_038208765.1 Verrucomicrobiota bacterium
CCGGCTGAACATCGTCGGGCCGGGCGAAGGGCAGGGGATTCAGCATCGGCTGACCGACGCGGCGGAGCAGACCGCGCTACGTTTCGGCGAAGTCGCCCTGGAAGAAGTGGCACAGACCGCGCCGCTCATCGACCTTTGGCAAGGCGGGCAGGACCGCCTCTACTCACGCCTGTTCCAGAGTTGAGCTTTTTCCAAGCTGGTTATTTCCGCCCGGCAACCGGCGATCATCCGAGTTCGCGGCGGCACCCGCTGCTACCGCAAATGCTTCGGATTTAACGGCTGCAAATCCTTGGGCAGGAAGAGGCCGTTCTTGCGAATCACTTCGCCGTCAAACTTCACTTCACCGCCACCCCACTCGGGCCGCTGGATCAGCACCATGTCCCAATGCACTGCCGAGCGGTTGCCGTTGTCCGCCACCTCGTAGGCCTGCCCCGGCGTGAAATGCAGCGAGCCGGCAATCTTCTCGTCGAACAGGATGTCGCACATGGGATTGAGAATGTAGGGATTGAAGCCCAGCGAGAACTCGCCGATGTAGCGCGCGCCGGGGTCGGTATCGAGAATTTCGTTCAGGCGCTTGGTGTTGTTGGCCGTGGCTTCCACAATCTTGCCGTCCTTGAAGGCGAGGCGCACGTTCTCGAACTTGGTGCCGGAGTAAATGGTCGGCGTGTTGAACTGGATGTGGCCCTGCACGGAGTCCTTCACGGGGCAGGAGAAGACTTCGCCATCGGGAATGTTCCGCAAGCCTTCGCACATGACGGCGTTGATGCCCTTGATGCTGAAGCGCAGGTCGGTGCCGGGCGCAGTGATGTGGACAGCGCCGGCTTTTTTCATGCGCTTCTCCAGCGGGAGCATCGCCTTGGCCATCTTCGCGTAGTCCATGGTGCAGACGTCGAAGTAAAGATTCTCGAAGGCCTCGGTGCTCATGCTGGCCGCCTGGGCCATGCTGGGCGTGGGCCAGCGGAGGACGCACCAGCGGGTTTTGTTCACGCGCCAGTTCTGCACGGGGCGGATGGTCTTTGAGTAGAGCGCCATCTTCTCGCTGGGGATGTCCGCGTTTTCGCTGGCGTTGGCCGCGCCGCGAATGGCGAGGTAGGCCTGCACTTTCTTCATGCGCGCGAGTTCGATGCTGCTGACGAGCGCGGAATGTTTCGCATCGGTGTCACGAATGATCTCGCGGGTGATGCGGCTGTGGCGCACTTCGATGATGGGAATCGCGCCGACCTTGCGCGTGGCGCGCATGAGTTCGACGGCGAATTCATCCGGCACGTCAATGACCTCGATGAGGATGCGGTCGCCGCGTTTGAGACGGCAGGAGTATTCAATGAGGAGCTTGGCGAGTTTCGTCAGGCGCGGATCAGTCATGGCGGGAGTTCAAGGTTTTGGCGCGGAAGTTGGAAGCGGAAAGTACGGTCGGAGCGCGGACCGCTGAGTCCGCGTGTTCATCGGGCCAGCTGTTCAACCACGGAAAACACCGAGACACGGAAAGGAAGCCGGCGACCAACCATTCTCTTCTTTTTCCTTTCCGTGTCTTCTGTGTCTTCCGTGGTTTACTTCCGGAAGCACGCTGACCCGGCGGTCCGCGCTCCGCGGTTCAGAACATCGCCTTGCCGATGATCTGCTCCCGGGGCACGGGGCCGAGCTTGGACATGCTGCGGTTGTCGCCCATCACGTAGTAGTCGTCCGCGCCCAGTTGCATCGGGGCGAGCTTCCAGAGCAAGGGCTTCACGGGATACCACTCCTTCAGCGGCCGGCCGTTCACGAGCACCGTGTCGCGCTCGAACTCAATGCGCTCGCCCGGCAGCCCGATGATGCGCTTGATGTAAAACTCGCTTCCCACATGCAGGCCCACGACGTCGCCGCGCTGCGGACGGTTGGAAAGATACGCGAAGCGGTTGATGACCGTGCGCTGGCCGTCATCATAATTCGGGGCCATGCTCTCGCCATTCACCCGCACCGGCCAGACCACCCAATGCGTCACCACGTAGAACACCGCGCAAATGCTCAGCGCTACACAGAGAATTTTCCGATGCGAACGTCGCGCCAACGGGGCGGGGGAACTCGCGGTGGTGGTGACGGGGTCGGCGGGCTGAACTTGCACGAGCGTTCCGGCTGAATCCTCTAGCCCGACGGCTGAACTTGCTTCCAAAACCATACCTTGGTGTCGGCACACGCGGGGAAATTCTTCAGTGAGCGCCTTGCCCCCGTGGCGGCGGGCATCCTGCCTGCCAGCGAGCCGTGGCTTCCAGCCCGGCGGAAAAAAGCCTGTTCAACAAAGAGCGCGTTAAAAAAACATCGCCGCTCGCCGTTCTCACGCTGGCTCCGGGCGGCTGGAAGCCGGCCCTCACTGGCAGGCAAGATGCCTGCCGCCACATCACCCGAGAATCTGCCGCGCGGACTCGCGCACCTTCTCCACTAGTTCCTTCGGCGACACCGCCTTCGCGTGACCACCCCAGCTCAACACCCAGCGCTGCACTTCATCCAGGCTCGACAGTTTCATGCGCAACTCCGCGCCGCCGTCCTTCAGCGCGCGCAGTTCCTGCGAGGGATGCCACTTTTTCTCGCGGATGTAGCCCGCCCCGAACGCATCGAAGCGAATGACCACGTTGAATTCTCCCTGACCGCTCACCACGCCGAAGCTGTCGTGCAGCCGTTTCTCCAGCGAGAACTTCGCCGGGCGCGGGAAAGTTTTGCCCGTCGTCGTCACGTCGCTCATGCGCGCGGGCACGAAGGTGCGAATGTCCTTCCGCGCGTGATCGAAGGCGAAGAGGAACCACTCGCCGTTGATGTTCGCGAGGTGATACGGGTCCACGACGCGCGCCTCAGGCTTGCCCTGGCCGGGCTTGCGATAGTGAAACTGAATTTGCTTCCGCGCCGCCGTCGCCTTCGCCAGCGCGTCGAAGATCTCCAGGTTTAAAATCGGTTCCGCGCTGGTGCGGAAGGAAATCGTCTGGTCCCACTCCGCGATGTTGAACGACACTGTGTCCGGCAATTGTGCCGCCATTTTCTTGAGCGCGCTGACCAGCGGCTTCTCGAAGTTCGTCCCGCGATATTGCTCCAGCGCCTTTTCCGCGATGAGCAGCGCGACCAGTTCGCCTTCGGTGATTTGCAGGGTAGGGAAGGCGCTCACCGACTCCGTGTAAAAATATCCGTAGCGGCTCGCGTCGTAGGCCAGCGGCAGGTTCATCCGGTCGCGCATGAACTCGATGTCGCGCCAGATGGATTTCAGGCTCACCTCCAGCGTGCGCGCCAGCCCGGTCGCATTCGGATAACTGCCCGAGGCAATCTCCTGGTGAATGCGCATCATGCGCTCCAGCGGCGGGCGGGACTTGGGATTGAGGACGCTCATGTCTCCGCAGGAATTGCCACAGAGGACGCAGAGAACACAGAGAAAAACTTCGCCGTCCCTGTGTTCTCTCTGTTCTTGGTGGTGAATCCGGGATTGCTTCTTCCGCCCGCCAATCCCGATTCTCGCCCATGAGCGTTCAGGAAATTAAATCCGCCGTGACTCAACTTGCTCCCGAGGAACGGGCGCGGTTCCGCCAATGGTTCGAGGAGTATTTCGCCGGTCAATGGGATCGCCAGATCGAGGCGGACATCAAGGCGGGACGTTTCGACGAGGCGGGACGGCGCGCGGTGGCGGATTTTGAGGCCGGACGTTGCAAACCTCTTTGAAACATTTCACCACACCCGAGTTTTGGTTTCCACTACCGCCAACTTTCCGTGGCGATTCGTCAACTTGCGGACCAGAATTTTGAACTGATGAAGGCCGACTCCCGGCATCCTTCAATCCGGCTCAAGAAAGTTGGCGTTTACTGGTCGGCTCGCGTCGGCCTCCATTATCGCGCTCTGGCCAAGGAACATCCCGAGGGTTTGCTTTGGTGGTGGATTGGACCGCACGGGACGTATGACCATATCAAGTAGTCCGGCGCACGCCTTCAACCGGTTGGTCCACTTTTGAATTGAGAGCTTGTGTCGTCATCACTCAATTGCATATGTCGGCTCCTGAAGCCCGCAGGCCGAACAGACACGCAACAAATGTTTCTTGTCTGTTGATGCTTCAAACCGAACTTCGCGACTTTCACATCGGGAACAGGTGTGATGCTCCATCTGCGACTCATACCACTCGTCAAAACTGCCGTAGCGCAGCGCTTCAGGGTCAGCAAGACACTCCTCTGGCGTGCGATCCGATCCGATGTAAATGACCGACACAGGTGACTGTCTGGTGTCGTAAGCGAAATAATCGCCGCAACCCTGCGAGCCAAACGCGATAAGAAAATCAGGCCACGGCGCCCACACCTCGCGGCTATGCAGCCATCCGTTCAGTGCAACGATATCGCGCGAATTGCTGGCAGCGGAAGAAACGTAGAAATCGCAGGCTCTGTGAATCGGATCGGACATGTCACTCATCACACGCTGATGTCTTTCTGGGAAAGTTGTGTGCGACGTCATGTTTCAAGCCTGCTCACACATCACAAATCTCCACGCCCTGTTTCAGCGACGCGATTTTGTCCGCGCGCTTGGGGATGAATTCCTGCGCGACGTGGCCTTTGTAGCCGGTGTCCACGATGGCCTTCATCACGGCGGGGTAGTTGATCTCCTGCGAGTCATCAATCTCGTTGCGGCCCGGCACGCCGCCGGTGTGGTAGTGGGCGATGTAGGGCGCGAACTTTTTGATCCGCACGATGAGATCACCTTCCATGATCTGCATGTGGTAGATGTCGTAGAGCAGCTTGAAGCGCTCGGAGCCGATGGCCTTCGCGAGTTCCACGCCCCACTCGGTGTGGTCGCACTGGTAGTCCTGGTGGTTCACGCGACTGTTCAGGAGTTCCATCACGATGGTGACTTTCGCCTTCTCCGCAGCGGCCATGATACGCTTCAAGCCTTGCGCGCAATTCTTGATCCCGACGTCGTCAGGCAAACCATCGCGATTGCCCGAGAAACAAATGAGATTGGTGAAGCCCGCGTCGGCGACTTGCTGGATGCGATGCTCGTAGGCGGTCACAAGTTTGTCGTGATGCTCCACGCGGTTCCACGCGCGCTCGATGCCGCCGAGCTTATCAATGACGGGATTGCTCACCATCGCGCAGGTCAGTCCGTGCTTCTTCAACGTGGTGAAGTCATCGCCGGGATTGAGCAGTTCAATCGAGGTGAGTCCCATCGCCTTGCCCGCGACGCAGAGGTCATCGAGCGAGATGTTCGGGTAACACCATTTGCAAACGGAGTGATGCACGCGGCCCTTCATCGCAGGCGCGGCGGCGTCAGCGGCGAAAAGACGTTGCGCGAGTGAAGCAGCCGTGGCAGCCACGGCGCTGGCGCTGGCAATGCGAGTGAGAGCGGCACGGCGGGTGAGTTGAGTTTTCATGGCATTGGTGATTGGCGCGAATAGTGCGCGGCATGGGCGCGGCGTCAAA
>JBBQYK010000340.1:0-5397 GCA_038208765.1 Verrucomicrobiota bacterium
GGCGACCGGCGCTGAGACGAGGAAGCGCTGCTTGATGCGCGTCTTGCCTTCCTCGTTCACCGTCGCACGCAGGCTGCCGGTCACGACTTTCACCGTCTCGACGGGCATGGGCCTCGGCCACAATCCAGCAACGATGAGCGCCATCAAAACCAGCGCGCCCAAATACGGAAGCCAGCGGCGGCGTTGCGGACGACGCGCGTCTTTGCGGCGGGGTGCCGGCGCGGTCGGTCGCGCAGACGTTTCCTTCGGTGGCGATTCCATCGTGGACGAGAGAGTAGGCGTGGTGTTCATGAGATTCGAGTTTTGTCGTGGCGCGCTGTGCGCGTTTCGTAGTGGGGCAGGCGTCCCGCCTGCCAGAGTCCGGCGGCCGTCCCGGCTGCCGAATCAACACCAGCCGGGACGGCCAGTGGACAGGTGGCAGCCGGGACGGCTGCCCCACTAATTTTACGCGACGTCTTCATCATTCCGGTGCCTTCAGTGCGCTCACCAGATCGAGCTTGTTCAAACGCCGCAGCACCAGCACGGCGGACAACGTGGAGGCCACCGTCACGACCAGCGTGGCGAAGGCGTAGTTGCGCGCGGTGAGCACCAGCGGCAGGCGCACCGTCTCCGTGTTCACCATGCTGATGATGCCGGTGGCGAAACCCGTGCCGAGCAACAGCCCGAGCGGCAAAGCGATGAGCGCGAGAAGGACGAGTTCCGTCACGAGCACGCCGCCGACTTCGCGCTGCGAGAAGCCCACGACGCGCAAGGTCGCCAGTTCGCGCGAACGCTCGGCCAGCGAGATGCGCGCGTTGTTATAGACCACGCCGAACGCGACGACCGTCGCGAACGTCAGGTAAATGCTCTGGATCAAGTTGATGCTCGCGCCCGTGGTCTTGCGGAAATTCTCGCGCAGCGATTCCTTGATCGCGATCCAGCTCACGCGCGGAATGCCTTTCAACTCGTGCAGAAATTCTTTGCGGCGCGCGTTGTCGATGCTGAGGTTTGCGCCCGTCACCACATCGCCCTCTTCGAGGAAACGATTCAGTGCGAGGCGATCCATGTAGGCCGTGATGCCCGCAAGATCCTCGGCGAGACCAACGAGCGGCACGCTGCGGACGAGGTGCTTGCCTTCGAGCGTCTCGACCGTGAGCACATCGCCCACGCGCGCGCCGAGCACTTCGGCGAGCTTGGCGGAAACGACCACGCCGTTCGCGGGCAGCGCGATCTCGTGCATCGCCTTGTCGATGATGCGCGTCTGGATGCCGCCCGCCTGCATCCCGCGAATCGCCAGTTGCCGGCTGCGATGTCCGAAACGCAACCGCACCGGGGCCGCGCGGAACGGCTCGACGCCGACCACACCCGGCAGTTGCTCGAAGAGGTGCGCGACCTTCGCACTGTCCGGTTCAATCAATCCCACGGCGACGTCCTGCCGCTCCAGCACGTCCCATTGAAAGCCGAGAATCTGTTTCACGCTGTCGCGAAACGTGTTCGGCACGATGAGAATGCCCGTGGCCAGCGCCAGTCCAGCGACCGTGAAAAACGCCTGCATCGGACGGCGCTCGATGTTCCGGATCGCGATGCGAAAGGTGTGCGAGAGAAAATGTCCGATGCCGGTGCGCTCGATGAAGGAGGGGCGGTAATTCGCCGGAGGCTCGGGGCGCATGGCCTCGGCCGGCGGCAGTTTCGCGGCGCGGCGCACGGCGTTGAACACGCCGAGCATCGCCGCGAACACGCCGACCAGCGACGCCCAGACCAGCGCGGCCGCATCAAAGCGGAAATGCAGTTCGGGAAAGCGGAACCACATTTCGTACATGCCCACGAGTTTGTTCCCCAGCACCACGCCGCCCAGACCGCCGAAGACCAGTCCGCCCGCCACGATGGCGAAGGCGAATTTCAGGTAATGCAAAACGATGACGCGATTGGCAAAGCCGAAGGCCTTGAGGATGGCGATCTGTTCGCGCTGCAAATTCAACAGACGCGAAAGCACGGCGTTAGTCATGAACGCGGCCACGCTCAGGAACACGAGAGGGAAACCAATCGAGAGCGTCTCCAGCACGCGGATTTCGTCGGACACGCGGATGTGCGAGGGATGATCCTTGCGGCCGTACGCGCCGCGCCCACCGTACGTTTCCAGCAGGCGATCCACTTGAGCAATGACGCCTCGCTCGGAAGCTCCGGGCGTGAGTCGCAACGAGAGCGCGTTGAACGCACCGTAAAGATCAAACGCCTTCGCCACCTCCTCATAGGGCATCCAAAAAATGCCATAAGTGCGATTGTCCGGCAGCGCCGCGCCGGGCCGCGATTCAAAGATGAACTCCGGCGAGAGCACGATGCCGGCGATGCGAAATTCCTCCCGCCGCCCGTTCAACAACATGGCGATGTGATCGCCGGGCTTGAGTTGATTGGCCTTGGCGAACGCTTCGCCCACGAGCACTTCGCCGCGACGGCCCGGTTGCAGCCAGGCTCCGGCGCGCAGGAACAGGCGGTTTAATTCCGGCTCACCGTAATCCGGCAACGAACGCACCTGGCCGCTGGCCGGCTCGTCAATACCTGTCAGATCGAGCGTGACGCTCACGGCCAGTCCGGCTTGCACGCCCGCGACGCCGGGAAGCTGCCGCACCTGATCCGCCACGGAGTTTGGCGCGCGCTTGAGATGCGCAAACACGTCCGCGAAACGGTTCGCCTCGTAGTATTCCGCGCGCGTGCTTTCGAGCGAGTAAATGAGGCTGCGCGACATGGTGAGCATCGCCAGCCCGCACGCCATGACCAGCGCGACCGCGACCGCCTGACCGGTCATCTTTTTCAGGTCGCGCAGGACTTTGCGATCGAGGTGAGGGAGCATGGGTTAAGCTCCAAGCTCCAAACACCAAGCTCCAGAAAAGCTCCAAGCTCCAAACCTCAAACGTCGCGCGAACTCCTCGTGTGGGTGGGTTTTGTCGCGCTGCGACAAAACAAGCCCGCGCAGAGCGGGCGGAACGATTGCAACGAACGCGTGCCCCAGCCCGTCCCCGCGCGCCGCTCTGCGCGGCGCGACGGCTCGCAGCGCGAGCCGTTCCACCTTCTCGCGCGACGGCCCACGCCATTGGAGTTTGGTGCTTGGAGCTTTTCTGGAGCTTGGAGCTTGGTGTTTGGAACTTTTCATCGTCACCAATTGATGCTGCTCGCCGCCGCGCGCACGGCGTTGGTCTTGATGCTCTGCACGCGGCCATCGGCGAAACGAATCACGCGGTCGGCCATCTCGGCCATCGCGGCGTTGTGCGTGATGACCACGGTGAGCGTGCCCAGTTCCTGGTTCACGCGCTGCAAGGCTTCGAGCACCACGATGCCGGTCTTGATGTCGAGCGCGCCGGTCGGCTCGTCGCAGAGCAGCACTTCGGGCCGCTTGGCGATGGCGCGCGCGATGGCGACGCGCTG
Organism: Verrucomicrobiota bacterium; assembly: GCA_038208765.1. GTDB lineage: Bacteria > Verrucomicrobiota > Verrucomicrobiia > Limisphaerales > SIBH01 > JANNGC01. The sequence goes on from JBBQYK010000340.1 coordinate 3,400, forward strand.
CTGCTCGCCGCCGGAGAGTTGCGCAGGAAAATGATCCAGCCGCGCGCCGAGATTCACCATGTCGAGCGCGTCCTCCGCCGACATAGGATCACGCGCGATTTCGGTGATGAGCGCCACGTTCTCGCGCGCGGTGAGGCTGGGAATCAAATTGTAGAACTGGAAAATGAAACCCACGGAGTCGCGGCGGAACTGCGTCAGTTCCGTTTCATCCGCGCGCGTCAAATCCATGTCGCGATACCACAGTTCTCCATCCGTCGGCACGTCCAGCCCGCCGAGTTGGTTGAGTAATGTCGTCTTGCCGCTGCCGGACTGACCGAGCAGCACGACGAGCTCTCCCGCGAACAGATCGAGATCCACGCCGTCGAGGGCGTGAACTTCCGTTGTGTCCATGCCGTAAATTTTCGTCAGCCCGCGCACGCGGAAGACTTGTTCCTTGGCTCCCGCCGCAGCGGTGAATTCAGATGGCGCGGTGTTGGTCATGGCACGTTGCGCCCTTGGGCGCAGCGACGTGAGAGTAACGCTTTCAGTCTGAAGCGCGATAATGCTTTAGGAGCAGTTCACCGGCGTGCCGGAGGCCCGCCGCCACCCGGGGCGCGGCGGCGAATCCGAAGTTGCACGTTCAACAAATGCAAACGGCGCTGCGCGGCGAAAGCGGCGGGCGTGGCTCCGAAATCGCGCACCACTTCCTCGTAGAGCAGGCGCGCGCGTTCCGGGTCATTCTGGTGGCGCAGATGCCACGCGGCGAGCAGCAGCAGCCAGTGGCCGCGCTTTTCCACCGGCTGATTCGGCATGGCGAGCAGCAGTTCGATTTGCTCCACGGCGGTTTCGGCCTCGCCGAGGTTGTCCGCGAGGACGCGCGCGAATTCCTCGCGCGCCGCCACGTCATCGGGATTTTTCTGCAAGGCCTCGACGGCTCCGCGCGCCTCGATCAACGCCTGCTCGCGCGACAGCGCACGAAAGGCCCGCGTCTCCGACTCGTCGGGAATGTGCGGCAGCGTCATGGGCTGGCCGGATTCGCGTTTCTCCAGTTCCTCGCGGGTGGCGGGCAACTGGTTCACGCGCTGACGCGCCATGCGTTCGAGATGCGTGCCAGGCAGGCGCGCGCAAATTTCCTCCAGTGACGCGCGCGCCGCCTCCGGGTCGCGTCCGTATTTTAGATGCCAGTGGGCGAGACGGTGGAGCGCGATGGAGATTTGCACCGGCGTGGTCTTCGGCTGCGCGCACAGGTCGCGCACGGTTTGATCCGCGCCGGGCAGATCGTGGAACTGCGTGGCGTACAGTTCCGCGAGCATCATCCAGCCGTCGAAGTCGTCCTCAAATTCCTCCAGCTCACGGATGACTTCCTTCTCGGCCTCGTCATATTTGCCGTAATTGAGTTGCACGATGGCGCGCGAGTAGGAGGGCGCGGGCTTTTTCTTTTCGGGTTTTAAGTTCAACGCCATGTGCACGAGCGGCAGCGTGCAGAGCGCGAGGGTCAGCCCCAGCAGCCACCAGCCACCGACCCAGATCAGCACCGTGGCGAGCGGGAACAGCAAGAAGCCCCACGCACCGCACAGCATCTGAAAATCCCGATGCCCGCGCGCCGCACCGAAGACGCGGCAAAGCAGCCAGAGGAAACTGATCCCCGCCCAATACGAAATGATGATGAGCGTGGACGTGAACGAAAATAGGTTGAACGATTGATGCCACGTTTTCAGCCCCGCGCTCAAAGGCTGCACGCTGGGCCAAACCGGCTGACCGAGCAGGCCGAGATTGAAGACCGCCCACAGCACCACCGGAATGATCGCGCCGAGCCAGACCCAGCGCAGGAAATAAACGCGCTCGTCGTCGCTCCACTCACCGCCCGCGCCGAGCCGCCGCCAGTAGAGGCGCGCGATCAGCACGGGCAGAGCGGCAATGAGGATGGCGGGCAGCAGGGCCATTCGAGTGCGCGAAGCCTAGCGGCCCGCGCGAGGAAACCAAGCGTGCATAGGAGCGCGGACCGCCGAGTCCGCGCGA
>JBBQYK010000341.1:0-5390 GCA_038208765.1 Verrucomicrobiota bacterium
GCACGGACATCCCGCACATGATCATTCCGGTACGCACGGGACGCGATCTGGCCCGGCTCGTCGAAGTAGCGGCCTTTCAAACCAAGTTGAAACAGTCCGGTTACAATCCGGCCAAGGAATTGAATGACATGCTGATCGCGCGGATGAAACAGCAGCAGAAAGGGATTTGAGACGGGCCGGGCTGGCCGAATCGTGCCGGAGCAGAAGGCACGAAAAAAAATTGGATTTGCAAACTGAAGACAAGTTAGCCTCACCAAAATAAATGAGCGCGGGAAAACTAACTGGGAACACGGCCAACAAGGTGAGGAAAGAACTGGTCGTGACCAACAAGCTGGGCATCCACGCCCGGCCCGCCGCCCTCTTCGTCAAAACCGCCAACCTGTTTGACTGCGAAGTCTTCGTGGAAAAAGACGGTGAAACCGTGAACGGCAAAAGCATCATGGGCCTGATGATGCTCGCCGCCGGCCCCGGTTGCAAAATCCGCATTCACGCCGATGGAGCCGACGCGACGCGCGCCGTACAGGAAATCGAAGCGTTGCTCAAACGGAAGTTTGACGAGGATTGATGGTGGTCTGGCGAGCAGCCGTTTGGTTCGCTCGACCACGCAACTCGAAATGAGCACCACAACAACAGGCGCAGAGACGACAGCACCGACACCCATTGCGCGCCCCAAGGGAGTATGGGCAGTTACCGTCTGGCTCGGTTTTTTTGCCGGTTTGCTCCCTGTCGGCATGGCACTTTTCATCTATTTTGGCCCGGCCAGAGACCAAGGCATCATGTCGGGCTTTGGGTTGGCGATTTCACTCTCGATTGGTCTGGCCATCATCGGGTCGGCTATCGCGGCGTGGCTTGGCTACGGTTGGGCACGCTACGCACTCATTGCGTTGGCCGTCATTCACTACGGCCTCTTGACCTACAATAACTACAATATCGCCACGAGCGGCATCGCGCCGGACAGCAAGCTGCCGATGATCTGGGCGCGAGTTATGCGGTCACTGATTACCATGACTATCGTGGTGCTGTATTTACTGTTGAGTCGCAGTGCGAGAGATTTTTTTACACACTACAGACGCCTAGCCTGACGAGTGCTCGGCGCTCCGGTCAGAAGTTCATTTCCCGGCCGCCATTTGCAAATAATGCTCCAGCCCCCGCGCCACTCCGTGGCCGCAGGGCTGCGGACTGATGAACCCGCCGACTTTCCGCACCAACTCTTTGATCGGCTCAATCGCGTTCGACGGGCACACCACGCACTTCGCATATTTCCCCGCCAGCATCGGCACGTCGTTGTAATGATCGCCCGCCGCCAGCGTTTCCTCGGCGGAGACGCCGAGCATCCGCCCGAGTTCCGCCAGCGCCGTGCCCTTGTTGAAATCAACGTGGCTGAAGCGCGAATACACGTCGTTCCGCACCACGGTCAGACCGGGCACTTCCTCGCAATATTTCTCCATCATCTGCTGGATCGCATCCATCTCGTCGATCGTGTCGGCAATGATGCAGAACGGCGAATACGAATCCGCGTACACCGTGGCGCGCTGGCGCAGGTTCACCCACTCGGCCAGGCGCGGCACGTCACGCGCCACGCGCGCGAACAGCTCGGTGTGCGTGGCGCGGCACTGGTTGTTCCACACGGCGTGATCGATGTAGCGCGATTCCTGGTGACAATAAATCTCGCGCTCCACCACCACGACGTAGTCGGGCTTGATGCGCAGATGCGCGCGGCCCAGCGTCTCCATCAGGCTGCCGAGATCGCGCCCGGTGTTGATCACCCATTTCGCGCCGCGCGTCTGGAGCGAGAAAATCAAATCCTGCAAGTCGTGCGGCACGGGCGGATCCTCGTGCTCGGAATGCAGCGTGCCGTCGAAGTCAGTCGAGATGAGTTTGATGGGCAGCGCGCCGTTGAACGGCACCGCTGATGAAAATCGAATGGGAGCGATGCGCTCCGCCTCGACGTTGCCGGGATTTTTTTGAAACAAGGCCATGTAAAATTGAGGCGGTAAAATCGCGGGAAGGCGGAGAATGTCAATCGCGCTGACGGCGTGCCCCCGGCGTCCCGCCGGGCCGCAGTCCTCACCACTCCAAACGCAGCACCCTTCACCAAGCGATCCACTACGTCATGACACCCCCGGCCCGGCGGGACGCCGGGGGCACGCTCACCGCACGCCGGGAAAATCCTGCGCGTATCTCCGCAGCAGCGCGGACACGTCGTTCGTCAGCACGTAGAGTTTCGCGTGAATGATCTTCGTCTCGCCCGCTCTCAAGCCGCCGATGCGCGGGTCGCTGTGCAGGCACACGTACACGCCCTCGAACAACTCGTGCGTGGCCGACGAAGCTGTGGCGAGCATTTGCTTCCCGTCCGCGCTGAAGCAGCCGATGAGCCCGTTCGCCGGGCGGTCGTGCGAAAGCGGGCGCGGGTTTGCATCGTTCGTGTTCACGCCCGGCATCACAAAAACTTGTCCGCCGCGATAGAGCGCCTCCTCCGTGCGCCGTGCCTGGTCAAGCGTGGTCAATCCGCGCTCCGTGAAGATGAACGACTTCGCCGTGTAGTTGCTCTGCACGCAGGCGGTGAACTTTTCCACGCGAATGCAGGCGGGCTGAAACCATTGCAGGTCCACGTCCCCTGCCCCGCGGTTCACCAGCGTGAATCGGAAATCAATTTCGTCTGTTGCTGCCGTGACGACGTGCGTCACCTCCACATTCGTCTGCACCAAAGTGCGGAAGCGCAGCACACGATTGCTCTCGTTGGTCAGCAACGTAGTCTTGTGCGGGATCGTCGTCCGCCCCCACGCCTGCGTGTGCGCGCCGCTCCGGCAGAACGCTTCGAGATACCACACATCCATCGTCCCGCCGGGAAGATTAGGGCCGGTCACGGTGAGCAGATTGTTCGTCCACGAAATCTCCAGCGCAGGAACCGAAACAGTGAAGACAAGGAAAACCACGGATAAACACAGATGGACACGGATGCGGCAGCGGAGCGCGAACCGCTGAGTCCGCGTGTGCTTGTTTTGATTGAGTGTTGAAAGTTTCCGAAAAAGCCGGAGACCCGCGGACTCGGCAGTCCGCGCTCCACCCGCGTTTCCGCATCCGTGTTTGTCCGTTTCCATGCGTGTTTAAGGTTATTTCTTCTCCGCCTTCTTGGTGATGAGGAAGGCGACTAAGTCGTTGAACTCCGCCGCCGTCATCGCCTCGGCCAGTCCTTCCGGCATCAGCGACAACTCAGACTGACGGCGTTCCTTGATGTCCTTGCGCGCCAGCGAATGTTCCTTGCCCGCCGTGTCGGCGTAGATGAGCAACTCGCCTTCCTCGCGCCGGAAAAGGCCGGACGCCGTCTCGCCATCCTTCAACTCGAAGAGCGTCGAACGGAACGCGCCGTCCACGTTGCGGTTCGGATCAATCACGTCCTCCATGATGCGTTCCGTGCCGCGCGCGCCCACGCCATCAAGCTGCGGGCCGACCAGCGCGCCCTTGCCGTCGAGCTGATGGCACACCGCGCAATTCTTCTCGAAGATCGCGACGCCATTCGCGGCGGAGGCTTTGGCGGAGCCAAATGCTTTCGCGCGCTGATCAATGAGCTTCTGCAACTGCTCGTTCAACGGCGTGAGGTTCGCGGTGAGTTTCGTGAGGCGTGCCTTCACGTTGTCGGCCTTCGACGCGACGAGCTTTTCTTTCAACGCCTGGTTCTGCAACAGCCGCGCGGAGACGCGGCCCGCCTCGACTTCTTTGAGCAATGACTCGGCTCCGAGCTTCGTGCCGGACAGCGCGAGCGCGAACTTCGGCTGCGCGCGCTCCGGCGTGCGTTGCAACGCGGACACCACGAGCGCGCGCCCGTCGTCGGTGTTCGACTCGGCGATGGCCTGCGCGAGGCGCTGACGCAAGGCGTCGGGTGCGCTGGCGTCGTTCATGATTTCGCCCACTGCGGGAAGATGCTGCTTGGTGTTCAGAGCCAGCAACGTGGCGGCCACGGAACCGCGTGCCTCGACACCCGCAGGAATTTTCAACGCCGCCGTCAGCGGTGCTTCGAGCGAAGTGTCGCGCGTAGCGAGTGCGATTTGCGCCGCGCCGGTCAGGCGCTCATCAATCAGCTTCGGCGTCGTCTTCGGCAGCGCGACCACCGCCGGCTCGAAACGTCCGACAGCCAGCCACGCGTACGCGCCCGCCGTGTCGCCATCCACGAGTTCGAGGAAGACTTGCTGGCCCGCGTGCGCGCTCAAGTCCCAGGTCGTGGATTTCGCCACATCGTTGCGCGGCGCGGGCGCGGTCATCAGCACGTCGGAAGTTTCGGCGTCGCGCAGGCCGACGAAATTTTTCTTCTGCAACGGTTTGCCGGGAGAACCGTCGTGACCGGCCATCCAGAACGTGAGCTTCGCGGGCGCAGTGAAGTTCTTGGAACGCAGCACGCCGGTCAGCGTCTCGCCAGCGGGCAGTGTGCAGAGGAAATCAGCATCTCGACCATCGCTGCTCTTGCGGTTCTGCACGGCCCACGGATTCGCGCTGGCAGGATTCGATTCCACGGGCAGCGACGTCCATCCGCTCTCGGTGCGTCGCACGGAGGCGAGCAGATCGTTCGCGAGCGCGGTGCCCCAGGTTTTCGTGCGCGGGCTGAGCGCCACGCCGCGCTGCGCGAGTCCGTCCTGCACGGATTTGAACAGCGCGGATTGCAAATCCACGTCGTCACGGAACTTGTCGCGCGCGAGCGTGGCGAGATCATCAATGCGGTTCTCCGGCAGGAAGCGCGCGGCGTGTTTCAGATACTTGGCCGCCGTGCTGCGCGACTCGGAATACTTCTGCAAGTGGGCGACGAGGAAGGAGGCGGCGAACGCGTTGGTGCTGGACGGCGCGATGGCGGCGAGAGCGCGCGCTTCACTTTCGCTCCATTTTCCCGCGAGCACTTTCTCGAACACGCGCGGGTCTTGCAGCCGGTCGCGCAATGCGCCGCGCAACGCGTAGATCAAATGATTGTCGGCAGCGGGAGCCGACGCGAGCGCGGCAAGCAGGGCCGAGACGTGGGCCGTGTCCGTGCCGGGCGCGAGCGCCAGCGCCTCCGCCGCGCAACGGCGCACGAGGGCGTCCGGGTCTTTGATGCCGCGTTCGGCCACTTCAAGAGCGGCGGGCAGCAAATTGATTTCCGCGCCTTTGCCCCGCAGGCGGTTCTGGCCGAACAAATCAGCGGCGATGCGCTGGGCGTGGACGCGGGCCACGGTCTGGTCCGTCGCGAAAGCGGCCGTTTTAAGTTCATCCGCCGTGAGCGCATCGAAGCGACGCAAGAGCCACATGGCGTGAATCCATTGATGAGGATTCTTCGCGCCTTCCACGGCCCGGTGCAGCGCCGCGACGGCGGTGTTGGCGAAACGATCCTGAATGGCGTTCATCGCGAGCACGCGGCGGGTGCGATT
>JBBQYK010000342.1:0-5388 GCA_038208765.1 Verrucomicrobiota bacterium
CAACGCCGGCCAGACGGCGTGCTGCTGCCAGCGCAATGGACGCGGCGCGGGTTTCGGTGCGGCTGTCGCCAACGGTGCCGCTTCGGCGATCAGGCTGTCGCGAAACCATTCCAAGTCCGGCTCCACATCCAGCAAGGTCACGACCACCTTCTTTTCCACGGGCAGTGAAGCCTTTTTCTCCGGCAGACGCAGCCATCCGCGCACGCCGTTCAGTTCTCCGGCGACGACCAGCAGCATCGCGAGCAGGGATATTTGCCAGAGCGCGCGCCGCCCTTGCGCCGAACGCACGCGTAGCGCCACCAGTTTCGCGACGGCAAAGACGATGACCAGTTCCAGCGCCAGCGTGCCGCCGAACTGGAACCATTCCCGCAGAGTCGGCCACGCGTTCAATTGGATTTCTTCCTCTCAGCGATGAGCTTCTCGATCTTCGCCAGTTCGGCACGGCTCACTTCGCGCGTGTCGAGCAGGTGCGAGACGAGGTCGGCCAGGCTGCCCTCGAAGAAGCGGTCGATGAGATGCTCGGAGCTGCTGCTGGTGACGGTCTGCGCATCGATGGCGGCGCGGTAGATGAACGCGCGTCCGTCCACGCGATGCGCGACGAGTCCGCGCGCTTCCATCTTGCGCAGCATGGTGGCGATGGTGGTGTAGGCGAGGGCGCGTTCCTTGCTGATGTCCGCGAACACGTCGCTCACGCCGGAGTCGCCGCGCTGCCAGAGCACTTGCATGATCTTGAGCTGAAGGTCGCCGAGCCGGTGAGTCTTTTGTTTAGGCATAATGGGTTTCGACGACCGGGGTAATACTACCGTGGTAGTTTAAGCGTCAAGCAGGGAATTGAACTGAAGCCAGCGCCGAAGTGGCGGACCCATCCGTCATGGCTGGAGTTCTTTTGTAGGACAGGCTTCCAGCCTGTCTAAACCATCGGAAGAAATTGGTGGAGACAGGCGAGACGCCTGTCCTACGCGCTCGCAGTTTCGAGGCGCAGGAAATCCTCGGCGACGGAGTCGGCGAAGCGGAGGCCGAGATGGTTCAGGCGGAAGCCGTGTTCATCCATCTCCGCGCGACCGTTGGTGACGAGCGTTTTCATTTCGTTGCGCCAGCCTTCGCGCAGATCGAAGCCGGTAACGATCTTGAACTCCTCGAAGTTCCAGCCCGCCGGCATCCGCAGACCAAACGCCGCCGTCTCGCCGGCGCGGGCCTCGGGCGAAAGCTGTTCGCTCGACTCGATGGCGCGGCGGCCTTTCTCCAGTTGCTCGCAGTAGAGCTGCGTGTTCGACCAGTTCTTGGTGCGGACGCCGTGGACGTAGCCGGTGGCGCTGGGGCCGAGCGCGTGGAAGGAACCGCCGCGCCAGTAGTTGACGTTGTGGGCGCAGGCGAGGGCGGGAACTGTCCAAGGTCCAAGGTCCAAGGTCCAAGGTGGGGCGTCCGGTGCGGTCACGACTTTGGACCTTGGACTTTGGACTTTGGACTCGACCCGAAGGTCGCGCGCGAAGTTGGCGATCTCGTATTGCCGCAAACCATGCTCGCTCGTTGTGGCGATCAACTCGTCGTACATGTCGCAGGCGAGTTCTTCGTTCACGTCGAACTCGCCGGCCTGCAACTGCGCGTAGAGCGGCGTGTCCTCCTCGTAGATGACTTCGTAGCTGGAGAGATGTTCGCTGCCGAGCGCGATGGCTTCGCGGAGCGTCGCGCGCCAAGTGTCCATCGTCTGCGTGGGGATGGCGAACATGAGATCGACGTTCACGTTGTCGAAGCCGGCGGCGCGCAGGATGTCGAAACTTTTGAACACTTGCTCGCGCGAGTGGATGCGGCCGAGGCGTTCGAGCAGGGACTCGTCGAGTGATTGCACGCCCATCGAGACTCGGTTCACGCCGAAGTCGCGCCAGAGTTTTGCTTTGTCGAGCGAGACGGTGGCGGGATTGGATTCGATGGTCCACTCCGCTGCGCCGAGCAGATTCAATCGCTCCATCGTGCGGAGAATCATTTCCCACTGACGCAGGTTGAGCATGGAAGGCGTGCCGCCGCCGAAGAACACCGTGCGCGGTTTGAGATCGTGCGCGACCAGTTCCATCTCGCGCACGAGCGCGGCCACGTAGCGGTTGATCAGTTCACCGCTCGAAGCCTCGGAGAAAAAGGCGCAGTACTCGCACTTGTGCGCGCAGAACGGCACATGGACGTAGAGACTGGTGACGGGCGAATCAGACACGGTGCGACAATGCCAGCGGGAGAAATGGGCACCAATGAAAAGTTCCGTGTGGAGGTTGTGGTTAAAACGCCACCCCCCAAACGCGCGGCAGCGCGTCCCTACCCGCGCCAAGCGCGGGCGGCTCGGTAGGGACGTGCTGCCGCGCGTCCGGGGCCGGGGGATTGTTTGTCCGCAGTCCGATGGTCGATCCGGCAGCCGGGACGGCAGGGCAACGCATCAAAACTCATCGGTATGAGCGAGGAACCGAAGATCAGCGCCGATGTTTTTCCATTCGTCTGCCCCAATTCGTCTGCCGCTCCGCTGCCGGAATGAAAGCTGGCCAACGAATTGGGGCAGACGAATGAAAACCCAGAACTAGCAAAGCATTTAGATGCGTTTGCCCTGGCCGAGATGGCCACCGGACGAGTGGCAGGCGGGACGCCCGCCCCACTAACTGCCAGCCACTATCTGCTCTTTTCCGCCAGGGCCGCCGTGGTCTTGCGCACGGCGGTCGGAAGCGGCGGGGGAATGGCGCCCGCGCTGCGCAGGCGTGCGACCATCTTGCGCCAGTTCTCGCGGTCGGTCTCGCCCATGGCCTGCCAGCGTTCGGCTGTTTGGAGGAAGGCGGTGCGCTCGGTGACCGACAGTTCGGAGAATTTGCGAAAGCCGGCCACGGCCTGCACCCGCTGCTCGGGTGAGAGACGATTGAAACTGGTGAGCGTCTGCTGCATCTGCGCGGTTTCCACCGGGGTGAGCTGGCGCAACGCCTGGCTTTGCTGCTGTGCGGGCATGCCGAAAAATCGTTCATAATTCGCGATGGCCTGGACGCGGCGCGCCTCGGGCAGATCGTTGAACCGCCGGGATTGCTCCTCGAGATCCTTGCGCCGCGGGGCGCTGAGTCCGGTCAATCCCGGATCATTTGTGCCGCCTTGTTTCGCAGCCACGAACACGCTGATGGCGAGTTGGTTCTCGAGCAAATCCTGCCGGAGGCCCGGGGGCAGAATGGTCCAGATCCGGAGCTTGCCTTCGAGCAGCGCGCGATCCGGGCCGGGAATCTGCGCGAGGCGCGCGGCGCGGTCGGCGGGCAGCAGCTTCATGAGCTGCGGGAGGTGCCAGCGCAGTTGCAGCGCCTGGAGGCGCGCGGCGCGTTCCTCGGGCGCGAGGGCGGCATACTCCGCGACTTTGCTTTCGAGGTATTGGCGCTGGGCGGGCTTGTTCAAGGCGAGCCACTGGTTGCGCCCGGCCTCGTTCGTCTCGAGCAACATGCGGAAGACCGCCACGGGTGACGCGGGCACGGGCAGCGGCGGCGCGGGCTGCGCGCTTGCGCCGCAGAGCGTCAGCAGAAGCACACCAAGTTGGAGGCAGAAGCGTTTCATTGCAGGGCGATCAAAATTCCATCGTCGCTCGCCGGCGTGATTGCGCGCAGCGAATCCACCACGTCGAAATCGCGGAAGGCGTCGGGCAGGCGCGCGATGTCCTTCGAGACGAGCGCGGCGTCGGAGGCGAGTTGCGTGCGCTGAGTGGTGCGGAATTGTTGCGCGCCAAAAAGCGTGAGTGCCACCGCCGCCGTGGCCCAGCCGAGCCGCGGCCAGAGCAATCGCCGCCAGCCGCCGCCGCGCGCGCGTTGTTCGCGCGCTGTTTCCAAATCCAGTTCCTGCATCACGCGCGCGGTGAAGTTGCTCGACACCGGCGCGTCGGGCAGTGATTGCAGCGCGCGACCGAGCGCGCGGTCCTGTTCCCACGCGGCGCGTGCGTCGGGCTGCGCGGCGAGCCACGCCTCGAGTTTGGATTCTTCCACGGGCGACAACTCCGGCTGCATACTCAGCCGGAACAAATCATCTTCACGCACGTCTTTCATGATCTTCCTTTCAGTTCAAAACCAGTTCTCCAACAAAGTTTCATTTTGTCATGGGCTAGTGGCGCAGGCGTCTCGCCTGCGAATAGTCCCGTGGCCGTCCCGGCTGCCGGATCGACAAGCGGGACGCATGTCGGACGAGTGGCAGCCGGGACGGCCGCCCCACTAACGATGGCCCCACTAGTCATCTTCCCTCCACGCGCCAGTGCGCAGATACGGTTTCAACCGTTCCTTCAAAGTTTCCCGCGCGCGATGAATCAGCGACTTCGTCGCCGAGAGCGAGCAGTTCACGACCTTGGCAATTTCTTCGTAGGAAAATTCTTCGTGGCGGCACATGAGCAGCGCGGTGCGTTGTTTCTCCGGCAGGTCGGCGATGGCTTCCTCGACCTTCGCCTCCAGTTCGCCCTGCAACAACGACTCCGTCGGGCCAACTGATTTTGTGTCCGGGGCCTGTCGCATCGGATGGTCGTCGTCGTCTGCGAACGTTTGATCGAGCGAATCCGCGCGGTGGCGAGAGCGGCGGCGGATTTCGTTGAGCGAAAGATTGCGCGCGATGGTGAAGAGCCAGGTGGAGAATTTCGCCGTCACTTCGTAGCGGTGCGCCGATTTGAAAACCTGCACGAAGACGTGTTGCGCGATGTCCTCGGCTTCCGTGGGATCGGCGATGGTGCGGGCGACCAGATTGGTGACGGGCTGCTTGTATTTCTCGACCAAAGTCTCGAAGGCCGCCCGGTCGCCTTCGCGGACGCGAAGCATCAGGGCGGCGTCAGGATCGAGATTGACGGACATCGTGCGCAGCAGGCTAACAAACACTGGTGGCGGCTCAAGGTTGCGCATGGCTTGGTAAAATCACGCGGAGCACGGACCGCCGAGTCCGCGAGGACCGTTGGTTTTTGGGAAAGAAAAGAATTCCTCACGCCAAGGACGCGAAGGACGCAAAGAAGGAAAGCGAGGTGGGGCCGGAAGCGGAGCGCCGAGCATTGCTCGAAGCTCCGAATGGCTTCGCGCGCGAACGCACGGGGACACACGGCATCCATCCTTTGCGTCCTTCGCGTCCTTCGCGTGAGGCAAAAAAACACGCGGACTCGGCGGTCCGCGCTCCTCGCGTTCAGACGAGAAAACGCACGTCGCCGTCCAGCCACACGCCGCGCACACGGAACTGCGAGTCGAACCACACGAGGTCGGCGCGCTGGCCCCGTTCGAGCGTTCCGAATTCGTGCTCACGGCCCAGTTGACGCGCGGGATTCAGCGTGGCCATCCGCACCGCATTGACGAGGGATGCGCCGCCGAGTTGCACCGCGCGCCGCACCGCTTCGATCATCGTGAGCGTGCTGCCGGCCAGCGCGCTGCC
>JBBQYK010000343.1:0-5357 GCA_038208765.1 Verrucomicrobiota bacterium
AGGAGATTCGGCGGCTCCAGGTTGAGATCGAGCAACTCACCGCCGGAATGGCGACCGCCGCGTGACTTTCGAGAACACCAGCGAAACCGAACCCCTCGTCACCCTCCGCTACTTCGGCCCCGAGGTGAACCCGGACGCCCCGGCCATGGGCGCGTATCGGAAGAATAAGTTTTGAGCACCTTCGCGATCTGATGCTCTCTCTCGCCGCAGAACTGTTCCTCGAAGTCGATCCCGGTTTCTTTCGGGTGCTGGCGGGCAGGAATGCGGCGGTGTATGTGGACGTGCTCGATGCCCTGGAACGCGAGGCGTCCGAGCGGCACGAGGGTATGAGCCGCGAGGAGGCGCTGGCGATAGTGAGCGAAGTGCTGGCGCGGCATCCGGCCTTCGCCCTTGAAGAAAACGAACTAGACATCGCGCCGCGTGACCAGTTCGCAGCGTTGCCGTTGCGGGAAAAGGCGCGGCGCGTCTTGGATCATCTGGCGAGGCCGGAGATAGGCTGGGTATTGGACGAACAGCTTCCCAACTGGGAGCGCGTCATCCGTTTCGACGCGCATGGGGGCATACTGCTTGAAGCGTTGCGAAAAATTGCCCGACCTGACGCCGCCGTTTTCACGGATAAGCTGCAAGGCGTGTGCGCGGCGCTGGCCAATCACGCCGCGCTCGCGGAGGCGCCGTTCGTGCATCTGGAGAATTGCCTTACCCTCGCGCGAGGCGGGCTGAGCGAGTTGCGCGGCATCGAGAAAAGTCTGAAACGGTTGACCGAACGCCAACGCGAGGCAGCGACGCTCGGTGAAATTTACGGCGTCGTGTTCGATCAATACGCCGAGCAAGTGGGGCGCACCTGCTATGCGGAACTGGTGCATGCCCAACTCCCCGCGCGGCTCGACGAGGCCCGAGAACGTGTCCGCGCGCTACTCTTCGACACCGAGCGGCTGCACCAGATGCAGCATGAAGTCATGCGGCGCGACGGCCTCGACCCAGCCACGGCGATGGCGCGTGTCCGCAACCGCCTCGGGGAACTGGCCCGCGCGCTCGACCACGTTCAGCCGCTCGCCGATGAGATTGACCGGCGCACCGCTGAATTCACCCGCCGCTCACTCGCCCGGTCGCGTTACTTGCAGGAAGTAGTCGGCGAACGACGCGGGCAGATGCAAAATTTCTTCGAGCGCATCAATTCCGCGTTCGCCGGTCGTCGTCTCGCGGACCTCGACGAACTGGCCGATCTCCCGCCCTTATTGCTGCCCGACGTCCGCCTGCTCGCGGGCCGTGACTCGCTCTACGAACCGCCGCGCCGACGCACGCTGGAGGAGAATGCGCCCGTCGATGACGAGGTGACCGAACGGATGCGCGACGGAGCCAAGGCACAACTCGGCAACGTCGTGCGGGATTCGCTCACCGTGGCGCGCGCCAATCGCCTCGTAGAAAAACTGCCCGGTGGCAAGGGTACACGCTTTGCCAGCGGGGATCTGCCGGTGCGCAACGACGACGATCTGGCCGACGTGATTGCCCTGTTGCTGCACGCGGAGTCCGGCGATGCCCGCTATCGTGTCGAAGTGCCGCGCGCCAAGGATGACGCCGCGCCTGGCGCGGAATTTGATCGCAAGCTCGATTGCCGGCTGGAACGATTCTTCGTCATCAAGAAATGAATCCAGAGCCGATCACTTCATCGCCCGCCAGCCTGCTGCGTTTGACCGACGCTGACCGCGCGCGGTTGGGCGAGGCGTTGCAGGAGTTGCTCGCGCACGGCTCCATCCTGGGGTTGGAGTCGGGGCAGGCCGAGCTTTACGCGTGGTGCCGGCAGAATTTCGAGTGGCTGCGCGAGGCGGCGGCGCTCATCGGTTTGTCCGTTCACGCGGAACACGAAAGTCGTCTGGTGCAGGCCGTGCCCGAGCGGCCCGCGCTTACCTTGCATCTCAAGCAGGACGCCACGCTCGTGCTGCTGGCGCTCTGGTATGAGTTCGATACCCAAATCCGCGAGCACGGCGCGACGCAAGTGCTGCTGACCGTTGAGCAACTCAACCAACTGCTTAGGGAGAAACTGCTGCCTGACCTCAAAAGCCAGCCGAGTCCCGGGCGCATGATTGAAATTCTCCGGCAGGCCCGCCGCTTCAATCTCGTGCGCCTGGACCTCGCCAGTCCGTTCGAGCAGTCGCGCATCGAAGTGCTGCCCACGTTGAAGAAAGTCATCCAGTTCAATGGCCTTGAGGAATGGACGAAGACGGCGGAGTTGCACCGCAGTCCGGCGGCTTCGCCCGAGTCCAACGACGCAGCGCCGGACGAAGACGGAGCGCCGAACCCATGAGCCGCGCCATCAAGCTGACCCGGCTCCACGCCATCAACTGGTATGGCTACAACGATTCATTGCCGGTCGAGGGCAACCTGTTGCTCGCGGGCGTGACCGGCTCCGGCAAGTCGGTGCTCATGGATTTGATCATGACGGTGCTGGTCGGCACCGACGTGGCGCACAATCATTTCAACCGTTCGGCGACCGGCGCGCATTCCGACCGCACGCTCAAGAGCTACTGCCTGCTCGACACCAAGCGCGAGGAGAACGGCGTGCCGCAATACCAGCGCGACAAGGGAGCCATCACTTACATAGCGCTGGAATTCACCTGGCCCGCCAAGCCCAACGAAGAATCGCGCGTGGAGACGTGGGGACTGCGGATCGAGTTTCGCAACGCGATGGAGAATCAGGGACAAATCAAGGCGTTCTATTGCGATGGGGCGCTTTCGCGGGATGACTTTCTGGCGGTGAGTCCCGAAGACGGTTGCAAGCGACCGCTCGAACTGGCCCCGTTCCGTTACCTCATTGAAAAGCACCGCGACGGGCGGCTCTTTGAAACGCAGGAGCAATTCTTGCGCGATATGGCGAACGAGCAGCACCTGAACTTCAACCGCGCCGTGCTCGCGGCGCTGCTGCCACAGGCGATGTCGTTCACCAATCGGAAGTCGTTCGACAACTTCATCCGCGACTTCGTGCTGCCCGGCGATCAACTGAACGTGAATGACGTTCGCGGCAGCTATCGTGACTTCCTCGCCTACGAGCGCGACTTGCGCGAACTGCACGATCAACTCAAGCGGCTTCAGGTCATCCGCGACCTGCACGCGGCACACGCGGCGGCGCAGCGAGATCAGGTTGTAGCTCGCTGGCTCGCGGCGGAATTGAGCCATGCCCACGCCGGGGTGATGATGCGTGAGGCGGTCGAGAAGTTGGCAACGGAGAAGGCAGCATTCGCCGAGGAGGAGAAGCGCATTGGCGAACTCGACAAGCTCATTACCAACCGGAAAAGCGAGATTGAGCAACTCAAGAATCTGATCCGCACCACGCCCGGCGGTGAAACTTATCTCTTCATCAAGGAACGGAACCAAACGCTGGTTCGGGAAATCGAAGGCCTCAGCGCTGTCGGCCATCGCGTGGATGACGCGCTCCGCAACCGCGTTCGCAAGGCCCGCCTGTGGCTCGCGGAAGTCGCGTCCGCACCGCTCGCCGAACCGGTGAACACGGGCGCGCTGGAAGCCGCCATCAAGCAACTCGAAAGTTGCGAGGCCGACAAGAGCGAAGCCGCGCTCGCCGCCGTCGCCGCCGAGGCGGAGCAGTTGAAGCTCGCCATGAGCCGCGCGGTCGGGCCGGTGAGGAAGTTACTCGACGATGTACGCGTGAAGCTCGGCAAGTTGCGCGAGGAAATCGGCGCGCTGGAGATTGGTGACCTGCCGTTTCCCACCACGCTGTTGCGGGCGCTAAACGGCACGCTGTCGTGGGATGGCCGCCAGCAGCCCGCCCAGCCGCTTTGCAAACTCTGCGAAGTCGCGGATGAGAAATGGCGGGCGGCCATCGAAGTCGCATTCACACGCAAGTGCGCCGTCGTGGTTAGCGAATCGAACTACGACACGGCGTTGAAAATTTACCACGAATTGAAAGCGGATTCGCCGCAGGAATCTCTCGTGCATCCGACGAAGGCGCTACGACTTGCCCGCGCGGTGAAGCCCGGCTCGCTCGCGGAGAAAATCCAGACTGAGCATTCCGTCGCCCGCGCCATTGTCAGCAATCTGTTTGGTGACCTGATGTGTGTCGAAAAGCGCGACGACCTGGCGCGGCACGACTTCGCCATCCTGCCCGATGGCTTCATGACACGCGGCGCGTTCGCCGAGCGGCGGCGGCAATACGACGGGATGCCCTTCGTGGGCCGGCGCGGCTTGGAGCAGCAACTCGCGCTCAAGAAATCGCAGTGGAAAGACCTCGACGCCGAGGAACGCCGGCTCGCGCCGACCGTTGGCGCGGTGCAGAATATTCTCGAACGCGCCGCGCAGTTCATCCCGGAGCACAACTCCCTCACGCGCGATCTGGTCGAAGCGCAGCGGCTTCCCGCGCTGGTGAAAGAGCGCGACGGCAACATCACGAAGCTGAACACGATTGACCGCGCGAGCTTTGAGGAGAAAGAACGGAGACTTGGTGAACTCGGCGTGGAACTGGAGGCGTGGGAAAAAGAACAGCGCGAAAAGCTACAGAGCCAGAAGCGCGGAGAGATTCAACGTCTCGAAAACGCACTGGCTGCCGCGAAGAATGACGAAGACTCGAAGCTGCGCGCCCTCGAACGCGTGCAGCAGGAGACCGGTGACATCTCGCTCCACGCGACGCGCTTGATCGAATGGCGCACGACTCTCACCGCCAGCTTCCCCGCGCTAGACGCCGCAGCGCGGGAGTTCGGGCGCGAGGAACACAAAGCCGAAAAGGCTGTCGTGGAGAACTGGGCCAATCTCGTCGCCGCCCGCCGCGAACTTGCTCTCGTCTATCGCAAGTTCGACGAACTTGTGGCCGAGAATCCATCGAACGCGCCCTGGGACAAACTCTGGGCGCAGGTCAAAGAGGCGAACATCCCGAACTACGAACAGAAGGCGAAGGTCGAGCGGACGCGCTGGGAGAATTTGTTTCGCACGCAGGTCTTGCAGAAGCTCGATCAGGCTTTGCGGCAGTTGCGCAACATCATCGTGCTGCTGAACAACCATCTGAAGCAGCCGATTGGTAACGACCTCTACGCAATCGAGGCCAAGCCGAACCCGGAGTTCAAAGCCCTGCGTGATCTCGTCAGCCTTAACGCGCAATTCCAGGAGGACAGTTTGTTCTTTCAGAATGTGCAGGGCGAGATGCGCGCGACGTTGGAGAATTTTCTCCGCGTGCTTGTCGAGCAACCCGACAGCATGGAGTCCGCGCGCCTGCTCGATTACCGGCATTTCTACGACTACGACCTGCTGGTCAGCGACAAGAACGATCCGGCGGCCCGGCCCATCAGTGTGGACAAGCAGAGCGGCAAGATGAGCGGGGGCGAGAACCAGTCGCCCTATTTCGTCGTCATCCTGGC
>JBBQYK010000344.1:0-5354 GCA_038208765.1 Verrucomicrobiota bacterium
GAAATACATCACGTACTATTTCCGGCGAACCTTCACCGTGACAAATCCCCCGCAGTTCACGGGCTTAAACGCCCAACTGATGCGCGACGACGGCGCGGTGGTTTATCTCAACGGCGTGGAAGTCTGGCGCAGCAACATGCCAACGGGCACGGTGAGCTATCTGACGCTGGCCGCCAGCGGCATCTCCGGGACCGATGAATTCACATACTTTACCACCACCCTCAGCCCGACGTTTCTGCGCGCGGGAACGAATCTAGTCGCCATCGAAGTCCATCAAAATTCCAACGGGAGTAGCGACCTGAGTTTCGATTTCGCGCTCGCGGGCCGGTTCGGAACACCGCCGCCATCGCAGCTCACCTTGGGCCGCACCGGGCACAACCTGACCTTGACCTGGCCCTTCGGCGTGTTCGTGGTGAAATTGTTTGAGACCACCAATTTGACTCCGCCGGTGGCGTGGTCTCCCTTCGGCGCCGCGCCCGTGTTTTCCGATGGGCGATGGGTTCAATCGCTTTCAGCGGCCACGAACGGCCAACAATTTTTCAACCTGCAAACGCCCTGAACGATCGCCAAGTCATTCTGACATTTACTGTACGTTCGTCGCGAGTTTGCCCGCACCGGACGAAGGCAGGAATTCGACTCGCTCAAGGAATGGCTCACGGCGGAGCGCGGCGGGATTCCTTATGCGCAAATCGCGGCGGCTATCGGCACCACCGAAAGCGCGGCGCGGTGGCGGTGCATCGAATGCGGAAGCAATTCCGCCAATCGTTCCGTCAAACCATCGCCGAAACCGGCGATGTGGATGCGGAGATGCGGCATCTGGTGGCTGTCTTGAGCCGGGCGTAGGCGCAAGAGGGGTGTAACAGCGGGCGGTGTTTGTGTATTTACTCGGCAATGAACAGCGTCTTCGCGTGAACTTTTTCTAAGAAAACATGGGCCAAGGTGTCGGTAGATCGATCCTGAGCCTGACTCAGCCATGAAAATCAAAGTCGCGATTCTCACGATGGTCGCCCTGTTCCCTTTCGTCACACTGCGGGCGGCGGACGCGCGCGTGTTCGAGGGCGTCAACCTGGATGAGTTGGGGCAGACGCAGCGGTTGCAGGAAGTGCCCGAAATCTACGAACGTGATCCGGCCAACGGGCGACAGTTCCGGCGGCGGCGCGCGGTGTTGCAGGTGCAGTTGGGCGCGGCGTGGTTGTACTTCAATCCCGAGCGCAATGCCTCCTACCTCTATGTGAACCCGACACCTGGGCGGGGTAACGCGACCTACTTTGGACCGATGGCCGGCGACGCCTTCGAGACGTTCAAACTGGAGGCGCGGTTCATCACCAAGCTGCGGCAGGATTATGCGGACAATGTCCCGAACGTGGTCGAACTCATGCTGCGCACCGACGATGCGAAGTTGCGCGAGTGCGCCCTGCGCATTATGACGGCCGGCCTCGCGCCGGACATCGGCGCAAACACTCGCGCCTACCATGTGGCGAAGTTCAAGGAACTCGCCGCCATCCTGAATGGCGACGACGTGGCACCCTTGCGCGCGGCGATTGCGCAGACCGAGCGGCGCATTGAGGAACTGTCGGTCATGATTCCCGATTCGGATTACCAACCCGGCAACGACGAACTGGCCCGGCAGGGTAAGCTCCAGGATTGGATGAGCCCAGCCGTGGTGGTGCCCGCCTCAGCTTGGGGAGGATCACAGAATGGCTTGCGCGCGGCGGCGGTGTTCTCCACCACGGAATCGAAGCTCGGCCAGGAGATGAGCGTGTGGTTGCTCGTCGGGAACATCAGCGACAAGGAGATTCGCTTCGGCAGTTCGGACGTGATGCAGGACGCGCACGCCAGGGTCACCCGCGCAGATGGAACCAATGTCGAACTGAAGAGCACTTGGCTCACGGGCATGTCGCCCATCCAACGCCACAAGCTGCGGCCCGGGGAGCGGCTGACGCTGGCGAAGAAAAGCCTCATCTTCGACGACAGGAACAGCACCAATGCAGCGGGCTTCGGTGGCAACCGCGTCGCGGCCGGTCCGGGAGAGTATAGCGTGCGCTACGAATCCATTCTCACCACCGGCATGGCGTGGGAGCGGCAGGACGACGGTCTCATGCACCGGACGTTGCCGGCGAAAGGAGAATGGAGCGGCCGACTGACGACGGCGGAGACGACGATTGTGATCGCAGGAGAACCTGCGGCGGCAAATGCACCTGGAGAACGCGCCGCCGCGCCCGCGCCACGCAAAGGCACCGGGACGAAAAGCATTCTCGTGAATGTGCTCGATGCGACCGGGAAGAAACCCATACGGGAGTTCCACGTCATTGCGGGCATGAGATCCATGCCAAGCAGGGAGCGCGACAACCAGATCGTCAACTGGCAGCCGCACACGTTGCGCATCGGAACGGATGGCGTGCTGAACTGGCCGCTGGCCGAAGCTTACGATCCGATGGCGCTGCGCGTCGAGGCGGACGGTTACGCGCCGCAGGTGTTCGCGTGGCTGGAAAAGAACAAGGCCCATGATGTTGATTTCCTGCTGACTGCGGACAAGGGCACTGCGGCCCGCGTGTTGATGCCGGATGGCAAGCCCGCGTCGGGTGCGACCGTGGCACTCGCGATGGTGCAGCGTGAGGCGGTCATTGAGAATGGGTTACTTCGCCGTGCGGACGACCCGCTGCTCCGGGTTGTTAATGGTCATCTACGGCGCGAGAATGAGGCGTCGGACTTATGGCGTCGGCCTCGATTCGTGAAAGCCGATGCGGACGGGCGATTCGTTCTGCCATCGGAGAATGATCCCACCGCCGCCGTTTTGATCATGCACGGCAGCGGTGTGCGCGAGATGACGCTGGCTGAATTCAAAAAGCTCTCAGACGTGACGCTTCAGCCGTGGGGCCGCATCGAAGGCCGAGCGCAATGGGGTGACGTGCTCGGCACCAACCGCAATGTCAGCCTGAGCATCCAGCGCGATAGTTATGGCTATCCCGGCGTGATTGCGCAGTACGAGAAGACTACTACCGGAGTCGACGGCAGTTTCAGCTTCGAGCGCGTGCTGCCTGGACTCGTGCAATTGTCCTGCCCCACGCCCGCGACGCCAGGGAACAAGGCCGGAATCACCGAAGTCAATCTGCCTGGCATGACCACTCATCTCACCGTGCAGCCCGGCAAGAATTCCACACTGCTGAGTGGCCAAGGCCGGACGGTGACAGGCCGGCTGACCGGTCGCGAAGCATGGGCGGACGTGACGTTCCGGTTTCATCCCACCGCGCCGCATTTCGGTCGCGAAGGCGACAGCGAGATGTGGGCAGCGTGGAGTGCCCTGCAAAAAAGTCCCGTCGGCCCGGTCTTCTTCCGTGACGGATTGGAAGTGAAGGTGGATGGCACGTTCGAGGTGCTCGGCGTGCTGCCCGGCGACTACCAGATTTTCTTCACGCGCGCAGGCGAGAAGGAACACGTCGCGGCCGGAAAGTTCACCGTGCCTGCGGAGACAGCGGGAACGAAATCTGAGCCGCAGAGCATCGGAGAATTGCGTTCCCGGAGCGTGCCGTAACAACGTGTGTCTATTTCGACTGAGGAGTTGGAACAGAATCCCCCGGCACAAGATGGCGCGCGGCACGGGCACTTTGTAACAACGCACGGCCTTTCTTTATTTACTCAGTGATGAAGAGCATCTTTTTGCCGGATTGGGCGGATCGGGCGGCCAGCGCGGTCCTGACCACGCGCCCGATGGCTGCCGTCGCCAGCGGCTTCCCCCCATTGAATGTCCGGGTGGATTGGGTGCGGCGCGAGATCTGCCATTATGGCGGACGCCGATGCAAACTTTCCGCCCGTGAGGCTGCGTTGCTGGCCTGCTTGGCGCGCAAAGCCGGCACGCCCGTTTCACGAGATGAAATTCTTTCGCAAGTCTGGCTACTTGATCCCCGTCGCACCGCCACTCGCACGATTGACATGCACATCAGCTTCCTCCGACGAAAGCTTGATGATGATGCTGAGGGGCCGAGTGTTGTGATCACGGTTTACCGCGTGGGGTATATGCTCCATCGCAACGCAATCTCGTGCGACGATGTGCCCCCAGCTACGGGCGTAGCGGAGCGCGTCCCGTGGGAATTGATAACGGGCATCGAATCTTTATCCGTAGCGTAATGAACACGCCACTCTTGCCGACCTGCCCGAAATGTGGCGCAACGCTGCCCGTTGACGCGCCCAAGGGACTGTGCCCGCGCTGTCTGGCGGCGATGAATTTCGCGACTGAAACGGTACTCACGGGGGCGGACGCACTGGCCGCGCAACCGCCGCTCTCGCCCGCCGAACTCGCGCCGCATTTTCCTCAACTCGAAATTATCGAATGCCTTGGGCGTGGCGGCATGGGCGTGGTCTATAAGGCGCGACAGAAAACTTTGCACCGCCTGGTCGCACTGAAACTTCTCGCGCCGGAGCGCGTGCAGGATGCGAAGTTCGCCGAACGCTTTGCGCACGAGGCCCAGGCGCTGGCGCGATTGAATCATCCGAGCATCGTCGCGGTTCACGACTTCGGACAAGCGGGTGGATTCTTTTACCTGCTCATGGAGTTCGTGGACGGAGTGAATCTCCGTCAGGCCCTGAAGGCGGGGCGTTTTACGCCGGAGCAGGCGCTGGCCATCGTGCCGCCCGTGTGCGAGGCGCTGCAATACGCGCACGAGCACGGCATCGTTCATCGCGACATCAAGCCGGAGAACCTGCTGCTCGACAAAGAGGGGCGCGTAAAGATCGCCGACTTCGGCATTGCGAAAATGCTCCACGCGGATGGATCGGATGTTGGCTTGGCAGAATCGCAGCCTGCGGGCACGCCGCAATACATGGCGCCGGAGCAGAAGGACCATCAGCGCACCGACCATCGCGCGGACATCTACTCGCTGGGCGTGGTGCTTTACGAAATGCTCACGGGCGAGTTGCCTGCGGATAAGCTGCAACCGCCCTCCAAGCGAGTGCAGGTGGACGTGCGGATCGATGAGATCGTGCTCCGTGCGCTCGAAAAGACGCCGGAGTTTCGCTACCAAACCGCCGTCGAGTTTCGCACGCAGGTGGAGACGGTGGCTGCGGAGAACGGGAAGTCAGAATCCAGCGGGCAGAGGGCAGAACGTGATCCGTTCCGTGCAATCCATGTGATCCCGCTGCGGTTCCGCCTGATCCTTGGGGCGGTCGTGTTCTTGTGCCTCCTGAACTTTGCCGGCCCCCATATCACGCGTCTCGGGAATAACCCGGAGCCGACCGTCACCATCGGGCTCTCCCAGCCGTGGCTCGTGGTGCATCCGCAAGTGGTGGACGACACCCGGTCGGTCCGCGCGTTGGTTTGGAACTTCCAATCCTCATCATTCCTGTCGGGCCTTGTCGCC
>JBBQYK010000345.1:0-5328 GCA_038208765.1 Verrucomicrobiota bacterium
TTGCCGCGCACGCCGCGCTGACGTATAAATTTGCCGCCGAGAATGAAGCCGGATTTCAGCAACGAGTTGCAGCGCCTGATGGACCCCTACTGGCGCAAGGCCCGCATCGCCGCGCGCCTGCTCATCAAGCGCGAAGACGGACGCGCGTGGTCGGCGCGCGACCGGCGGCTGGCCACGCGGCTGGCGGAAGACCCTGGCGTGACCAACCGGCTCGTGCAGCAGGCCCTGAACTGGCACCGGGCACCCTACTCTTACCGTGACAAACTGGTGGACACAGGAATTTGATCTGGACACGCCCGCCGGCCGGACGTTGCTCAAACTCGCGGCAGTTTTGCCGCGCAGCCGTCCGTTTCGCATCACACTGTTCGGCTCCGCCCCGCTTCAGATCAGCCTCGAACCGTCTCTGTTGAGCGGTGACGTGGACATCTTCAGCGACGAGGAGTTTCTCACCGAAATCATCGAGCGCGCCGGACTGGGCGACAAACAGCACACGCCCGGGTTTCAGGTTTGCTCGGAATTGAATTTTCGCACCAGCCCGCGGTGGGCGAGCCGCACGCGCTCTGTCCAGGTGGACAACGTCACGTTCGTGATTCCCCATCCGTACGACATCCTGATGGCGAAACTCAACCGGCTGGACGAGAAAGACCTCAACGCGTTTCGCGCTGTGATCGCCCGGACCGGGCACCCCACGGAAGTGGAATGGATTGCGGAACTGCAACTCGCTGTGGATCTGTTCCGCCCGAGTTTCGACGAGGAGCAGGGACACGACATGGCGAAGAACTGCCGCCGGCTCTGGCCGCTGATCTTCGGACGCGAGATTGATCCGCGCGCGGAAATCATCGCCCCCGCGCTGGCCATCCGCAAAGCCGGCTACGGCGAGCCGACGCGCGATTACAAACAGGAGTTGCGCGACGCGCTGAAGCCGAGGGCGTAGCGTCAGCCTCCGAGCGTCGTCGGGTCACTCACATCGCCCTTGTTAAACTCGACATATTCTTCCGTGAGGTCGGACGCGTACATCAGCGCGCTGGCGGTGCCGAGGTTCAGGTGGATGTGCAGGTCGAATTCTTTCGGCGCGGCGGCGGCGCAGAGTTGTTTGAAAGTGGCCTTCGTGGGCTGGCCTCGTTTGAGGCTCCACAAAACCTTCCGGTTGCCGGGCGCGCAGTAGCCGATGTCCACCTTCTCCTCGACAATCTTCGCGGGCGAATAGCCGAGCGCGTCGATGATGCGGCCCCAGTTCGGGTCGCCACCGAACCAACTCGTCTTCACCAGCGCGCTGTTGGCCACGGCGCGGGCGGCGGCATCGGCGTCGGCGACGTTGCGCGCGCCGTGGACGCGCACGGTCACGAAGCGCGTCACGCCTTCGCCGTCGCGCACGATCTTCTTCGCGAGTTCGAGGCAGACGTGGTTGAGGGCGGATTGGAAAACTTTGAACTCTGAACTCTGAACTTTGAACTTTGAATTCTCGGCCAGCCCGTTGGCCAGCACGAGCACGGTGTCGTTGGTGCTCATGTCGCCATCCACGGTGATGCGGTTGAAGCTCTGGGCGACGGCGATTTCGAGACAGGCTTGCAACGCTCTTGCTTCAATGGCCGCATCGGTGGTGATGAAACAAAGCATCGTGGCGTGCAGCGCACGAGCCGGGGGACGCGCGCCGGTGGCGCTCATGCCGGGCTGAATCATGCCCGCGCCTTTGCACACGCCGCCGATGCGGACGGTTTTTCCGCCGAGCTGAAATTCAATCGCGACCTGCTTGGGATGCGTGTCGCTCGTCATGATCGCCTCAGCGACGTGATCAGCGCTGGCGCTGCTGGCGTTGACGATTTGGGAGGCGGCCACGATACCACGCTGCACATTCGCCATCGGCATGATCACTCCGATGCGTCCCGTGGAGCCGACGAACACTTCCTGTTCGCGCAGTCCGAATTGCTTCGCGACCAGCGCGGTCATCTCGCGCGCGTCGGCCATGCCCTGGCGACTGGTGCAGGCGTTGGCGTTGCCGGAATTCACCACGACGGCGCGAGCCACGCCGCGCTTCACGCGCTGGGCGCAGACCTTCACCGGCGCGGCGCAAATCTGATTCGTGGTGAACATGCCCGCGACCGTGGCCGGCACTTCGGACACGATCAGCGCGAGGTCGCGCTTCGGCCCTTTGTTTGATCCCTTGCCGGTGCCGAGCCGCTTGATGTCGCAAAAAACTCCGCTCGCGACAAACCCGCGTGGCGCGACGATGGAGCCGCTGACTTCGCTGAACTTGAACTTCATGTGAGCGCGGAGTGTAAGAATGAAGTCACGCGATGCAACTGCATTGCTGGGGCAGGTCGGAAAGAACCGGCCCGCTCCTCAGTTCCTCACGCGCGGGGTCGCAGCCAGCGGAACAATCCCACCAGGCCGCACACGCCGCCGAAGAGGCCCAGCGCCACGGTCACCGGTTCCGGCACGGCGGTGATTTCCAAGCTCCACGAGTCGAGCCTCGATTCGTAGCTGCCGAAATTATCGGCGAGGAAAATCGTCCAGGTGCCATTGGGATTCTGGCCATTGAACTGGTTCAGCATGGCGCTGCGGGCGTCACCATTCGCGACATTCGCGGGGTCCACGGCCCGGCCATCCGGCTGGAAGGTGCCGGCCACGGGAGATGAACCGGTGCCGAACAGGTGAATGTCGCCATTCACTCCGGTATCATCCAACCACACGTTGAAGCCCGCATCGCCAAAGCCCTCCCCGGAGCCGTTTCGTCCGACGCGATTCAGCAGAATGGCCGCGCCCGAATTGTTGTGGACCAGAGTCACGTACAAGTCGCCATTCCATCCGCCGCTGATGTTCAGATGCACGTTCACGTCCGTGATCGTGAATCCCTCCGGTCCCGAGACGTTGATGGTGTTCGCGTAACCACTGGCGCTGTTGTCCGGAATCGCCTGGTTGAGCGTCGGCGAATTGTAGAGGGCGGCCTGCGCCGACATCGCGCCGAGCACCAGCGTCAGGGCGAGAAGTCTTCGGACGAACTCGCGCGTTGAACTCCTGAGCCGGGAAGGTGGAAAGGTGGAAAGCCTCGCGCTGCGAGGCGAGTGGATGCGGCACGGCGCTCGCAGCGCGAGCGCTTCCACCTGGCTCAGTTTCATGGTCAGAGCATTTCGAATTGTCATAAAAGTATTTGAAATTCCTAATTCACGTCACGGCGCGGTGATGGTTCCGCCACTGGAACGGTAGAAGCGCGAGCCGGGGGCCGTCGGCTCGGTGTAATTGAAAAGCCCGTTCGTGCCGGCGCGAACGGTTTGCAACGTTTCCCAGTTGGGCGGCACCGGCAACGCGAGATTGGTCGTGGACTGCACGACGTAATAGCGGTTGGGAATGCCCACAAAGGAGATGGTCATGTTGCCCCCATTGTTCACGATGCCGAGCACGTTCAGGCCCGCCGTGCTGCCCGGCCGCACCGTCACGAAGACCTGGCCCATGACGCCGACGAAGGAATCCGACACGAAGAAGTCGATGCGGTCGGCCCCGGAAAAATTGGCCGCGGGGGTGTAGGTGATCCCCTCGCCCGACCAGCTCACCGTCCCGCCGTTGGTGCTCCTGGCGCTGATGATGGCGAGCGCATCGCCCTCCGCATCCGTCGCGAAGCGCAACAGCTTGTTCGAGGAAAGGATCAAGGACTTATTTAAGTCAGTCGTGGCCGCGAGGTTGGGAACCACGGGCGCATGATTTGTGGATTTCCCGTTGGCGCCCGCTCCGTAAATGGCTGAAATCTCGCTGGCGCTCAAAGCACGGTTAAAAATTGCCGCTTCGTCGATTCTACCGCCCAAAGGAAAAGTAAAGGCACCGTTGTTGATATCTTCACCCAGCAATACCGGATTATTGGCATAGCCGATTGAGCGGTTGGATATCGTGGAGGCGACCCGTACACCGTTTAGATAGAGGGCCTGCTCCTTAGTATCATTGTCGAAACTGAAAGCCACATGGTACCATTGCCCGACCGTGGGAGTGAACGGAATGGTGGTCAGAACGCCGCCTCCCCCGGAATCGTGGATGAAGCCATTGAGGGCATTGGGAACCACATAGAGAGCGTAAGAGTTAGCGTCACCAGTCCCCAAGCCGCGGCAGACGATACACCCACTGTTTGCATCGAACATGACCCAGGCTTCGAGAGTGATCGAAGCAGGCCGCAGGGCGGCGGAATCGGGGATGAGCACGTAATCGTTCACTCCATCGAACACGAAGGCTTGTCCCACCTTGCCAGCGCCATTCGTGGCGTACGTCACGCCGTTGCTGGCTACGCCGTGATTTAAACCGAGCGCATCCAACGCGTTGCTTTCGCCTCGCCACCAGCCAATCAGGCCGGGCGGCATGGCCATCACGCCGGAGTCAATGACCGCACTCACGCCAATCGAGTCGTTGGTATTATCACCGCGGCTATCGACTGCGAACGTGATGATCTCCCCGGCGGTCAAGCTCAGGACCATCACCGGCACGGTCAGCACCGTTTGATAACCGTCCATCTGCCCCGTGTAGAGCGCGTTGGCGCCGCGATAAATGGAAACGTCCGCCGTTGGCGCGCTCCCCGATATCCCCCGGAAAATGGTGGAAACAGTGTAAGTGCGGCTGGCCGGCGCCGTCCACCGGGCTACGGCGTCCCGCTGCACGCCCGGGATCAAGGAGGCCTCCTGGGGCAGCCAGAACGTGGCCCCGTCGTTCACGGAGTTGTTCGAAACGTTTTTTGCCACGACCGGGAGGAACTCCGCGTACTGGTTGTATCCATCCCATCCATTCACAGAACCGAGGTAGCCCGAATACGCGCGTGAAAACACCGTGACGTTCGTGGGCGGATGCCCCCTGGTCTTGAAGCCATACGTCCACGCCCCGTTGGGATTGTTGTTGGCCACGGAAAAATCCGCGCTCAAATCAGCGGCGGACGAGATAAACGGGAGAATGAGGCCGCCTAACAAAGAGACGACCCATCGGTGATGACGCGAGGCTGGCGGTCTAAGGCCACCCTCGGGTGCACTATGCGGAAAAAAAGTCTTCATCAACTCTGGTAAGCCGCGCGCAGAAGGGTTCTTTCAACTATTTGAAAATTTTGTTGGAACGGGCCGGGCGCGGTCCTCCTTCGCGGCCTTGGCGTGAGGAAGGAGCCGTGCCGTGAACTATCGCGAAGCCCCTTCACCGAGGATGGGATTCGGATCTTCCCAATCAATTCCCAGCGCCCGAAAACGCGCGCGGAGGGCCACCAAATCCCAGAGTTGCGCGCGCCGCCCTTCCACCCGCATCACGAGCCAGCGGCCATCGGGACTGATGGCCATGGGGTGACACCAGGCCGGCATGGGGAAAATCGGCTCC
>JBBQYK010000346.1:0-5318 GCA_038208765.1 Verrucomicrobiota bacterium
GCGGGTGTTTGCCGTGCATCGTGCCCCCGGCGTCCCGCCGGGTGGAACCGTTAGCAAAGGAAGCGATCCGCTTTCGTCGAGTAGCTCCACCCGGCGGGACGCCGGGGGCACGTTGGAGGAAGTCGCCCTCACTTTCATGCCCGACGCGGTGAACTTCTCCCGCGTCCATGTTGGCGACAAAGTCTGGAAGACCAGCGACCCGGAACTGGATCGCCGCCTGCGCCAGACGTTCGCGGGCGAGCAGCCGCAATTCCTGCGGCCCGTCGCGCTGGAGATTCACGGCCATGCGGGCGTTCCGCTCACGGTGCTGGCGCGTGATGAGCAAGGACACTTTGCCCAATCTTCCTCCACGATGCCGCTGGTCACGGCGCAGAATCGCCCGCTCACCACGGAGAAGTTGCGCGAGCAGTTGGGCCGCCTCGGCGGCACGGTCTTTGAACTGGGCGAACTCACGAACAGGCTTGAAGGCGAAGTGATGCTGCCGGTCAGCGAGTTGAACAAGCTGCGTCGCGAAGTCGTGGCGTCCTTGGAAACGCAGCGCGCCGCGCCGAAGCGCTGGAAGCTGGCCGAGGGGCGAGAGACGAGAGACGAGAGACAGGGTGGCGTCCGTAACGTGGCCGCCGAATTGATCGTGCTCGTGCGTTCACTGTCGCAACTGGAAGCCGCTCTGCGCTGCGGCGTGACGACCATCTACTGCGAATTCGAAGATCCGAAAAAATATCGCGAAGCCGTCACCACCTTCCACACCGCGCGCAGTTGCGCTGCTGGTTTGGTGGCCGGCGTGCCACCCTCCATCTGGGTCGCCCCGCCGCGCATCACCAAGCCGGGCGAGGAATGGATTCTCCAGCAGGTGCGCTCCTGCAACGCGGACGGCTACTTGATCCGCAACTATGACCACCTGGAATTTTTTGCGGACACCCGTCGGCGCGGAGATTTCTCGTTGAACATCGCCAATGCGCTCGCGGCGGAACATTTCCTCACGCATCACAAGCTGGAGCAGTTGACCGCGTCCTACGATCTGGACGCGACACAGATCGCGGCCCTGTTGCGTTCCGCACCCCCATCGTGGTTTGAGCTCACGATTCATCAGCACATGCCCATGTTTCACATGGAGCATTGCGTGTTCTGCGCGTTCCTCTCCACGGGCACAGACTTTCGGAACTGCGGCCGCCCCTGCGATGTTCTCGACGTGAAACTTCGCGACCGCGTGGGCATGGAGCATCCGCTCAAGGCCGACGCCGGCTGCCGCAACACGCTCTTCAATGCCAAGGCCCAGACTGGCGCGGAACATGTGGCGCAGTTCATTGAACTCGGTGCGCGACAGTTCCGGATCGAATTTCTTAACGAGTCCACCGAGGAAGTCACGCAGACCATCAGCATGTATCGACGGCTGCTGCGCGGTGAAGTGACCGGTGCGGAACTGTGGCGCGAATTGAAGTTGAGGAACCAGCTCGGCGTGACGCGCGGGCCGATGTAGTGGCGTGGAACGCGGCTGTGTGCGGAGCATCAGCCGCAGCAGGCTGGAGTCTGCGGGCGCATCGGTTTGGTAACGAACGTGATTATTTCGCGGACGCTGCGCTGTTCTACGGACGCATCCGCGCCCTTGCAGGCCTTCCAATCAGACGTGTAACGCGAGTCGGGCAGTTGACACGTCGTAGCATTTCCTTGAGCCTCACGCGCGAAATTCAACCCGGAAAAATTTTATGAGACTCGGCATCAACACGTTTCTGTTCACGTCACCGTTCACCACGGAAAGCACCAAACATTTTCCCAAGTTCAAGAAGTGGGGCTTCGAGACGGTGGAGATTCCCGTCGAAGATCCGTCGCATATTGATCCGGCGAAAGTGAAGGCCGCGGCCGACCGCAACGGTCTCGCCATCGGCAGCCTGTGCGCGTGCATGGGGCCGGGGCGTGATTTTCGCGGCACCGCCGCCGAGCAAAAGACCGGCGTGACGTACGTGAAGAAACTGATTGATCAGGCCGTGGTCATGGGCTGCCCGTCGATCATCGGGCCGCTCTACTCCGTCGTCGGCCGCACTGGCGCGCACACGGACGAGGAGAAGAAGAAGCATTTCAAGGACGTGGTGAAAAACCTGAAGGCGCTCGGCGCGTACGCGGAGAAGAAGGGCGTGATGCTCTGCGTCGAGCCGCTGAACCGTTTCGAGACCGACTTCCTCAACACCGTCGAGCAGGGCTTAACCCTCCTCAAAGCGGTGAACAGTCCCGCCGTGACGCTGCACCTCGACACGTTCCACATGAACATCGAACAGAAGAACCAGGCGGCGGCGATCAAAAAGGCTGGCAAACTTCTCACCCATTTCCACGCCTGCGGCAGTGACCGCGGCACGCCCGGCAACGACCACATCGACTGGCCGAACATCGTCAAGGCGCTCAAGTCCATCGGCTACAAGAAGGACGTGGTGATCGAATCCTTCACGACCGATGTGAAAGTCATCGCCCGCGCCGCCGCCATCTGGCGGCGCATGGAGCCGACACGCGACGAGATCGCCACGAAGGGAATCAAGTTTCTGCGGAAGGCGGTGAGCTGATAAATTCCACGCGCAATTCTTAAAACCACGGCGGGCAGCGCGGCCCGCCGTTTTCTTTGGACGGGCTGGTTGGAAAGCCCAACGGCGAAGACGTGACTGGGAAACTGTTTTACCCGGAAGCCGGTGAAAAAAAGACTGGCGGAGAGAGTGAGATTTGAACTCACGGTAGTGTTACCTACGCACGCTTTCCAGGCGTGTGCCTTAAACCACTCAGCCATCTCTCCGCCGAAATCCGGCGTAATGTGCCGGGCGCGCGCCGGGCGCGCAACGCGAATCTTGGTGGATGGGAAGGAACGGGAATTCCATTGGCACTTTTCCGCACGGCGGTGAACTGTCCGGCGTGCGTTTCCTTGGCGTCATCGGCCTGCTGCTGCTCACGGGCGTGGGAGCGTTCGCGCGCTTCGGCCTCGTGCGGACGGCGGACGGGCGCACGTTGCAAGGCCAGGTTCGTTTCACATCCGATCGCGTCGTGGTGGTGAATGTCGAACTTGGCTCCATCGCGAGCGAGGCGCTGACGAACATCACGCTCATTTCATTTCCGACCAACGCGCTCTCCTCGGCGGCGGCAGAAACGAGTGACACCACGTTGCCGGCACCGTGGCGCGAGGCGGACGTTGGTTTCGCGCGCCTGCCCGGCAGCACCCGGCACGAGGCCGGCATCTTCACCGTGCGCGGCTCCGGGATGAAC
Source organism: Verrucomicrobiota bacterium (assembly GCA_038208765.1). GTDB lineage: Bacteria > Verrucomicrobiota > Verrucomicrobiia > Limisphaerales > SIBH01 > JANNGC01. The sequence continues at coordinate 3,238 of JBBQYK010000346.1, forward strand.
ATCGACGGCGAGTCCGACGCCTTTCATTACGTCTTCAAACCCGTGCGCGGCGACAGCGAGATCGTGGCCGAGGTCGTCAGCATTCACTACACCCATCCGCATGCCAAAGCCGGGCTGATGATGCGCGAGAGCCTGAACGAGTACTCACGCAACGTGACGCTCGCGCTCACCGCAGAGCGCGGCGGCACCCTGCAATTTCGCGCCGAGGAACGAGCGGCCACGCAACTCGGTTCACCCCGCGCCGTCTTCGCGCCCATGTGGCTGAAGCTCCGGCGGCAGAGCAACGACTTCACCGCTTACGTCTCCCCGAACGGACGTCGCTGGTCGGTCTTGGAAAAAATTTACCTGCCCATGCAATCGAACATTTACGTGGGCCTCGCCGTGGCGGGCGCGCGCGACGGCGTTTTGAACTGGACCACGTTCAGCAAAGTCCGGGAGGCACCCAAACTGCAAAATGATTCGTTCACGCCGGAAGTGGAATTTGTCAGCGGCTCCACGATCACCGGCCGCCCGGCCTCGGCGAACGATAAGGAAATCATTTTCTCCGGCGCTCCGAAAGTGGTGCGCGCGCCCCTTTCACGCGTCGCCCGCATCGCGTTCCAGCCGCTCAACGGCGACCTGATGTGGAAGACCCGCATCAGCCGCCCCGGCGTGTGGACGAGCGGCGGTGATTTTTTTGACGGCGACTTCCGCGCCCTCGAAGGGCGCAAGCTCACCATCAGTTCCGTGCTCTACGGCCTGCGCACGTTCGATCTTGATGATGAAGTGCTCGCTGTTGTTCTCCAGCCTCGTCGGTTGCAACGCGCACTTTTCGAGATCGAAACCGCCGACGGCGCGACGCTCCTTGCGACGCATCTCGCAGTGGGGGACGGCGAACTGCGCCTGCGCGAACCGGCGCTTGGCGAACTGCGTCTGCCCGCGCATGAAATTCTCGAAGTGCGGCTGCGCTGAAGGTCAGCGCGCGATGGAGCAACACAGAAACAGTTCCTTCCCCACGCGCCGGTGTGATTTCAATTGGAGCCGGATGGCTGCGGCGAGTGACGGTGCTCCGATACCGTCCGCCAGAGTAGGCGCGGTGCGGCCGCCGAAAATTTTCGGGCAGAGCGTGAGATAAATTTCATCCACCAGATCGGCGCGCAAAAGAGCGTCGTTGATTTCACCGCCGCCTTCGCAGAGCAATCGCTTCACCTTCCACTCGCGGCGCAGCCAGGCCAGTGCCGCCGTGAAATCGATCTCTGTTTCGCCGCAGACGTGGACGATGGCCCCGAGTTTTTTCAATCGCTGAACGCGCGCGGTACTGGCGCGTTGTGTGACCAGGATGATCAACGGGGAAAACTTGTGACGGAAGATTTCCGCGCGGGGACTAATCGAGCCGGTGCCACTGACCACGACGCGGAGGTTGTATTCTGAAAATCCATTCTTCAGGCGCAGGGCGCGGAACTTTTTTCCGCCCGGCCCCATCGTCACTGGTCCGGAATCAACGGTGCGCGCGCCGGCCATCACCGCGTCCGCGTGGGTGCGCAGTTCGTGGAGCAGTTCTTGATCGCGACGGCTGCTGAACGGAACGAAGTGGCGGTTCGCCGGCGCGAGCTTTCCGTCCGCCGTCATCGCGACGTTCAAGAAAACGAACGGACGCTGGGTGCGGCCCCGCCTTGAACTTTTGACTTTTGACTTTGGACTCATGTGATCAGCATCGCATCGCCGTAGCTGAAAAAGCGGTAGCGCTCGCGCACAGCTTCTTCGTAGGTGGCGAGGATTATCTCACGCCCGTTTGAATCACTCGGAGAAGCGAACGCACTCACGAGCATAAGCAACGTGGAGCGTGGGAGATGAAAATTCGTGAGCAGCGCATCCACGATGCGGAAGCGATACGGCGGATGAATGAAGATGTTCGTTCGGCCGGCACCGGGGACAATTTTTCCATCGTGCTCGCGCGCCACGGATTCGAGCACGCGCACGCTGGTGGTGCCGACAGCAATGACACGACGGCCCGCAAATTTCGCCGCGTTGATTTTTTCCGCGACCTCATCGGCGACGCGAAATCGCTCGTGGTGCATGACGTGATCCTTCACGTCGTCGGC
>JBBQYK010000347.1:0-5299 GCA_038208765.1 Verrucomicrobiota bacterium
GATCGATCCGGCGCCGCCGTACAGCGACACATACACCGGCACCCACGCCCCGGCGGAAGTCGCGCTGACCACGCTCCAGGGCGTGCCGTCCGCGAGCGTGCCCCGGCCGGAGACGCGGCCGGCCGTGGTGACGGTCAGCGGAACGAAGCCGTCGCCGGGCGGCGCGAGCGCGGGTGCGTTCGTGCTCGGCAACGCGGTGTTGTAGAAGCCGGCGTTCGGCGCGGGATTAAGCGCAGAAAAAACTTTGCGGAAGGCCAGAAGCGTGGACGGCGGACTAACGTCCCCCGAGACGCTGCCGGTGATCAGCCCGTTGGCGGTGTCGAGTTGCAGCGTGAGTTCCACTTCCGGGAGCCGGGTCGTGGCCGGGAGCAGCACGACGGCCACGCGCTCCAGCGAGAAGGCACCGCGAAATTTTCTCCGGTTCTGGCCCATGGTGAGCGTGCCGTTAAAACCGCCGAGGTCATCCAGCGTGAGCGCAAAGGCCCCGGCGTTTTCTTGCGCGGGCGCGTTCGTGTCGTAGAACAGTCCGGCATACGCGCCGCGCACCGGGATGAACGGGCTGGGCACGAAGTTCGCCTGCAACACCTCGTTGGTCTGCATGGTGAACGTGAGGACGGCATTCGCGCTCGTCTCGAAGCCCGACCAGTTGGTGAACAGGAACCCGCGCGCGGGTTTGGCCGTGATGGTGAAGGCGCGCCCAATCTCCAGCGCGTTGTTCTGAAAATTGGGCGTGACGCTGCCGCCGTTCACCGGTTGCACCGTGACGGTGATGGTGCTGCGGAAGAAGTTCACGTCCAGCCGCACCACGGAACTCGTCACCGAGCCGCCGGGATTGCTGACCACCACGGAATAATTCCCCGCGTCCGTGGAATCGACATCCAGCAGCGCGAGGTTCGGGCCGGTCGCGCCGGGGATCGCCTTGCTGTCCTGGCGCCACTGGAAGGAGAGCGGCGGCGCGCCCGTGGCCATGACGGAGAAGGTGACATTCGTGCCGGCGTCCACGGTGGCATTCGTGGAGAGCGCGACGAGGACGGGCGGCGGCGGGAGGTTGCCGAAGAGACGGATGACGCCGCGCCGGGTCGTGGAACCGACGGTGACGCGCGCGGCTCCGACGAAGACATTTCCATCCAGGGACTTCGCCACGGCGAAGGCGTTCAACGCCTCCGTGCCGAAGAATCCGGGCGCATTGCCGGGACCAAACGTCGTGTCCACCACCCCGTTCGTGGTCACGCGCATCACGCCGAGGTTATGGCCGACCAGAATCTTTCCGTCCGGCTCCAAGGCCATGGAAAGCGCGGCGATGCCGACGCCGACGGGGGCGAAGGCGGCGTCGCGGGTGCCATCAATGTTCAGCCGGGCCAGGCAGCGGACGTTGCCATCGAAGGTCAGGAAACTTCCCGCCACGAGTATTTTTCCATCGGGCTGGATCAGAATCGCTCGCACATCGGCGTTGGTCAGCGGCGCGCGGAAGGTCATGTCGAGAGTGCCATTGGCGTTCAGACGTGCGAGTCCGCTGCGATCCGCCTGCGTGGTTCCGTCGTGGTAAAAACTGAACGAACCGCCCACGAGCACTTTGTCGTTCTGCATCGCGAGGACGCCAATGCCTTGTGCGCTCACCCCGGGATCGGAGACAGACGTTCCGTTGGCGAAAGTGTTGTCTGGTCCGCCGTTCAGCGTGAGACGGCGGATGAAACCGCTGTTGACCGCCGGCCCGATGCTCGCCGAACCCGCCACAATCACCTGGTCATCCGGCTGGACGACGACCGCGTTGCCCACCAGTCCCGCTTCCAAAATATGCGCGAAGGTTCCATCCATCGAACCGTTCACGCCCAAGCGCGCCACGGGAAAGGTGGTGGAGAAGTCATTCAACAGCCCGCTGATGATGATTTTTCCACTGGATTGTCTGGCGATTCCGGTGACGAAGCTGCCGGGCGCCAACGGAGAATTAAAAGAGCTGTCCGTCGTGTTGTTCGTCCGGAAGCGCAAGAGGGCGTTGCGGCAGGTTCCGAAGGCGGTGGAGTAGTTCCCGCCCGCCAGCATCTGCCCGTCGTCCAGCAGGAGCAGCGCGCGGGTGGTGAAGTTCACGCCGGGGTTGTTGACGCACTGAAGATTGAAGGAGGTGTCGATGTAGCCATTGCGGCTGATTTGCGCGTGCGTGGAGAGAGTCGTCGCAGAAAAAAAGAGCGCGGCGAACAAAGCAGAACAACGTCGTGAGTCGAGCATGACGGGAATTTTGGCGGAAGATCGCGCGGGCGGCAAGTACGGCGGAGCGCGGACCGCCGAGTCCGCGTGTACAGCACCGCTCTGGAACTCCAGGCGAGGGCGGGCTTGGATCGCGCGGACTCGGCGGTCCGTGCTCCGGCAGCGCCGCCCTTCCCGATTTTGCCCTTTATCCGCACCCCGCCCGCGTTTAAGAACCATCCCGGGAACTTTGCACTCGGCACGGAAACCACGCAGAAGTAATTTCGCCGCTTGCGCCGTCAAACGCACCGCCGCTGTTCAATCCTCGCCGGCGCTCCAGCGTTTCTACAGTTCCACCCACGCCTTGCTCTCCGCCGAGCGCACCGCCGCATCCATCACCTGTTGCGCGCGCGCGCCATCGTGGAAATCTGGCGAACACGGACGCTGCGCGCGGATGGCCTCGATGAATTCCCACGCTTGATCGTAACGGAACGTGACCAGCGGATCGCCCTGCCCCGGATCACGAGGCGACCCCGGCACCTTCCAGAACTCCTTCGGAATCTCAATCGTCTCCAGACCCGGCCCGCCCGCCTTACCGGTCTGAAGCGTGTTCCAAGAACCGGTCGTGAAAACGTAGGAACTTTCGCTGCCGTTGATCTCCACGTAGTCGAGACTGCGCCAGCTTTCGTTGCGGCCGCTCGCGAGCTTGCTGCTCTCCTGCACGCCGGTCGCGCCGTTCACGAACTCGGCGAGCAGCGCGACCCAATCATCGGTGTCGTTCGGCTGGCCGCCGCGCAACGGCGTGTGATTTTTCGTGTTCGCCACGAGTCGCTTGATCGGGCCGACCAGGTGGTGCGCGAAGTCGATGCGATGCGAGAGCATGTCGCCGAGTTCGCCGGTGCCCGCGAGTTTCTTCACCTGACGCCAGCCGAGATTGCGCGTGCCCCAGTCCTGCAAACGGCACGAGCGGTAATGATACGGCGTGCCGAGATCACCGCGCGTGATGAGGTGCTTGAGGTAACGCATCGAAGGCACGAAGCGATAGGTGAACGCCGTCATGTGGCGCACGCCGGCCCGATCCGCCGCGTCAGCCATCGCCTTCGCGTCGGCGTAATTCAGCGCCAGCGGCTTCTCGCTCATCACATGCTTGCCCGCCGCAAGGGCCGCGTGCGCGATGGGCGGATGCGTGATGTTCGGCGTGGCGATGATAACGGCGTGAACATCATCGCGTTTCACGATCTCGTGGTAGTCCGTGGAGGTGACGTTGACGCCGGTCTGCGTGCGCGCAGTTTCGAGGTTCGCAGGATTATTGTCGCAGAGCGCGGCGACCTTCACGTCCGGGCAGAGCGCGAGTCCGGGCAAATGATTCTGCAGCGAGATGCCGCCGCAGCCGATGATGGCAACGCCTAGAGGTTTCATGTGGGGCGAGAATATGACGGGGCGCAACGCGGCAACACAATTTCAAAGCTCCTAACTCAAAGCTCCAAACACCAAGAACCAAGCTCCAGATAAACTTCAAACACCAAGCTCCAACCATGAACACGACTCACGGCGATTCGTGGAACCCGGTTTAGAGCTTGAAGTTTGGATCTTATCTGGAGCTTGGTTCTTGGTGTATGGAGCTTCTCCCACCCTCACATCAGCGCCTTGAGGTGCTTCCTCAACAACCCGTTGTTCACGATGAGGCGATAGGCGTGATTCTCGCCCGGCAGCAACTGATGAAAGAATTCCCCGCCCGCGCATTCCACGATCAAGCCGCCCGCCGCGATGTCCCAGAGGCGCACACCGTATTCGAGATAGGCGTCGTGCCGCCCGCTCGCGACGTAGGTGAGTGAGAGCGCCGCTGCGCCCATCATGCGGATTTTCCGCACGCGGTGGATGAGGCGGTTCAACACGGGCAGCAGTTCCGTCATCGCGTCCTGCCGCTTCGAAAAACCCATCGCCACGATGGATTCGCCGAGCGTCGCGCGCTGGCTCACGGAAATGACCTTGCCGTTCAGGAACGCCTTGCCGCCGCGCGTCGCCGTCCACAGTTCGTCGGTGAACGGATCGTAAACGACCCCGAGCAGCGTGGCGTATCCGTCGGGTGTGACCGAGTGCCGACGTTGGACCTTGGACCCTGGACCTTGGACTTTTCCCTGGAGTGCGATGGACACGCACGCGTGCGGAATGCCATAGGCGTAATTGACCGTGCCATCAATCGGATCAATCACCCAGCGCAACGGCGTGGTCGCGTCGCCGCTGTCGCCTTCCTCGCCGAGCACAGAAATTTTCGGGAACGCGGCGGCCAGCTTCTTCTCGATGAGCTGCTGGCACTTCACGTCCAGTTCCAGCTTGATGTCGAACTGCGCGGTTTCGTTGACCTTTTTGGGGAGATGAAAGTTCTTCTGCATCAACGCGCCGGCGGCCTGGGCGGATTTCACGGCCACGTCGAGAGCACGTTTGAGTTCGGATGGCTTCATGCGCGCGGAGCGTAGGGAGCGGGACGCCGGTTGGCAACGGGCAGTTCCACGGAGCGCGGACCGCCGAGTCCGCGTGTTCAGATTCGGTGCAATAGCGCCATATTCAGAATTGGATCGCGGACTCGGCGGTCCGCGCTCCGAATGCGCCCGGTTGCCAAGCCCGCCCGCCTCCCGCACAGTCCGCGCGTCCGGCTGTCGCGGAAAACCAGCCGGAGCTTGAAACAAAACCGCATGACACACGAACTGACTTTCGCCAACTACGCCGCGCGCCTGAGCGCGTTCAGCGCGTCTGGCCGCCCGCCGCCAGATGCCGCGTTCGACGAACTGGCCCTCGCACTGTTCCAACTTCAGTTCACGCACAACGCGGCTTATCGGCGGTGCTGTGAATTTCGCGGCGTGAAAAGCGCGGCGAACATTTCGCGCTGGGAGGAAATCCCCGCCGTGCCGACAACCGCATTCAAGGAACTCGAGCTCACCAGCCTTGCGCCGGAGGATCGCACCGCGTGCTTCCTTTCCAGCGGCACCACCGAGCAACGCCGCAGCCGGCATTTTCACTCGGCAGAGTCGTTGACAATTTACGAGGCTTCGTTGCTCCCGTGGTTCGAGCGTCATCTGCTTGCCGACCTGAACGATCTCATGGACGAGCAACTCCTCGG
>JBBQYK010000348.1:0-5297 GCA_038208765.1 Verrucomicrobiota bacterium
GTGTCGAGGAACTGGCTGAACATCGTCATCTGCGCGGCGGTGAACGTGACCTCGTTCGCCGTGAGCGCCGGTGACAGCAACGCGGCGAGGGCGTCGCGCTCCTTCATGCCCAGGGTGAGATTCACGAGCGGCTCGGAGAGCGTGGCCAGCGCCGGGTTCCCTGCGCGCACGGCCGCATCCACCAGCGCGCGAGCGTGCGGGACAGCGGAACTCATCACGGCGGCGACGACGAAAGGGTCGGCGTGATTCGCCACCGCCAGACGGCCCAAGGCTTCGCCCGCGCGCGAGTCGGTCCACTCGCCGAGCGTGCAGGCTAGTTGCAGGCGGACCTTCGCATCTGCGTCATCAATCAGCTTCACGGCGGCGGCCATGACTTCAGGCGCGGATTGTTTTTCGGCCAGACGCAGCGCGTTCTCACGAAGGCCGGGATGGGAGTCGCCGAGCGCGCGCCGGAGATTGTCGGCGGAGAGAGTTCCCAGACCGCCCAGCACGCACAACGCATGAAGACGTGCGAGCGGATTGACACTTTCGCTGGCGAGCTTCGCGAGCGGAGCCGCAGCGGATTTGTCCGCGCGCCAGAGCAACATCATGTGCGCCTTGTCGCGCTGCCATTCGTTCGGCGAGTCAAGCGCGGCGACGAGTTCAGTCGTATTGAGCTTGTCGAGCCGCGTCAACTTGCGCGGCGGCTTGCCGGTGGGGAAGACGCGGTAGATGCGGCCTTTGTCCTCGCCCAGCCGATAGTGCGGCAACAACTCGGCGCGACCGTGGGCCGGCAACCAGTCCGGGTGCTCGATCATGTAGCGATACATGTCCACGACCCAGAGCGCGCCGTCGGGGCCGGTGCGCGTCATCACCGGGCGGGACCAGCGATCTTCGCTGGCGAAGAAGTCCGCGCGTTCCTCACCGGCGGCGCGGCGCGCTGCGAACGTCACGCCGTCCTGCGTGACGACATTGCGCTGCACGAGATTGTGAAATGGCTCGCAGGTGAAGGCGTGCATCTCGTCTGCGCCGGGCGAGATTTTGCCAAACAGAAGTTCGTCACGATAAATCATCCCCGCACACGCCGAGGTGAAATGGCCGGCGTTCTCGAACGAGTGAAAGCGTTTCTCCGGCGAACTCACCGGCCACACCTTGGGATTCAGCGGCACGACGACCTGGCGCGTCGGGTCGGGTGCGGCGACGTGCGGGTTGCGGCGGAGGTAGCGGTCGGCGAGCACGTAGTGCCAGAGCGGACGCGAGTTTTGCGTGCCGAACCAGTGGCCCCAGTCGTCGCGGTTGCGTCCGAACTGCGACGGCCCGCTCTCCGGCTCCAGTTCGCCCGTGTCCGGCTTGAAGCGGAAGTCGAGCGCACCAACGGCCACATCTTTGCCGGCGCGAGTTGAACGAATCTTGTTGCCTGAGCCGTGACCGCGATGATGCCCGCCCGCCGCGCAATAGACCCAGCCGTCGAGTCCCCAGCGCAAACCGTTGGCGCGGAGTTGCTGGTTGCCTTCGAGCAATCCGCTGATGAGCACTTCGCGCGTATCGGCCTTGCCGTCTCCGTTCGTGTCGCGCAGGAAAAGAATTTCCGGCGCGGCGGTGACGATCACGCCGTCGCGCCACGTCAGCAGGCCGGTTGGAAAACTCAGGCCGTCGGCGAACAACGTCGCCTTGTCGTAGCGCCCGTCGCCATCGGTGTCTTCGAGGACGCGGATGCGGCCACCAGGTTTGCCCTTGCCATCGAGGCCGAGCGGATAGTCGGCCATCTCCACAACCCACAGACGTCCATCGGGCGACCAGTCGATGGCGACGGGATCGAGCACGAGCGGTTCGCTGGCCACCAGTTCCACGCCGAAGCCGGGCGTGAGGTGAATCTTGCGCATGGATTCGAGCGGCGAGAGCGGAGGCGAGTCGGGAGCGAAGGCGGCGAGGGCGGTCTTGGGCGGTGTAAGTGCGGACGCCTGATAGTGCGCGGCAATTTCAGCAGCGGCCAGTGCGCGCGGATACACCGCCACTTCATCCAACTTGCCCTCGAAGTTGAACAGGCCGTCGTTGCGCCCGCCGATGAAGAGGCTGTTCTCACCCGTCGGCACCGTGTGATTGAAGGTTCCAGAAATCTCCGGCTCCGCGCGGCCATCGAGATGCATGCGCACTTTGTTCCCTTCGCGCACCAGCACGACATGATGCCACGCGCGCAAGGCCAGCGTCGTGCGGCCGACCAGCACTTCATCGCGCTCGTTGCCGTTGAAGAGCATCAGCTTGCCCGTGAGCTCGGCGCGAAAGGTGCCGCCGATGCCGAGATGCTCACCGCGCGCTGCCTTGTCGCCATCGGGGCCGCGCGAGAAAACGTAACCAGCGACCGCGCGCGCGTTGGCGGGCAGTCCGTTCCAAAGCCACAGCTCGACAGAATAATTTTCACCCAGCGGCACATTCGCGCGGACGCGACCACCGGCGAAATGCGCGGCGCGATTGATCCTCGTCCCAGAGAACGCATTCGTCGCGGGCGGCTGCGGCGGCTGATGACCGATTCGTCCATCCACGCCGGGCAAGTAAAGCGCGATGCCATCCTCAAAAATGGCGTGGTGTTTCCCCATCGCGTCGCGCGCGGTGGGGATGACCATTTCCTCAAAGCGCCAGTAAGCCTCGGGCTTCGCGTCCAGCACGCCGCGCGCGTAAGGGCCGTGCACATCGACCGTTTCACGGCGCGGACGGCCCGCCACTTCCTCCAGCAACGCAAGCGCCGTCTCGACGATGCGCGGCTCGGCGTTGGTTTCCAGTCCCGCCGTGCGCGCGGCCCACGTCGTGTAGCCGCCGAGCTGGTGCTGCTCCGGCGGCGGGATGTAGCCCTCGGCGCCGTTGGCCAGCTCGATGTTGAACGTGGCGGCGAACGGGCTGCGTTGTTTCAACTTCAAGCCGGTGAGGGCAAAGACTTCATTCGGCAGCGCGGCGATGCCAAGGTCGCCGATGCGCAGCGCCTGAAGAATCAGTTCGGTGCGCGGACGCTCGTGAAGATGGATCGCCTCCAGCGCGTAAATCTCCGCCTGCGATTGCGGGAGCTTATCGCCGAGCTTCGCCGCCATTTCGCGCGCCCACGCGAGTCGCTTTTCGTCGGGTGCGCGGTAACCGAGTTCCAGTTTGCGTTCCACCATCTTCAGCGGTGCAGACTCCTGCCATTTGATCCCGCGCACTATTTCTGCCACACGCTGAGCCACTTCCTTCCCGTAGGCGTCGTAGCCGATCTGGCGTCGGGGCGCGCCGTAATCCATCCACATGAGGTCGCCGCTGGTGCCTTGCGACATGATGCCGACGAAGGATTCATCTGCGCCAAGCATCGTCGCGAGGTGGCGCGTGAAGCGACCGAAGTAATCCGACGAGAGCAGCGCGGACTCGTAATAGTGCATCGAGTAATTCGCCAGCAGCGCGAGCGGCTTGCCGTCAGTGCGTTGCACGGCGAGTACGGAGAGTTGCGGATCGACCGGCCCGCTCGGCCCAATGGCGTCGGGACTTTCGTGGCCAGGATGCATGTGGGCGCGCACATTGCGCTGGCCGAACGGGTCGGTGAGCATCCGGTCCGGGCGGCGAATCCAGCGGCGGTTGAACGTGTGTTCCCAATCATCCACCTGCGCCCAGCCGATGCGCGCCGGCGCGAGCCGCCCGACCGCGCCGATGATCGCGGCAGTGATTCGCCCCGGCAGAAATGCTGCGTACGCTGGATCCACGCGGCTGCCCAGACAGCCCATTGCCGACGGTGCCGAGTGCGTGTGTGTCGCGGAGACGAGCATTCGCTCGGTGGGGATTCCCGTGGCTTGGCTGGCGTCAACCTTCGCACGGTCGATGAGATCGCGCGGCATCATGCAGGTGTCCACCACGCACATCACCAGTCGCGTCGTGCCGTCATCCAGCACGAGCGCCTTGGCGAACAACGGATCAACAACCTTGTCCGCCGAGCGCTCGGTGAACATCGCATTTACCCGCACGGGAAATCCCGTGGGCGAAATGTCCACGGCGTGCGCGCCGGCACGGAAAGGCGGCGCGGCGGCTGGGGCGCTGGAAAGACAGCTCAGCAACACGCCGAGCACGAATCGTGGGAGGGAACGCATGACGAGATTCAACTGCGCGCCCCGCAGACGGGCAAGCTTTGCCGTAGGAGTCCCGGAGTAGATCAGGCCAGATTCCTTACGCCAGCACGCCCTTTACGACCTGCCCATGCACGTCCGTCAGGCGGAACTGCCGGCCCTGGAAACGGTAGGTGAGCTTCTCGTGATTGATGCCGAGCAGGTGCAGCACTGTGGCCTGCCAGTCGTGAACGTGAACCGGATCGCGCACCACGTTGTAGCTGAACTCGTCCGTCTCGCCGTAAATGCTCCCGCCCTTCACGCCGCCGCCCGCCATCCACAGGCTGTAGGCACGGCCAAAATGATCGCGACCGTGGCCCGCCGGTTTGGTCACGTCGCCCTGCACGAAAACGGTGCGGCCAAATTCGCCGGCGAAAATCACGAGCGTGTCGTCGAGGAGACCGCGCTGCTTCAAATCTTTCACCAGCGCGGCGCTCGGCTGGTCGGTGTCGCGGCATTGCACTTCGAGCTGCGTGTCGAGATTGCCGTGCTGATCCCAGCCGCTGTGCATGAGTTGCACGAAACGCACGCCACGCTCCACGAGACGGCGCGCGAGCAGACAGTTCCGCGCGAAGCTGCCGGGACGCTTCACATCCGGGCCGTAGCTTTCGAGGGTGGCAGCGGACTCCTTCGACAAATCGAGCAGGCCCGGCACGCTGGCCTGCATCTTGAACGCCATCTCGTACTGCGCGATGCGCGTCTCGATTTCGGGATCGCCCTGCGCGGCGAATTGATGCGCGTTCATCGCGGCGATGTCGTCGAGCAAGTCGCGCTTCTGCGCGCGGCTGAGTCCGGGCGCGTCGTTCAAATACAAAACGGGATCGCCTTCACCGCGCAGCCGCACGCCCTGAAATTTCGACGGGATGAAACCGCTGCCCCAGTAGTATTCGAAGAACAACTGGCCGCAGGATTTCTGCGTGTCGGCGCTGGTCATCACCACGTAGGCGGGCAACTCGTCCGTCATTGAGCCGAGTCCGTAAGTGAGCCACGCGCCCAGGCTGGGGCGTCCGGGGATTTGCGAGCCGGTCATGCAGAAGGTCACGCCCGGCGCGTGGTTCACCGCGTCGGTCTGCATCGAGTTGATCAGGCAGAGGTCGTCCGCGATCCCGCCGGTGTGCGGCAGCAGTTCGCTCAACCAGCGTCCGCACTGGCCGTATTGCTTGAAGGGTTTGATGGCCGGGAGAATCGGAAATTTCTTCGCGC
>JBBQYK010000349.1:0-5278 GCA_038208765.1 Verrucomicrobiota bacterium
GCTGGTAAATCTCGATGTGGATGTGATTGCGCCGTCTGCGGTTTCGATTGAACCGCAATCGTCCGCTGCTGCGAGCAACACCGTGGCGAAGCTGATCCTGCCGCCGGTCAGCGACGCGTGGATTGGCTGGAAGCCGCGCAGTCGCGACACGAAGCGCGAGAAGGCGGTCTTCTACGTGGAGATGGCGCAGCTCTACATTCCTTCGGCGGGCGTGATCGAGGGGCAGCATCTCGCGCAGATTCGTCCGGCGCACGGCGAGTTGAACGAGTTGATCTTCAGCGTGCCGACCAATGCGACCATCACCGATGTGATCGATGCGACGACCACGAACCGGCCCGGCATGATTTCATTGTGGCGCTTCGATCCCGACTCGCGGCAATTGCGCGTGACGCTCAAGCCGGCACAGGCGCGGCCGTTCTCGCTCGTCATCCGTTCACAGACCGCCGTCGGGCCGCTGCCAATTCAACAACGGGTGGGATTGATTTCGCTGACCAATGCGGCAGGCGAAATTGGAATGCTCGGCATCGCCACCGGCTCCGATGTGCAACTCGACACGGTGACTGCCGATTCGCTCACGGCCATCAACCTCGAAGACTTTCAAGGCTGGCTGCTGAATCGGGCGCAGGCGCAATTCCCGGGACTCACCTTGCGCCGCGCGTTTCGTTACGCCGATGCGGGCGCGGGCACGGTGATCGCTGCGTCCGCCGTGGAACCGGACGTGCGCGTGGAGTCGCAGCAGACACTCTCGCTCGGCGAGGACCGCACGTTGCTCGCGGCAACGCTCGCGGTGGAAATCACGCGCGCGGGGATTTTCCGACTCAGCTTTGCTCTGCCGACAGGACTCGATGTGGAATCAATCAGCGGCGCGGCTTTGAGTCACTGGACGGAATTGAAGACGGACACCAACCGCATCATCACGCTGCACCTGCGCGGCAAGACGGAGGGCGCGCAGCAGTTGTCCATCAGTCTCGCCGGGCCGGGCGTGAAGGCGACGAATGGCTGGGCTGTGCCGCGATTGACTTTGCGTGAAGCCGGGAAACAGCGCGGGCAACTCGTCATCGTGCCGGAGCAGGGGATGCGTTTGCAGCCCGGCGCGCGCGATGGCTTGACGCAGCTCGATCCGCAGAAGTCCGGCATCCGGCAGAAGGGCGTGCTTGCGTTCCGCCTCTTGCAGGATCAGTGGACGCTCGCGCTCGATATGGAACAGGTCGATCCGTGGGTGCAGGTGCAGAGCCTGCAACACGTCGCGATGGGCGAAGCGCAAATCAAAGTCACCGCCAACCTCCAGTATCAAATCGAGAACACGGGGCTGAAGGTGTTGCGCGTGCTGGTGCCGACGAATGCGGAGGGCGTGCAGTTTCGCGGCGAACAGGTCGCGGACTTTCTGCCGCGGGCCGGTTCCATCACGAATGAATTGCAGGAGTGGGAGGTGAAGCTGCACCGGCGTGTCATCGGCGGTTATCTGCTTCAGGTGACTTATCAGACGCCTCGTGCCCCCGGCGTCCCGCCGGGTGGGGGTGCTCAGGGTGCTGGTGCGCCTCCACCCGGCGAGACGCCGGGGGCACTGACGCTGCGCGGCATTGAGGCGGTGGGTGTGAATCTCCAGCGTGGCTACGTGACGGTGGAATCGGTCGGGCGTTTGCAATTGGAACTCGGTGCCTTGCCCTCCGCGTTGCAGTTGAGCGAGTGGCAGAGCGTGCCGCGCCTGTTGCGCCAGGACCTGCAAACGACCGCGGCCAACGTCACGTTCCGACTCGTGGAACCGGCGTTTCAACTGGCGGTCAAGGTGCGTCGTCATGAGGCGGCGAAGCTGCTGCCGGCGCGGGTTAATCACGTCCTGCTCAAGTCCGTGGTGTCCGACGACGGCATGATGCTCACGCAGGTCCGGCTCGATCTGGTGCCGGGCGACAAGCGTTTGCTGCACCTGACACTGCCGGCGAAGGCAAAGTTCTGGTTTGCGTTTGTGAATCAGAACGGCGTCGCGCCGTGGTTGGAGCAGGACCGCATTTTGATTCCGCTTGAACAGCAGTCGAAGCCGGACGAGGCGATTGCCGTGGAATTTTTCTACAGCAGTGATGTCGGCACGGCGCGTTCACGCAAGCTCGATTTGCAACTGCTCGGACCGAAGTTCGATCTGCCGCTGGAAGACATCACCTGGCAGATTTTCCTGAACGACAAGTGGGAGTTGAAAGACTGGAAGGGCACGCTGCAACTGAGCGAGACGCGCGGCACGGGTTGGAGCACGTTCGCGGATTTGAATTCGTATCTTGAGCAGGAAGCCGCCGTGCGCAGCGAGAAGACGAAGGTCGCCGAACAGCAACTGCAACTCGGTAACAGCCTGCTCTCGCAAGGGGCACCGCAGCAGGCGCGGCTGGCGTTTCAAAACGCTTACGGTCTGTCGCAACACGACCAAGCGTTCAACGAAGACGCGCGCGTGCAACTGCACAACGTGAAGATGCAGCAGGCGCTCATTGGCCTGAACGTGCGCCAGAATGCCAGCGCGCCCGCCGCCGGTGTCGCGGCCAAAGTGCGCGAGTTGCGCCAGCGTCGGGACGGAAATTATTCGCAGGACGAAGCGAAGCAAATTTTCGACAACAACACCGCCGACGACAACAACGCCTTGAGCCGGCTCGCGTCGCGGTTGATTCAACAACAGGAAGCGGCGGTCGCCGCGCCCGCCGCCATTCGCGCCGCCGTACCAGAGCAGGGCAGGGTGCTGACGTTCAAACGCGCCGTGCAGGTCGATACATGGGCGGACTTGCGGATCGATCTGGAAACGAAGGTCACGCGCACCGCGCCGCTGGGCACGCGCTTGGCGCTGCTGGTTGGCCTGGCGCTGTGCGTGACGCTCGCGTTGTGGGCGGCGCGTCGCTCGCGTTCCGGCTCGGCGTAGCTGCGTAGGAGCGCCTCTTAAAACTTCGAGCCGGTGTGCGAGGGGCAAGAGCGGCACCTTCCTGCGCCGGTCGTGCCTCGAGACCGGTTTCAAAATGCGCCCGATCCGCACTTCAATCGAAAAGTGGCGTTGACCAATCAACAAATTCTTTCCTAGGGTTGCCGCGCTTGAACCCAATATCCACACAACCCTCACGGCGAGTCCTGTTCGCTTCTGCCGTTTTGTTCTTCGGTGTTATCACTTCCTTCGCGCAGACGACGTGGACAGCGGGAGCCAACACGGCACTCTACTCAACACCAGGAAACTGGAATAACGGCGTGCCGAGTACTGGGCCGCAGTTCTCGATTTTCAGTGCTTCCGCGCTTATTAATCAGATTTTCGCGATCGATATCGCGGGTTCACCGCGGAATTCGATCGGCCTCCGCTTCGACTTTTCGGCTGCGGCCAACGATGGATTTACTTTCAACACCGCCAATGCAGCTTTGAACATCGGCCTCCAATCCCGCGCCGGTGGGGCGGCTAACGGGATTTTGAACAATGACAACAGTGTGCAGACGTTCAACGTGCCATTCCGGATGTTCACGTCCGCAGGTGGTTCGGGTCCGACCGCAGCGCAGACCATCCATGCGGCGGCGGGCAACATCGTTTTCACCGGCGCGTATCCCGGCACCAGCACCAATGCCAACATCAATAACAACGGTGGCACTTTGACCATCGATGGCGCTTTCAACACAACCGTCGGCACTACGGGACGCGGGGACATCGCGAACACTGGAGGGTTGATTAAGAACGGCGCGGGTATTCTTACTCTGGGTGGCACGCTCGCCAACACCTACTCTGGAGGCACCGTCATCAACGCTGGCCGATTGGTTGCGAACAAAGTCAACGCGCTTGGCTCGGGTGGCCTCACATTGAACGGGGGCATCCTTGACACAGGTGGCTACAGCCAAATGCTTGGCACATTGAATCTCGACTCCGGTTCCACCATTGACTTCGGTGCCGGCGACAGCGACCTCGTCTTCGCCGACAGCGACTTGCAGGATTGGAACGGTTCGTTGCTGACCATTCTGAATTGGACCCCTGGTGTGGACTCCATTCGCATCGGCACCGATGGAACCGGCTTCGACACGCAACTGGCCCTCTTCCGCTTTGCTGACTTTGACAATGCGCCCGGACAGATCGATGCCAATGGCTTTATCTCTCCCGCGGCCGTTCCGGAGCCGTCCACGTTGGCGCTGATTGCGCTCGGTGGCGTGGCCCTTCTCTTCGCCCGCCGTCGTCGCGCCTGATTCGCCCGCCTTCTGTTCTAGCCATTCACCCCCGCGTGATCATCAACGAGTGGGATTCTTGACTTGGCTCCAGAGCAACCGCATCGTTGCCGCACTCGGGGAGCCAAATCATCGCGGTGATTTCCGTGGTGGCGCTGAGAGTTCGATGCGCGAGCGTCGATGACCCGTAACTTGATCCGGATAATGCCGGCGCAAGGATTGAACCACTCTCCGGGCTCCTCGTTCTTGAATTATGATCGCGACTAAAGACTCATTCGAACCGCATAGCAGCGAACAACTGCCCAACAGCAAAAAGGTTTTCGTGGCTGGCACGATTCATCCCGATGTTCGCGTGCCGATGCGTGAGGTCACAGTGTCGCCGACCAAGTCTTACACCGGTGCGGTCACGCCGAACGATCCCGTGCGCGTCTATGATTGCTCCGGGCCGTGGGGCGACGAAGCTTTTGCTGGCACGTCCGATGAGGGTTTGCCCGCGCTGCGTCGCGCTTGGATTCTGAAGCGCGGCGACGTGGAGGAAATTGACGGTCGCGAGGTGAAGCCGCAGGACGACGGTTACCTCTCCGGCAAGCACGCCGAATACGCCAGCAAGGCGGAGAAGAACCGCCTCGTGGAATTTCCCGGCCTCACCAGCAATCGCCGTCGCCCGCTGCGCGCGAAGGCGGGCAAGGTTGTCACGCAACTGGCTTACGCCCGCGCCGGCATCATCACGCCGGAGATGGAATTCATCGCCATCCGCGAGAACATGGGCCGCGCGAAGATTGCCGAGATGTCGAAGGATATCGTTCGCAACGACCTCAACAAACAGCACGCCGGAAGCGCGCAGCTCTCACTGAATACTGACCCACTGATTACTGATTACTCCCCCTCCATCTTCCGCCGCTTCCCCCAACGCATTCCCGCGCAGATCACGCCGGAGTTCGTGCGTGATGAAGTCGCCGCCGGCCGTGCCATCATTCCGAACAACATCAATCACCCCGAATCCGAGCCGATGATCATCGGGCGCAACTTCCTCGTGAAGATCAACGCCAACATCGGCAACAGCGCCGTCGCGTCGAGCATCGAGGAGGAAGTCGAGAAGATGCGCTGGGCCACCAAG
>JBBQYK010000350.1:0-5275 GCA_038208765.1 Verrucomicrobiota bacterium
GCCGTCACCGCCGCGCTGCACAAGGCCGTGGATGAAATGGCGACGCGCGCCACCTTCCGCGGCTACGGGCCGGAGCAGGGTTACGACTTCCTCCGCAGCGCCATCGCGCAAAATGATTTTCGCGCGAAGGGTCTCGACGTGGCGGACGACGAGATTTTCGTGAGCGATGGATCGAAGTGCGACTGCGGCAACATCCTCGACATCCTCGGTCACAAAAATCAGATCGCGATTTCCGATCCCGTCTATCCCGTCTATGTGGACACGAACGTGATGGCCGGCCACACGGGCGAGGCGGATGAGTCCGGCGCGTATGGCGGACTGACCTACCTGCCCTGCACGCCCGCGAACGGTTTCATCCCGGAGCCGCCGAAGCACCAAGTCGATGTCGTGTATCTCTGTTCGCCGAACAACCCGACCGGCGCGGTGGCGACGCGCGCGCAATTGCAGGCGTGGGTGGATTACGCGCTGAAGCACCGCGCGGTGATCCTCTTCGACGCGGCCTACGAGGCTTACATTTCTGACCCGGCGCTGCCGCGTTCGATTTACGAAATTCCCGGCGCACGCGAATGCGCCATCGAGTTCCGCAGCTTCTCGAAGAACGGCGGCTTCACCGGCGTGCGTTGTGCCTTCACCGTGGTGCCGAAGTCGTTGCAGGCGCAGACGAGCAGCGGCGAATTCAAGCCGCTGCACCCGCTGTGGAACCGCCGCATGAGCACCAAGTTCAACGGCGTGAGCTACATCATCCAGCGTGCGGCGGAGGCGCTCTACACGCCCGAAGGCCAGGCGCAGGTCGCGGCGCTCATCGAGCATTACATGGGCAACGCGCGCGTGCTCGTCGCGGGCGCGAAGGCGGCGAGACTCACCGTGTATGGCGGCGTGAATGCGCCTTACATCTGGGCGCAAACTCCGGCGGGCGTCACGAGTTGGCAGGCCTTCGACAAGATTCTCGGCGACGCCAACGTGGTCATCACGCCCGGCAGCGGCTTCGGCTCGAAGGGCGAAGGTTACTTCCGCATCTCCAGTTTCAACAGCCGCGCGAACGCCGAGGAAGTGGCGAAGCGGTTGCAGCAGTTGAAGTGGTGAAACACCGGAACGGCGTCCCGACGTGAACAAAAAAAACCGGCTGCTCGCGCAGCCGGTTTTTCGTGGGTCCAAAATGTATCAGCCGACGGGCGGAGGCGGCGTGTAAGTGAAGCGGCCCGCGCCGCGTCCGCGATCCTCCCCATCCACGAACGTGAAAGCATAGCCACCTTCTGAGTCGGCCCGGAAAGTGACCCGCAGCGTGGTCACGCCGCCGCCGGTCTCCGAGAGCACGAGGGTCGCGGTGTTCAGACCGGTACGGGTGTAGGTGTAGGCGCCTCCGACGGTTTCTTCGAGGTTCGCGTCCGTGTAATTCGAGGCGTCGGTCAGGGTGGTGGTGCCGCTTTCGTTTCGGCCATTGTAATTGAAAATCCCGCCCGCGACCGTGCCGTCCTCCGGCGCGAAGCCCTGGCTGGCCTCGCCGCGCACGACCAGTCTTTCCGCCGCGACGAGCGTGCTGAAGATAAGGCCGCCCCGAATCAATCCAGTCTGAAGATTCGTCTCCGTGGCATTGATGATGAGCAGCGCGAGCGCCTGATCAATCTGCCGGCTGGCCGCGCTGCGTGTGCGAACGAACTTGTTCAGCGCGTTGGTGCGCGCGCTCAATTCGCCAATCTTCGCGCCCGCGTCGCCCATGAACTGCTGGAACACGGCCACGCCCGCGTCCGTCAGGCTCGAGTCCGAGTAGGCGTAATTGCCGAGGTGCAGCACGGCGAGGAAGAAGCGGGTGTAATCCTGCGCCACGGTGGTGGTGGCCGGCCTCAGATCGCGCAGGACCCGGGCCAGCGCGCGCGCCTCCCGCTGGTGCTCCGGCAGCGGCGATGCGGAAAGCACTCCGTGATAAGCGGCCACGTCATTCGAGAGAGCGATGAGATACGGCGTGGTGAGCGCGTGCGACTGTTGCGTGAGCAACAGCATGGCCGCCGCCACGAATAATTTAATGAGAAGGGACTTCGCTGTTTTCATAGTTGCCTGTGTATCGGCGGAACCTTTCCGGCGGTTAAGAGGTTCTCCTACCGGCGACGGTCGCCGCCTACTTCACCAACCTCACTTGCAGCCCGTCCACCACCACGAAGCCGTCGGTGCCGGTGTTGGCGACGGTCACGCTGCATTCGCGACCGGCCGGGAGCTGGAACTTGCCGAGCGACACGACGCCGCCACCCGTGCGCTGGTTGATCTTCAAAACTCTGGTCTCACCCAAAACCTGCACCGTCACGGGCACGTTGCTCGCGCGGTTCGGATTCGAGGTGAAGACCAGCGCCAGCTCGTAATCCCCGGCGGCGAGGATCGTGGGCGTGAAGAGAAGATTCATCTCGCCCTTGCGCGCGTTGTTGTCGTGCAGATAGGCCGCGCCAATGTGGTTCGGCACGGAACTCGACTCGACCCACTCGCCGTGGTGCGTCGCGTCGCGGTCGTCAATCAGCACGCCTTCGAGACGCAGACGCGGCGGCGCGGGGGCGCGCGCGGGCGTGGCGTTCGTCCAGTCGAGGACTTGTTTGTTTGCGAGCAGGCGGGCGCGGAGTTTCGCGTAGCTCACCTTCTGCACCGGAATTTTTTCGTCGATGGCGATGGCGGCGGCCGTGACGCTCGACTCGGCAAGAATCATGAACACCGGCTCCATGCGGATGGAACCATACGCAATGTGCGACGCCGCCATGCACACGGGCACGAACAGGTTTTCGCACTCGCGCTGCTTCGGCACCAGCGAGCGGTAGGAGATCGGATATGGCTTCATGGGCGGCACCTGCACGTCGCCTTCATTTTCGGCGCGGCCATTCTTCACGACGCGCTGCACGTTGTGCGAATCCATGTTGTAGGCGGCGAGTCCCACGGAGTCGGTGATGGTTTCCTGCGCGCGGCAATTTTTCTCCGTCATCACGTAATCAGAAATGAGCCGGCGCGCTTCCCGCACGTAGAGCTGGCTCGGCCAGCCGCCGGTTTCGGGGAACTCATCCTGGCACGGCCCCCACTGCTGCATCTCACGGCGCATCGCTTCCGGCACGCGCGGGCTGGTGGCCATGAAGGTGAGGAAGCCGCGAATGTATTCCTCATGCTCGCGCGCGATGCGCTCGCGCGTGGCGTAATCGGCCTCGGTGTAATCATAATTCGCGCCAATGAAGTCCGTGGAGAAACCGCCGTTGTTGTTGATGTCGGTCTTCTGGTTCGGCATCCAGATGGGATTCCAGAACTGCCACAGCCTCGGATTTTTTCCGCCCGCCACGAGCGCGTCGAGATAGCGCCCGAGCAGTTCAAACTTCTGCGGATCGTAATTTGGCGGAGGAGCAACGGGCGCGCGGTTCGACGCGTTCGTCGTGAAACAGAGCCGATAGTTGTAAGCCTGCACGCGCTTGTCGCCCTCGCCCGGCGTGCCGCCGTCACCGGACTGTATGAAAGGCAGCAGCCCGCTGCTCGCGTCGCCCGGCTTCACGTACGGGTCAACCGCCACGGTGAATTGATGCTTCGGTGTCTCGCGGCAAATCCCGTTCAACGTCTCGCCATAGGTCGCGTTCGATTCACGCCCGACGTGATACGACACGCCCGCCTTCGCCATCAGATCGCCTTCGTAGGTGCAATCCACAAACATCTTGGCGCGGAACACGTTGCCGTTCTCCACCGTGATTTCCACGATGCGCGCGCCGTCCATCTTCACTGACTTCAAACGCTGCTCGCGCAGCACGCGCACGTTCGCCTCCTTCAGCCATTCGTCATAAACCGCGCGCGCAACCTTCGGCTCGAAGGTCCACATCGTGGCGTCGGCGGCGTCGAGGTTGGAGGCGGAGGCCTGGCTGCTGCCGCGTTTGCCGAAGTAATCGGCGCGGCGGTCAAGGTTCCACGACGCGTCCTTCGCATAATGCTTCGCGATGCGGTGATAAAACTCGCGCGACAGTCCTCCGATGGCCGCCTTGTTCCCGATGTCCGTCGCGCCCAAACCGCCGGTGGTCAGTCCGCCGAGAAATTTCCCCGGCTCCACGAGCACCACGCTTTTGTTCAGCTTCTTCGCCTGGATGGCGGCGACGATGCCGGCGGAGGAACCGCCATAGACGCAGAGGTCGGTGACAATGACTTCAGCGCGAACGGTCGCAGCCAGCGTCACGGTGAAACAAACGCCGGCCAGCACCGCGCGGAGAATTTTTTGAACCTTCATGAATTGGGCGATTTGAACATTCCGCCGCAGAGAATTGCAACTGGTCATGCGCGAGCGGCACAAATTCGGGAATCACAGCGCGACGATCCCCACCTGCTCATTCAGATTGAAACGCGTGTCCCGCATTCGCGTCCATCTCTGGTGAATGAATGACGCGCCGGATGGTGCGTCAGACCTTCACCGGGACATTGTGAAATGTTTCACAAATGCCTTGATCGAAGAAACATGGATGCTAGGTTCGCGAACCTTTTTATGAAAAAGACACTGACAGTTCTCTCTCTCGCGGCGCTCGCCGCCTCGGTCGCTTCGGCGGCGGAAATCTCCGGCAAGGTCACTCTCGCCGGCACCCCGCTCCCGGAAAAAGCCATCACGCTCGACGCTTCCTGTGGCAAGCTCCAAGCCAAGCCCATCACCACGCGCCATTACGTCGTGGGAGCCGACAAGGGTCTGGCCGACGTGTTTGTCTATGTGAAAGCGGGAGCCAAGCCCGCGCCCGCCCCCGCGACGAAGGGGCCGCTGCTCGACCAAGTCGGCTGCGAATACACGCCCTACGTCATCGGCGTGCAGGCCGGCCAGAAGTTCGACGTGCAGAACTCGGACGCGCTGATGCACAACGTGCATTCGCTGCCGAAGAATCCACCAAACAAGGAACGCAACGTCGCCCAGCCGGTCAAAGGCATGAAGACGGAGTTCTGGTTCGACAAGCAGGAAGTGTTCGTGCAGTTCAAGTGCGACGTGCATCCGTGGATGTTCGCCTACGTGGGCGTGGTGGATCACCCCTACTTCGCGATCACGGACAAGGACGGCAACTTCAAGATTTCCGGCCTCCCGGCGGGCGAATACACCATCGAGGCCATGCACCGCAAAGCGGGCGCGGCCACGGAAAAAGTGACGGTGGGCGCGGATGACAAGAAGACCGCGAGTTTCACGCTCAAGGTTCCGACGCCGTAATTTCGGTTGGATTGTTTGATGCCGCTGCGGCCAAAGTCGCAGCGGCATCATTCGTTAAAAGATGACTCGCTCCACCCACAACGTCTGGCTGCACCGTTT
>JBBQYK010000351.1:0-5273 GCA_038208765.1 Verrucomicrobiota bacterium
AGACGTTGCGCGAGTGAAGCAGCCGTGGCAGCCACGGCGCTGGCGCTGGCAATGCGAGTGAGAGCGGCACGGCGGGTGAGTTGAGTTTTCATGGCATTGGTGATTGGCGCGAATAGTGCGCGGCATGGGCGCGGCGTCAAACGGCAATTGCAAATGATGAATGAGCGGTATGCGATGCCGGGGAATTTCCCACGCGTTGCCTCACGCAAAGTCCGCAAAGGTCGCGAAGCAGACCTCCTTGGCGACCTTAGCGGTCTTTGCGTGAGGTTAATTTCCCCTCCACTTCGTTCGGCTTTCAGCATTCATCATTCAAAGTGACGGCGAACTCCAAAAAGCAGGTGCGTATCCACGGCCCCTTCGATAGCGTCTCCTCGTCAATGAATCCCCTCGCTACGGAACTGGTGCGCGATCAGGTGGCCGCCGCGGTTGAAGAGGCCGTGGCGCGCACGCCGGTCTCGGACATTCACACGCACCTCTACGATCCGGCGTTTGGGAAGATGCTGCTCTGGGGCATTGATGAAGTGCTCACCTACCACTACCTCGTGGCCGAGTCGTTTCGTTACTTGGATTTGCCCTTCGAAAAATTTTGGGCGCTGCCCAAGTCCCGGCAGGCCGACCTGATTTGGGAACAATTGTTCCTCAAGAATTCTCCGATCTCGGAATCGTGCCGCGGCGTCATCACCACGCTGAATGCGTTGGGCCTCGACGTGCGCAAGCGCGACTTGAATGCCGTGCGCGCGTGGTTCTCCGAGTGGAACGTTGCGGACTACACCACGCACTGCATGGAGCTGGCGAACGTCCGCTCCATCTGCATGACCAACTCGCCGTTCGACGACGATGAGCGCCCGGTCTGGGACCACGGTTTCGCGCGCGATCCACGTTTCACCGCCGGCTTGCGCATCGATCCGCTGCTGCTCTCGTGGCAGTCCACCGCCGCGCAACTCTCGCGCTGGGGCTACGACGTGAGCGGAGACCTGACCGCGCACACCATCAGCGAGGTGCGCCGTTTCCTGCGCACCTGGACGGAGCGGATGCAACCACGCTTCGTGATGGTGTCGCTGAGTCCCGACTTTGAATTTCCCGGACAACACGAATGCGCCCAGTTGATTGAGAAGGCCGTGGTGCCGCACTGCCGCGAGTTCGGGCTGCCCTTCGCCGTGATGCCCGGCGTGGTGCGGCAGGTGAATCCTGAGTTGCGCCTCGCAGGCGACGGCCTGGGCCGCACCGATCTGGGCGCGTTGCAGAATCTTTGCGCGCAGTTCCCGGACACGAAATTCATCGCCACCGTGCTGGCGCGCGAGAACCAGCACGAGCTGTGCGTGCTGGCGCGAAAGTTCCGCAACCTCCACATCTTCGGCTGCTGGTGGTTCCTGAACAACCCGAGCCTCATCGACGAGATGACGCGGATGCGCCTCGAACTGCTCGGCCTCAGCTTCACCCCGCAGCACTCGGACGCGCGCGTGCTCGATCAACTGATCTACAAGTGGACGCACTCACGCCAGGTCATCAGCCGCGTGCTGGTGGAAAAGTACGGCGACCTCGCCGCCACCGGCTGGGTGCCGAGCCGCGAAGAAATCCAGCGCGACGTGCAGAAACTCTTCGGCGGTGCGTTCGATGAATTCTGCGCGCTGTCCTTGAAGTAGGTTCACGCGGCCTCCCACTGACGGCTCGACTTTGGACTTTGGACTTCGGACTTTGGACTTCGTGATCAGCGCCATCATCGTCGCCGCCGGACGCGGCACCCGCATGGGACCGGACATCGACAAGCTATTCCTCGAAGTCGCGGGCCGGCCGGTAATCGCGCACACTTGGGCAACATTCGATACCGCACAGCTCATTGATGAAGTCGTGCTCGTCGTGCGCGCCGGGCTGGAGCCGGCCTTTCAAGAAATCGCTGCGACGCTCGGATTGAAAAAACCATTTCGCCTGACCGTCGGCGGCGCGGAGCGGCAGGATTCGGTATGGAATGGCTTGCAGGCGGTGAGCACCAACGCGGAGGTCGTGGCGATTCACGATGGCGCGCGGCCTTGTGCCTCGCAGGAGTTGATCGCGAACGTCATCAACGCGGCGCGGGAAACCGGCGCGGCGGTCGCCGCCCAGCGCGTCACGGACACGCTCAAGCAATCCGACGACGGTTCGACCATCGCGCGCACCATCGACCGTGCAAAGCTCTGGTCGGTGCAGACGCCGCAGGCTTTTCGTGTGGCAGTCATACGGCAGGCCATCGCGGCGGCGCGCGAGCAGGGATTGAATCTCACCGACGATACGGCGGCATGTGAGTTGATCGCACAGTCAGTGAAGCTGGTGGAGAGCCGCCAGCCGAATCCGAAGGTCACGGTGCCGGGCGATTTGCCGTTCCTCGAATCGCTGCTGCGCTGAATCCCTCCCTTCCAAAAAAAATCGTCTGCCCCAATTCGTCTGCCCGTTCCTAAGCGGGCGGTGAGGCAGGCAGATGAATTGAGGCAGACGAGGGGGAAAACCCCGGCCCGCACCCTTTTACTTTCCGCTCCTTGCCATTCCGTTTCGACACGCCTACTTTGGCCGCACCAATTTTATGAAAAGAAAGTTTTCCTACGGCCTGTTGCTCACGGCGCTCGCGGTCAACCTCTTCATCGGCGCGCAGGTCTATCGCCAGAACGTCCACGCGGCGGAACGCGAAGATCCATATCCCAATCTCAAACTCTTCACGACCGTCCTCGAACGCGTGCGCCAGGATTACGTGGATGGCGAGAAGATCACTTACCAAGACCTCATTCAGGGCGCGATGAAGGGCATGTTGAGCACGCTCGATCCGCACAGCGAATACATGGAGCTGTCGAAATACGACGAGCTGAAGAAGGACACGCAGGGCGCGTTCGGCGGCGTAGGCATCATCATTTCGCCGAAGGACGGGCACCTTACGGTCGTCTCGCCGATGGAGGACACGCCGGGCTTCAAGGCGGGCATCCTTTCCGGCGACCGCATCATTCGGATCGACGGGCGCAGCACGGAAAAGTTTTCCATGCAGGATGCGGTGAAGCGTTTGCGCGGCGAACCCGGCTCGAAAGTGGAGATCACCGTTCTCCGCCCCGCCACCGGCATTCTCACGAACTTCTCGCTGACCCGCGCCGAGATCAAAGTCGATACGGTCAAGGACAGCACCGGCCATCGCGAATTTCCGCTGCCGGAGAGCAAGATCGGCTACATCCACATCACGCAGTTCGGCGAGCAGACGGCGGATGATTTCGAGGACGCGCTGCGCAAGCTGGAGAAGAAAGGCATGGAGGCGCTGGTCATTGACCTGCGCGGCAATCCCGGCGGGCTGCTCGATTCAGCGGTGAAGATCGTCGAGAAGTTCGTCCCGAGAAACACGCTCATCGTTTCCACAGAGGGCCGCGGCACCACACCGGCTTCGACCTACCGAGCCAACGGACGCAACACGCACCCGAATCTGCCGATGGTCGTGCTCGTGAACGGCGGCAGCGCCAGCGCCTCGGAAATTGTCTCCGGCGCGTTGCAGGATTTGACCGTGAGCGGCAAGTGCAAGGCGGTGATTCTCGGCGAGCAGACGTTTGGCAAAGGCTCCGTGCAAAGCATCCTGCCGCTGCCGGATGGCTCGGCACTGCGCCTGACCACGGCGAAATATTATACGCCCAGCCACAAGGTCATTCACGAGAAGGGCATCACGCCCGACATCATCGTGCCGATGACGGACGAGGAGGAACTCGACCTCTTCTACAAACGCCAGCCCGGCGGCTTGGAGAATCTGGACGAGAAAGTCCGCGAGCGCGTGCAGAACGCGCGCGACGTTCAACTCGACCGCGCGATGGATTTGCTCAAGGGCCTCTCGGTGTACACCAAGCGCAACGGCGAAAAGGTCGCGCCCAAGGCGGGCGACAAAGTGGCGTCGCGTTGAACGGGAATTTGACCACGGAAAGCACGGAAGACACGGAAGGGAGTTTTTCTTTCCGTGTCTTCTGTGTTTTCCGTGGTTGAAAAATAACGTGAGCAGCGCCGCGCCAGCATGATCCTCCTTGCTCTCGAAACTTCCTGTGATGAAACCAGCGCCTCGGTGGTGCGCGACGGGCGCGTGCTGTCGAACGTCGTCTCCTCGCAAATCAAACTGCACGCCGAATACGGCGGCGTGGTTCCCGAACTCGCCACGCGCGAGCACGTCAAAAATCTTCAACCCGTGACCGAGGCCGCACTGCGCGAAGCCGGTGTGAAAGCAAGTGAGTTGAACGCCATCGCCGCCACGCAGGGGCCGGGACTGCCCGCCGCGCTCATGATCGGACTTCGCGCCGCGCAGACGATGGCCTTTGTGCTCGGCAAACCCTTTGTCGGCATCAACCACCACGAAGCGCATCTCTACTCGCCGTGGATTGGCGGCGAGTCACTGCGCGCGCAATTTGATCAGTTCGAGCCGAACGTGTCGCTCATCGTCAGCGGCGGACACACCATGCTCGTTCACGTCGAGGCGGAGCTTCAGCACCGCGTGTTGGGCCAGACGATTGATGACGCGGCGGGCGAATGCTTCGACAAGACTGCGAAGCTCATCGGCCTGCCGTATCCCGGTGGCCCGCAGATGGACAAGCTGACCGAGGGCGGCAATGCCAAGCGGTTCGATTTCCCGCGCCCGAAGCTGCGCGATGCCGACGACGACTTCAGCTTCAGCGGCTTGAAAACCTCGGTGCGTTATTTTCTCCGCGACAATCCCGCGCTGCTGGATGAACCGCAGGCGCTCCGCGATCTCTGCGCCAGCGTGCAAGCCGCCATCATCGAAGTGCTGGTGACGAAAACGATGCGCGCGGCGGAACGAATGAGCGTGCGCTGCGTGACGGCCTCCGGCGGCGTCACGGCGAACCGCACGCTGCGTTCCGAACTTGCGAAAGCCTGCGCTGATCGTGGTTTCAAACTCCGCGTCGCCGACCGCTCCCTCTGCACCGACAACGCCGCGATGATCGGCATTCTCGCGGAAAGAAAATTGCAACACGGCATTCCCGCCACGGAGTTCGACGCGGACATCGCGCCGGGGCTGGAGTTGGCCTGATTTTTCGCTTCGTCACCATGCGCGCGTTCATTTCCTGCGCCAGCGCATGGCGCACCAGAGGAGTGCGCCGCCCAGCCCGAGCAATGCACAAGTGCCGGGTTCGGGGACGGCCACGGTGGAGAAGGAGATGTTGTCGAGCGACATGTTGTCGAAAAATGTGGGGCCACTGAGTTGCGTAAAGCGCAACTCAGCGGTTTGGCCTGCAAAAGCAGAAATATCTGCTCCATACAGCCGATGGTTGCCC
>JBBQYK010000352.1:0-5139 GCA_038208765.1 Verrucomicrobiota bacterium
CGTGGGCGTGGGCGATGGCACGGCGCTGCGCGTTTATCTGGATGGCGTGCAGGCTGGTTCCGGCGGCATTGCCACGGCGAACTACGGCAGTTCAGCTTTCAACTTCAACATCGGCGGCGGCGGCATCGCGGATGCGGCCGGCAATTTCCTCAACGGCCAGATCGATGAAGTGGTCGGCTATCATCGCGCGCTGAGTCCGGCGGAAGTGCTCTCTCTTTTTCAGGCGGGGACGAACGGCGCGGGCGTCGCGGCGATCAATTTCGTCCGCACGGACGTCGGCCCGGTGATGTCGAACGTGAACGCCACCGCGCACATCCGCCTGCCCTTCGTGGTCGCAAATCCGACGAACGTATCCTCGGTGACGCTGCGGATGCGCCATGACGACGGCTTCGTGGCCTACGTGAACGGCGCGGAAGTGGCGCGCGTGAACGCGCCCGCGTCGCCCGCCTTCAATTCCGCCGCCACCGCCGCCCATTCGCCCGCCGGCGTGGACCAGTTCACCTTCAACAACGCCTTCCTGCGCGCCGGCACGAACATCCTCGCCATTCACGGCCTGAACCTGGCGGCGACGAACGAGGATTTTCTCGTGCTGGCGGAACTCACGCTCCAGACCACGACGGAACTCAGCCCCTCGCCGGTGTATTTCACCGTGCCGACCCCCGGCGCGATCAACGGTGGCGGCGTGCTCAACCCCGGCCCGGCCGTTCTCGCGCCCGCGCACACGCCGAACGTGCCGCTCGACGCGCAGGACCTGTTCATCACGGCGCGAATCGTGCCGACGTTTTTCCCGGTTTCGAACGTGGTCATGCGCTACCGCGTGATGTTCGGCGCAGAAATTGAAGTGCCCATGTTCGACGACGGCCTGCACGGCGACGGCGCGACGAATGACGGCGTGTTCGGCGCGAGCATTCCCGCCAGCGCCTCGACGAACGGCCAGATGGTGCGCTGGTTCTTCCGCGCGACCGATAACATCGGCAACGTCTCGCGCTGGCCGATCTACGCCAGCCTCACCGCGTCCGCCGAGTATCTTGGCACCATCGTCGATCCTACGAACCTCACCAGCAAGCTGCCCATCGTGCATCTCTTCGCGCCTCCGACCATCTTAAATCCAGGTCCCAACGCGGCCGGCACCCAGCCGGGCGCGGACTCGCAGGGCGGCGGGCAGGTCTCGGTGTTTTACGACGGCGAGTTCTACGACAACGTGAAGATGGAGCTGCGCGGCAACAGCACGGCGGGCTTCAACAAGAAATCCCACCGGCTCGATTTCAATCGCGAACATCCCTTCCGTCATCAGCCGGGCTTCCCGCGCATCCGCAAGACGTCGTTCACGGCAGATTACCCGGACCCGACTTACATGCGGCAGGAGCTGTCCTTCTGGCTCTGCGATCAGATGGGCGCACCCGCGCCGTTCTATTATCCAATGCGCCTCCAGTTGAACGGCCAGTTCTACCAACTGGCCAATCACAACGATGTTCACACCGATGAATTTCTGGAGCGCATCGGCTGGGACCCGAACGGTGCGCTCTACAACGCCGCCGGACAAATCACGCCCAGCCAGGCCAGCACGGGCGGCTTCGACAAGAAGACGCGCACCTGGGAGAACAACGCGGACTACGCGGCCTTCTCAACCTCCATCGGCGAGGCCATCAACGACGGCCAGCGGCGCACAAACTTCTTCGAGCAGGTGGACCTCCCCGAGTTCATGAACTACCTCGTGACCGCGCGGTGGATTCACGAGAACGACGACGTGTGGGCGAACATGAGCCTCTACCGCGACAGCGATGGGGACAAATTGTGGCGCATTGCCCCGTTTGATTTGAACCTCTCGTGGGGCGCGATTTTCGCCGAGGGCGCGGCCAATCTTTACACCGGCGTGCAGGCCACGAACGACATGCACAAGGCGCATCCGCTCTACGGCGGTTCCCGCATCCGGGCCTTGAGCGGGCCGGGCGGCGCTTTCAACCGCGTCTATGACGTGGTCTTCCAGGTGCCGGAACTGCGCGAGATGTTCCTGCGCCGCCTGCGCACGCTGCTCGATACGCACATCAAGCCCATTGGCACTCCGACCAACTCGACGGCGCTCGAACAGCGCATCCTGGCTGCGCGGGATCTCATTGCTGAAGAAGCCATTCGTGATCGCGCGTGGTGGGGCTGGCCCGGCGTGGGCGGGCAGAATAATTTTGCGCAAGGCATCGGAATCACCAACGGCGTGAACGACATGCTCCAGCAGTTCATTCACGCGCGCCGCCAGCATTTCTATGGCACGCACAGCATCACGAACACCGCACGGCCGCTCTTCAACGGCGTGATCAATCCGGCGTCCAACACCGTCGCCGGCATCCCGCTCGCGCAGGCCTCGAACCTCGTCATGCTTATCGGCGCGATGGATTTCAAACCCTCCTCCGGCAACCAGGGCCACGAATACATCCAGGTTACGAATCCGAATCCCGTCGCCGTGGACATCTCCGGCTGGCGGCTCGATGGCGGCGTGGATTTCACCTTCAAGCCCGGCACCGTCATCCTCTCGAACGGTTCGATCTACGTGTCCGCCGACCGCAACGTCTTCAAGACCCGCACCGTCGCGCCGCGCACGAACCAGGCGCTCTTCGTCGTCGGCAACTACCAGGGCACGCTCGATGCGCGCGGCGAAATCGTGAAGCTGCTCGACGACACCGGCCGCCTCGTCCACACCAACGGCTACGTCCCGAACCCCAGCCTCGCGCAGCAATATCTCCGCATCACCGAGCTGATGTACCATCCCGGCGCGCGCCCCGGCGATTCGTATGCGGCCAGCGAAT
The DNA here is from genome assembly GCA_038208765.1 of Verrucomicrobiota bacterium. Taxonomy (GTDB): domain Bacteria; phylum Verrucomicrobiota; class Verrucomicrobiia; order Limisphaerales; family SIBH01; genus JANNGC01. The sequence goes on from JBBQYK010000352.1 coordinate 2,799, forward strand.
ACGAATATCTCGAACTCAAGAATACCGGCCCCAGCGTGATGAATCTCATCGGCATCCGTTTCACGAACGGCATCACCTTCACCTTCACCGGCAGCAGTTTCGTCACGAGCCTCGACCCCGGCCAGACCGTGGTGCTGGTGAAAAATCCGGCGGCGTTCGTTTCGCGCTACGGCATCGAGCCGACCATCGCGGGCATTTACACCGGCGTGCTCGACAACGCGGGCGAGCGCGTGAAGCTCGATGACAACGTGGGCGAGCAGATTCTCGATTTCAGTTACAACAACACCTGGTATCCGATCACTGACGGTCTCGGCCTCTCGCTCGTCATCGTGAATGAAAATGCCTCGTGGGATACGTGGGGCAGGAAGTCGAGCTGGCGTCCGAGCAACGTGGAAGGCGGCTCACCCGGCACGAATGATCCCGCGCCCGCCGTCTTCGCCCCCGTGCTCGTGAGCGAAGTGCTCGCGAACAGCGAGACGCCCGCCGTGGATTCCATTGAGCTGTGGAACAACTCCACCAACGCCGCCGACGTGAGCGACTGGTGGATTTCCGACGACTTCTTCACGCCGAAGAAATATCGCCTCACGTCGCCCACGACGATTCCGCCCGGCGGCTTCCTCGTGCTGACCGAGGCGCAGTTCAATGTGGGCGGTTCGAACTTCTCGTTCAGCGCGGCGGGCGACGAGGCCTACGTTTTTTCCGGGGACGCGGCGGGGAACCTCACCGGCTATTATCACGGCTTCGGTTACGGCGCGTCCGAGCCGGGCGTGGCCTTCGGTTATTATCTGCCGAGCGATGGCGACGAGCAGTTCGTCGCGCAAGTGGCGAACACGCCCGGCGTGTCGAACGCGCTCCCGCGCGTGGGCCCGCTCATCATCAGCGAAATCATGTATCATCCGCCCGACGTGCTCGTGGGCACGAACTACATCGATGACCCGCTCCATGAGTTCATCGAAGTGCACAACATCAGCGGCGGCGACGTGACCCTCTTCGATCCCGTCACGCCCACGAACCGCTGGCGGCTCACCGACGCCGTCACGTTCACCTTCGGCACGAACACCATTCCCGCGGGCGGCTATCTGCTCGTCGTGAGATTTGATCCGGCGACGAATGCCACGATGCTCACCTCCTTCCGCAACTGGTATGGACTCGACACGAACCTTCCCGTCGTCGGCCCGTGGTCCGGTGAACTGAACAATGCGGACGACGCGGTGAAATTGCGCCGCCCCGATGCCTCGGGCACCAACGTCACGCATCCCCTGATCGAGGAAGTGCATTTCCACGACACTGCGCCGTGGGCCGAGGTGGCCGACGGCATCGGCGCGTCCTTGCAGCGCGTGGTCGCGGGCGACTTCGGAAATGATCCCACGAACTGGGTTGCCGCCGCGCCTTCGCCCGGCGCGGCCTTTGTGGGCGGCACGCCGCCGGTCGTCACGCAGCAGCCGGTGAACGCCACGGTGTTCGCCGCCGGTTCGTCCGGCTCGTCAGAATTCTTCCTCTTCGGCACCACGAACTTCACCGCCGCCGTGAGCGGCACGGGCCTCAATTATCAATGGCGGTTCAATGGCGCGCCCATCCCCGGCGCGACCGGCGGCACGCTCGTGCTCTCGAACATTTCCCTGGCCGACGCGGGCGCTTATAGCTTCGTGGCCTACGGCGACTCCGGCTCCGTCTCCAGCTCGAACGCGATGCTCACCGTGCTCACGCCGCTGACCATCGTCATTCAGCCCGCCTCGCAGAACGTCCTGCCGAACGCCACCGTCAACCTCAGCGTCTTCGCTACCGGCAACGGCACGCTTCGCTACCAGTGGCGCTTCAACGGCGGGGACATTTCCAGCGCGACCAACGCCGCCTACAGTTTCAACGGTGCGAATCCCGGCTTGAATGGTAACTACTCCGTGCGCATTGAGGACGACTTCGGCAGCCTCGTCAGTTCGAACGCCTTCATCGTCGCGCCCTTCATGTTCTTCTCCCAGCAGCCGACAAACCAGAACGTTGTCCCCGGCACCAACGTCACCGTCGCCTCCGTCGCCTTGGGCTACGGGAATGTCACCTACCAGTGGCGTTTCAACGGCACGAACATCCTGAACGCCACCAACGCCAGCCACAGTTTCACCGGCGCGAACCTCACCGATCATCACGGCAGCTTCTCCGTCTCGGTCACGGATGATTTCACGAACATCATCAGCTCGAACGCCTTCATCTACGTGCTCGTGAAACCCGGCATCGTGCAGCATCTGGTCTCGCAGAGCGTGTTGCAGGGCAGCACGGTGACGCTCAGCCTCATCGCCACCGGCGCGCCGCCGCTGGGCTACCGCTGGATTCGCGGCGGCTCGGGCTA
>JBBQYK010000353.1:0-5120 GCA_038208765.1 Verrucomicrobiota bacterium
CTTCTCCGGCGTCGTGCGCGGGCAGGAAGAGGGCGCGGCCATCTCCGCGATTGATTACGAAGCCTTCGTCCCGATGGCGGAGCGTCAGTTCCAACAGCTCTTCGATCAGATGGAAAAACGGTGGCCCATCGAATCCGTGCGCCTCGTGCATCGCCTCGGCGTGGTGCGGGTGAATGACGCGTCGCTCTGGGTGGAAGTCATCGCCCCGCATCGCGGCGAAGCCTTCGCGGCCGCCCAGTGGCTCATCGACGAAATGAAGCGCGTGGTGCCAATCTGGAAAAAGCCGACGGCGTGAAGCGGCCATCCATCGGAGCGCGGACCGCCGGGTCCGCGTGTTCACCTCACCAACCGGGGATAAAACTCCGCCTTGAACGGGAACTCGGCCCCCGGCGAATCACAACGGCGGCTTCTCCTGATGCCACGACGTGGCCTGTTCGTAGGCGTGGGCGATTTTCAGAATGGTGGATTCGCCGAACGGTTTGCCCAGCAATTGCAAGCCGATGGGCAATTTTGGCTCCGCGCTGAAACCGCAGGGCAGGCTCAGGCCGCAGATGCCCGCGAGATTGCACGAGATGGTGAACACGTCGGAGAGATACATCTGGATCGGGTCGTCGCTCTTCTCGCCAATCTTGAAGGCGGGCGTCGGCGTGGTCGGCGTAACGATGGCGTCCACCTTCTCAAACGCCTTGATGAAATCCTGGCGGATGAGCGTGCGAACTTTTTGCGCGCGCAAATAATACGCGTCGTAGTAGCCGCTGCTCAAAACGTAGGTGCCGAGGATGATGCGGCGCTTCACTTCCGCGCCGAAGCCCTGGCCGCGCGTCTTGCTGTAAAGCTCGAACGGGTCCGCGCCCGCCACCCGCGCGCCGTAGCGGATGCCGTCGAAGCGCGCGAGGTTCGCCGAGGCCTCGGCGGGCGCGATGATGTAATACGTTGCGGCGGCGTATTCGGTGTGCGGCAGGGAAATCTCCACGACTTCCGCGCCCAACTCCGTGAGCTTTTTCACGGCGACACTCACCGCGTCGCTCACTTCCTTGCTCAGACCGCTGATGAAATACTCTTTCGGCAAACCAATCTTCAGCCCGCGAATGTTGCCGTCGAGCGCGGCGGCGTAATCCGGCACCGGCTCGGGAATGCTCGTGGAATCGCGCTCATCATGACCGCTGATCGCGCCCAGCAACGTCGCGCAGTCGCGCACGTCTTTCGTGAACGGCCCGATTTGATCGAGCGATGAGGCGAAGGCCACCAGTCCGTAGCGCGAGACGCGACCGTAAGTCGGCTTCATCCCCACGCAGCCGCAGAGCGCGGCGGGTTGGCGAATCGAACCGCCCGTGTCCGTGCCGAGCGCGGCGAAACATTCATCCGCCGCCACCGCCGCCGCCGAGCCGCCGGACGAGCCGCCGGGAATGCGCGACGTGTCCCACGGATTGCGCGTGGTGAAGAACGCGGAGTTCTCGGTCGAACTGCCCATCGCGAATTCGTCCATGTTCAACCGCCCGAAAATGATCGCGCCCGCCTCGCGCAGTTTGGTGATGGCCGTGGCGTCGTAGGGCGAGATGAAGTTGCCCAGGATTTTTGAGGCGCAGTTCAGCGGGTGGCCGCGCACGGCCAGCACGTCTTTCATCGCCAGCGGCACGCCGAGCAACGGATGTGATTTCTGCGTCGCGCCGCCCGCGATCAACTTGTCGGCGTCATCCGCTTGTTTCAGCGCATCGGCTTCATCGTGACTGAGAAAGGCTTTAACCTGGCCGTCCACGCGCTGGATTTGGTCGAGGCACGCGCGCATGGCTTCGCGCGCGGAGACTTCGCGCTTCGCGAGCTTGGTGCTGAGGTCGGAAATAGTGAGTTGGTGGAGCATCGAAAATGATTTAGTCGGCGGCTGCGGAACTTTGAACCTGGAACCCCGAACTTTGAACTTTGAACGCCATGCCTATTCCACAATCTTCGGCACCTGGAACAGCCCGTTGATTTGCGAGGGCGCATTCCGCATCGCTTCGTCGTGGGGCAGGGAAGGGCGCACCACATCGGGGCGCGTCACATTGACCAGCGGTACGGCGTGGGCGGTCGGTTCCACGTTCGAGACGTCCGGCTCGTTCAGCTTGGCGATGTAGCCGAGAATGTTCCCAAGCTGCGCCTGGAACTTTTGTTCCTCCTCCGGCGTGAGCGCCAGCCGCGCGAGATGCGCGACGTATTTTACATCAAAACCCTGGGCCGACATGCGCGGAAGGCTAGGGAGCGGTGTTCAAAGTTCAAGGTTCAAAGTCGAAACGACTCGAAGCGCGAATCATTCCGGCGGTTTCATCAACGCGAGACTGGAAAGTCTCGCGACCTGCCGGCTGGAAAGCCGGCGTTACGCTGTAGCGCCGTGCTGCCGGAGATTTCCGTTTCGTATCTGCTCGCCTATCACCTCGCGGAAAACGAGACGACCATCGACGCGGAACTGGAACTCGACATCCGCGAAGCGCCCGTGCGCGAACTGCTGGTCAACGTGCCGAAGGGCTACGCGCTCGCTCGCGTGGCCGCCGCCGGCATGAGCGATTACTTCCTCAAGGATCAGGACACCGACGCGCAACTGCGCCTGGTCTATGGCCAGCCGATCAGCGGACGGCAGATCGTGCAACTGCGCCTCGAACGCAACACGGCGCTGGGCGCGGCGACGTGGGCGTTGCCGCGTATTGAAGTGCCGCAGGCGAAGTCCGTGCGCGGTCACGTCGCGGTGTCGGCGGACGCGGGTTTCCGCGTCACTCCGGCCACGACGCAGGGACTCACGGAAATCGCCACCGCATTTTTCCCGCGCAAGGTGAACGGCATTCAATCCGCGCTGCGCGTGAGCGAGGCGACGTGGCAGGCGACGATGCGTGTCGAGCGCCTGCCGCAATCCATCACCGTCGATGCGTTTCATCTCTTCTCCATCGGCGAGCGCATTGCCTACGGTAGCAGCGTGTTGAACTACCAGATTTCCGGCGCGCCGGTGTCGGCCTTCCGCATCGAACTGACCAACGAGTATTTCAACATCGAGTTCCTCGGCAAAGACGTGCGCGACTGGCAGAAGACCAATGGCGGGTTTGAAATTCATCTGCACACGCCGGTCTCGGGCGCGTACACGCTGCTCGCGACGTACGAACGTCCGTTCCGCGGGCAGGGCGACACGCTCGCGTTCACGGGTGCGCGCCCGCTCGACGCGCAGAGTGAGCAGGGCCACACCATCGTGGTGAGCGCGTATCAATTTCAGGTGCAGCCCGCGAACATCTCGGCGGGATTGCTTGCGCTCGAACCGGCGGAAGTGCCCGCCGAGTACCGCCTGTTCTTCGACGCGCCCATCCTCGCCGCGTATCGCTACAACGCGCGCCCGTTCAATCTGCAACTCGTGCTCAGTCCGCTCGCGCAGGGCGACACGCTGAGCCAGGTCGCGGATCGCGCCGCGCTGGAGACGCGCATCTCGAAGCAGGGCCAGGTTGTGACCAGCGCGAAGTATTTCGTGAAGAATCGCGGCCAGCCGAATTTCAAACTTACGCTGCCGCCCGGCTCCGAACTGTGGGCCGCGACCGTGAACGGCGTGACGGCGGTGCCGACGCTCGACGGCAAGGCGCATTTGATTCCACTGCCGGGCCGCGCGGACCCGAACGCCATCAGCCTCGTCGAACTCAAGCTCGCGTCGCGTTCGGAAAATCCTGAGCGTGTGACCGTGGCCGCGCCCATCGTGGGCGCGCCAGTGCTGCTCGCGGAATGGAAGGTCCAGCCCGACACTGGCCAGCGCCTCGTTTATCGCGAGGGTTCGCTCGCACCGGCGCAGGGGATTTCTGACCACTCGGGATTCGTCGATCTGTTCCAACTCCTCAGCAATCTGGAGGCGTTGTTTCCTCTGGCTGTCGCGCTCGCGCTGCTGGTGATTGGTCTTGCGGTGTGGCGCTGGTCGAGCCGCGCGGGCGTGTACAAGTTGAGCGCGCAGCACGTGCTCGGAATTTTGATCGGCGTGGTCGCCATCACTGTGGGCATCGTCACCCTCCTGAAGGTGGCCGCGATGGGCGAGCGACAGCATGTGGCGTCGCAGACTTTGACCTTCGTCGCGCCCATTCAACAGGCGGGCAACGAACTGAAGATCGAAGTGGCGAATCTCACGGATGAGCCATCGATCCTGCGCGGCGTGTGGCAGGCGTGGCCCGCGTTGCTGGCGGTTCCGGTTTTCCTTCTCGCGCTCGTGACTCAAGACAAGTCGCGCCAGTCGTTCGCGATCATCGGCGGTTGGACGCTGCTATTTTGGGCCGCACTACGCTGGCCGAATGGCGTGCCTGCTTTCTTCATCCTGCTCATCGCGTTCGTGCTGCTGCATCTCGTGCTGCCGACGATGAAGCGCTTGTGGCAATTGCCCGTGAAGCCGAGGGAAACAATTCCTCCTGATGCGACCACGCCCATTGTGGTGTCGCTGGTCTTACTCTGCTCGCTGATGTTGGGTGGAAATGCTTCGGCAAAGATCCCTCCGCTCGCGAGCGGGCCGCTTCGTAGCGCAGATTTTCAATCTGCTGTATCGCCGACTTGCAGTCGGCAGGGCGTCACGACTGCTGAGGCGTTGGAAAATCCGCGCGCCCAGCAGATTGAAAATCTGCGATACAGCAGACTGCAAGTCTGCGCTACGTGGGAGCCGCCGATTCTGCTCGCCGCGCTGGATACGCCAGTTCTCAGCATCGGTAAGAAGCGGACGCAATTTGATGTGCCGCCGATTGCGGAATCCGTGCGGCAACAGATTCGCGTGGAAGACAAGTTCGCCTTCGCCAGCGCGAAGATTCGGTGGAGCGCGATCAAAGGCCAACGACTGCCGATTCTCTCCGCGCCCGCCGTGCTCACGCGCATCAGTTTCCCGACGAATGGGCTGAAGCTGATTGAAGCACCATCGGGAATGGTGCGCCGTCACGAGCTGCTCGCGCTGCAAGACGGCGCGTTCGATGTTGAACTCGATTACCAGCTTCAGCCCGGATTGCGCTCAGGCGAGAGCGGCTTCACGCTGCCGACGCAAAGCGGGTTGGTGAACGAACTGACGCTCACGCTGGTAAATCTCGATGTGGATGTGATTGCGCCGTCTGCGGTTTCGATTGAACCGCAATCGTCCGCTGCTGCGAGCAACA
>JBBQYK010000354.1:0-5111 GCA_038208765.1 Verrucomicrobiota bacterium
TCTTTGTCCGTCGGGCAGTAGAGCACCTTGGGCGTGATGAGTTCATTCGAGGCCGCGCGAAAATGATCCGTCCAGTCGAAAGAACCGAGACTGCCGCCGTCCACGACCGGGATGCTCCAAGGAAACTGGCCTTGATCATTGGCCCACAGACGCAGCCCGACGCCGACCTGACGTAGGTGGTTGATGCACTCGGTGTCCCGGGCTTTCTTTTTCGCGCCGCCTAGCGCAGGCAGGAGCAACGCGGCGAGGATGGCAATGATGGCGATGACCACCAGCAATTCGATCAGGGTAAAACCCTGGGCGCGTGGTGTTGCTTTCGCTTTCATGGTTGTGGGTTGTAAAATGCGCCGGACAGGGGCGGCTTGTCAAACCTTCGTCCGTGACAGTTTGGCGACCAAAGAAGCGGCGGACAGCCAGGTCCGCAGACGGCATCGCTGGTCATGCGAATTAAATATCAATGAGGCTTCTCCTGCGGGCCGCTCACGGCACGCGGATCAGCCGCAGGCTCTCCAGTTCAAACCACGCCTCGCCTCCGCTCGCGCGCAGTTCGCAGATCAATTCCACCTCCTGCTCGCGCGCGCTGGTGTTGAACAAGACTTGTGCGCGCGTCCACGGCTGATCGCGCTGCAACAAGGCGGAGCGGGCGAGTCCTGGCCCGGCGACACGCAGGCCAGCACCGTGGTTGCGGCCAAATTTCAGCGGAGCCACCGCGACTGTTTTCACCGCGCCCTCGAAGCGGTAGCCGCCCGGCGGAAGCAGCACCTTCATGCGCCACGACGCGGAGGTGACCGGCCCGGCCTGAATCGACAGCGCGCGTTTGCCCTCGACGCTGCGGTGGGAGATAAGCGCGCCGCCAGCGGGCGCGTCCACGGGTTGCCAGTTGCTCAACGCGGCCGCGCCGTCCGTGAAGCGCAGCAGTTCGAGCGGCGGCACGGCCAGTTGCTTATCCAAATCCTGCGCGCGCGCGGTCAGGCGCGTCTTGAGCGCAGCGGCTTCGCGGGCGAGCGCAGCGGCTTCATCGCGAGACAGCGCCGGGCGTAGATGAAGCAGCGTGTCGTCGATGCGCGCGTGCATCTTCGCCACGTTGAAATGGTTGGTGAACAGTTGCGCGGCGCGCGTCCGGTAGGCGCGGCGGCCCTCGGGAATTTCCATGATGGCCTGGGCCACGAGTCCGTTCATGCGGAGGTCCACCTGGGCGCGCGGATTGCCGAGCAGCACATCCATCCCGTGCGGGAAGAAAAGCATCCGCCCGGAATCGACATCGTGATAGACGCGAAAATTATTCCGCGCCAGACAGTAGCCGTCACGATGGCCGAGCAAAATTTCCGACGCCATGAACGAAAGCACGCGGTCCATGTCGAGCGCGCGTTGCAGGCGCGGCCAGCGCTGGACGAGGTCAGGTTCGAGCGCGGCGTCGGTCAGGGCTTCAAGGTCGGCGCGGTCTTCGGGCTTCACGCCGAGGTCTTTGCGCAACGGTTCATCCACGTCGCGGCCTGCGCCCGTGTCGTAAAGATTCCCGGTCGGATGGCGAAAGTAGAGCGCGAGAAAATCCTCGGTGAAACCCTCTTTCAGCACATACAGCCCGAGCCGCTGGCCGTTGAACTCGACGAGGGCGTGGGTGACGCGCGCGGCGGGCACGCCGGCCGCGCGAAAAAATTCGCCGCCGATCAACTCGTTCATGTAGCTCGGATCCTCGACCGAATTGTTCAGGTGAATTTTTTTGTGCCCGTGGAAACGCTGCGCCGGATCAAACTTGTCGAGACTGATCGTGAACGCGGGCTTGCCGTCGAGACCGCGAAAGCTGCCGGTGGAACCCTTGAGATGCACCGCCACTTTTTCGAACGCGTTCGTGCCCTCACGCAGCGCGGCGGGGACGTACTGACGGGGACTGCTCCGGAGCGACGCGACGTTTTCCGAGGTGATGGTGAGCGTCAACCGCCGCACGACGCGGTTGGTGAACAGCGCCGCGCCGGGATCAGCGGGGGAAAAAGTTGCCGCGCCGAAAGCGGACGACGCGGCCAGGGCCAGCAGGCTGGACCACCAGGCGTATCGTCGCGAAGGATTCATCTGCGGCCAGCATACGCGCTCCGGAGCGGGGTAAAAAATCCAAATTTCAAATCCCAAATCCCAAACAAATTCCAACAAACAAATTCCAACTCTGCGTCGTGCTTCGGCCCGAAGCGTCATTCGAGCCTGGCCCGATTGGATTTTGAGACCTTGGATTTTGAAATTTCCCACGCTCAGTCCGCCCGCTCGGTGCGGATCACGACTAGCGCGTTGGCCCCGGGACGCGGACGCCCTTCGGACGGATTGTTCATCACATTGCCATAGACCCAGATCGTGGCCGAGCCGCCGCCATCGAGGTTGATGGCCTCCGTGCAGCCAATCTTCGCCATGTAGGCCGCGAGTTCGGGAAAGGTCATGCCGGCGGAAATTTTCTGCCGCCCGTCCACTTCCACGAGGAAGAAATGCGTGCTGTTCCAGCCCATCGCCACGCGCGGATGACGCGGCTGGAGTCCTCCGAAGCTCATCGTCTTGCCCGCACGCACCAGTGCCGGGCCGCCGCCGATGGCGACCGGCGAGCCTTTCACGTCGGGCGTGGTGGCGGTGGTCAGGGTGATGGTGTCGCCCGCCTTCACCCCCGCGAAGCGCGCGGCGGCATCTGGGCCCACGGAGAGAATCATCGTCTTGCTCGTCGTCGCCGTGTCGCCGGTCGCGCGCACTTCCTGGACGGTGGCGGCATACGTTTCCCCGGCGCGCAAGGGCAGCCAATGCTCCGATGTGCCGCGCGCGAGAACGAGTTCCACGCCGCCACTCGTGCGGGTCGAAGTTCCATTCGCGCTGGTGAACAGCACGGCTTCATCTTTCGCACGTTCCTCGTTCAAGCCGAACGGGATAACCGAGCCATTGCCCAGCTTCGCGACGAACCCGGACTGCACGTTCGTGTGCTGCGGACGCCCGCTGGCATCGATCCAAAAGCACGAGCGCGTGGAGGACGGCCCGCTCACCAGTTCGCCCTGCGAAATCTGCAAGCCCTCCGGGTCGCCGGGATATTTGTTCGCGCTCTTGTAGAAGTCGCCGTTCACCGCCGCCAGCGGACGCTCGCCGGGTTTCACCATCCACTTCACCTGCTCGGTGAGCAGCGCCATGCCGAGGCGATTGCTCTGGCCGAGCGAGGTCTCCAGACGAAAATCTTTGCGCGTGCGCGCGACCTTCACGATGTGAACGGACCACGGCACCTCGCGTACTTCGTCGTGCATGTAGGTGATGCCGGGGCCGCTGTGCGCCGGGCGGTCGGCCTGGCCAGCGAAGACCGGCTCGGCCAGCACGAGCAGTGCGAGCACGCCGCCGCGCGCGGCGGATTGGAATCCCCGGGTCATAAAATTCTGTGCCATGTTCCCCTGCTTTCTCACTGGCCTGGTCTTGTTGTGTATGGTGACGAAACCCCGGATTGATTTGTTTCCGGGGCATCAAGCCCACACGTTGCGCGCAATCTGACGCGGGCGTCGAATTAAAATTCGCGGGCGAAGGGAAGGTTTTACAAAGCAGAAAATGAAGGATGGATTAAGCCCGGCCCGGATGAACCACCACGAAGGGACGCGAATTCACACGCATGAGGAGACTCGGAGTGGATCCGTGCCCGCCACTGAAATCTGCGGCTGTCCTCTGTCCGCTCTTATCCGGAACCATACAGTTGAAGCCTCACGCCAAGGCCGCGAAGGACGCGAAGAGGAAGGCGCACTTGGATGGACTGGCCCGTGGGAGAAGAACACTTTTCAGTGCAAGGTTTCCGCGCAGGCCCATTCCTTTGCGCCCTTCGCGACCTTGGCGTGAGGCAGGGTGGATTGCAACGTCATGGTTCCGGTTTATTCGTGCGAATTTGTGGCCACCGGTGGTTCATCCACATTCTGAAAATCTGTTGGCGTCCGCCTCCGTCGCCTTCTAACTTCCGCGCCGATGTTGCTGGTCATCGATAACTACGATTCCTTCACCTACAACCTCGTCCAGTATCTCGGCGAGATGGGCGTGGACATGCAGGTGCATCGCAACGATCAACTCAGCCTCGCGCAGATCGAGCAGCTCAAGCCCGAGCGCGTGCTCATCTCACCCGGCCCGTGTTCGCCGCGCGAATCGGGACTGTCCAACGACGTGATTAAAAACTTCGCCGGACGCGTGCCGACCCTCGGCGTGTGCCTCGGCCACCAGTGCATCGGCCATACTTTTGGCGCGGAGGTGGTGGTCAATTACCGCATGATGCACGGCAAGACTTCGCCCATCCGGCACAATGGCCGCGATTTATTCGAGGGCATGCCCAATCCCTTCGCCGCCACGCGCTACCACTCGCTGGTCATCAAGCGCGACACGCTGCCCGACTGCCTCGAAGTGACCGCCGAGACCGACGAAGGCGAGATCATGGGCGTGCGCCACAAGACGCTGCCGATCTGGGGCGTGCAATTTCATCCTGAGAGCATCCTCACGGAGGAAGGGCGCACCATTCTGAAGAATTTTCTCAAGCTGAAATAGGCGGCAGAGAAAGCTCCAAATCCCAAAAATCAAATCCCAAATAACCTCCAAACTCCAAGCTCCAAGCGCGCCTGGGTCGTCCTGATTGCTCCGTTGGAATTTGAATTTTGGATGTTGGAGCTTGTTTGGGGTTTGGTTTTTGGGATTTGGAAATTTTATCCAACGAATATCCCCGCTTCACCGCCCGTCCACGTTCCGTTCGCCGCATGATGATTCGTTTCTTGAAAAAGGTTTTTCCGCCGATGCTCGGCCTGCTGACGGTCGTTGCATCGCACGCCGCCTCGCCGGGCGGCCGCGCGCTCTACCGCAAAGAATGCGCGAGCTGCCACGGCAAAACTGGCGAGGGCGTGAAGGACAAATACGCCGACGGCCTGCACGGCGACTGGTCACTGGAGAAACTGACGCGCTACATCGAGCGCAACATGCCGGAAGATGATCCCGACAAAATCAACGGCCCCGAAGTCGAGGCCGTGTCGCGTTACATCAACGACGCGTTTTATTCCCGGGAGGCGCGCGCGAAGAAAAATCCCGCGCGCATCGAACTCGTCCACCTCACCAATCTGCAATACGCCAACGCCGTCGCCGAT
>JBBQYK010000355.1:0-5108 GCA_038208765.1 Verrucomicrobiota bacterium
ATCGTAAAGTCGTCGTATTCGGGTTTCACCAGTTCCGTGGGTGCGGCCAACATGCCGGCGGCGACGGTGTGATTCGTCCCCTGCTCGATGAGGATGAAGGAGCCGGTCAGGCGGTTGCTGCTGTAGCCGTCGAAGACCAGCGGTTTGGACGTGCGCAAGCGGACGTGGCCGATGTCGTTCATCGCGAGTTCGGTGGCCGGTTCGCTCTCGAAGGTCTGGATGTTGATTTTGCTTTCGAGCGCGCTGACGACGCACTGCACGGTGCTGGTGGTGTGCTTGAGGAAGTATTTTTTCCCGACTTGCAACGGCTTGGGATTCATCCAGCAGACGCGCGCGGGCAATTCACTGCTCATGCCGGGCCGGTTGTCGGCGCTGATGATCATGTCGCCCCGGCTCACATCGATGTCGTGTTCGAGCACGAGCGTGATGCTCTGCGGGCAGAAGGCTTCCTGCTGCGGGCCGTCGAAAGTCCAAATCTCCTTCACTTTGCTGCGCAGGCCGCTGGGGAGAATCATCACTTGCTGTCCGACCTTCACGATGCCGCCGCAGATTTGGCCGCTGAGACCACGGAAGTCGTGGAGATTTTTATCCGTGGGATTGTTCGGGCGATTGACCCACTGCACGGGGAAGCGGAAGCCGCTCAAGTTCCAGTCGCTGGCGATGTGAACGGTTTCGAGGTGGCCGAGCAGATTCGGGCCGCAATACCACGGCGTGTGCTTGGAGGTGTCCACGACGTTGTCGCCGTTGAGCGCGCTCATGGGGAGAAACTTCACGTCCTTGAAGGCGTCGAGCTTGGGCAGGAAATCTTCGATGGCGTCGCGAATTTCGAGGAAGCGTTCTTCGCTCCAATCGACCAGGTCCATTTTGTTGACTGCGATGACGAGGTGCGGAATGCCCAGCAGCGCCGCGAGGTAAGTGTGGCGGCGCGTTTGCTCGATGACGCCCAGGCGTGCATCGACGAGCACGATGGAGAGGTTCGCCGTGCTCGCGCCCGTGACCATGTTGCGCGTGTACTGCACATGGCCCGGCGTGTCGGCGACGATGAATTTGCGCTTGGGCGTGGCGAAGTAGCGGTAGGCCACGTCAATGGTGATGCCCTGTTCGCGTTCGGCGCGCAGGCCGTCGGTGAGGTTGGCGAGATTGATCTGTCCGCCGCCCGTGATGTCGGCGGAGCGTTCGAGCGCCTCGAGTTGATCCTCCATCAACGACTTGGAGTCGTAGAGCAGGCGGCCGATGAGCGTGGATTTGCCGTCGTCCACTGAGCCGCAAGTATTGAAGCGCAGCAGTTCGACAGGGTGCGATGCGTGTCCGGACATAGTTCTCTTTTCGCGAGCCGCGCGGCATCTGCCGACGGCGCGGGCGGACTATGGCGGTGAAGGAGGGCGGGAGTTCAACGTAAAATGCGCGGTCGGCCACGGCCAATCTTCTGGGGTGATCAGCGCACCCGCCACATGAGCACCAGTCCGGTCAGGGCGAAGAGGGCGTTCGGAGTCCATGCGGCGATCCACGGAGGCACGTAGCCGCCGCTGCCCAGCGCGAGGGCGAGATCCTTCATCACGAAGAAGACAAAGCAGATGGAAATGCTCGAGGCCACGCCCACGAAGACATTGCGCCGGCCCGGCAGCGCGCCGAAGGGCACGGCGATGAGCACGACCACGAAACAAATCCACGGCGCGGCCAGACGGCTGTGCAGCATCGTCTGGAGCGAGTCGCGTTTCTGGCGTTCGAGCTGCGGGTGCAGGCGCAGGTAGTCGAGAATTTCCGCCGAGGTCAGTTGCGTCTTGCGCAGCGAGCGCAGGCTGTCGAGGCCGCTGATTTTGATTTCGCTCTTGATGACGCGCGGCGTCTCGGTGAGTCCGGGCACGATCAGCGAGTCGAGCTTGGTGATGGACGGCGCGCCGAGATCGGTGGCGAATTCATACTGCATGACGTTGGTGAAAACCCACTGGCGCTGGAACCAGCGCGCGCGCTCGGCCGTGACGCGCATCAAGGTACCGTCTTCGCGCCGCCAGTCGATCTGCGGGTGCCACATGAAATTCTGCTGAAGATGGAAGGCGCCGATGGTCCAGCGGCGGTCGGCCACGGGGTTGATGAAGAAGACGCTGCGCTTCCAGACCTTTTGCGCCTCCTTCGATTGATCATCGGCGCGGCGCGACTTGAGGCGGTCGGCGGCCTCGATGCCGTCGGGCACGAGCTTCTCGTTCAGGAAAAAAACGACCGCGCTGAAGACGAGTCCGACCGCGAAGTAGGGCAGGGTGATGCGCCAGAGCGGAATGGCCGCCGCGCGCATCGCGGTCAGCTCGTGATGCCGCGCGTGCGTGGTGAGCGCGTAGAGCAGCGCGAGCAGCAGCGACATGGGCATGACGTAGCTGGTGACGAGAAACTCCGGCGTGCGATGCGCGTAGTATTTGAGGATGTCGCCGGGCGAGAGGTTGGCGCGCTGGAGGTCGGCGATGGAATTGAACAGATCGAACGCGATGAACGAGATGAGGAAGCCGCCCAGGCAATACGCGAGCGGCAACAGCAGTTCGCGCAGGAGATAGCGGTCGAGCAATCGCATCAAGGCGCGGACGGTAGCGGTGCGCGCCGGGCGAGGCAAGCGGCGGACTGGTGGAAGCCACGGCTCACGGGCAGCCAGAATGGCTGCCGCCTCCGACCGGATTTTTCCTTGCCCCTTCCCGCGCCGGACGCGAAAAAACCGCCGATGATTAAACGAATCCCCGCCTGCCGCATCTCCGGCTCGCGCGACCTGGCTTCGGTGATTGATCTGGGTGAACAGTATTTGACCGGCATCTTCCCGACCACGCCGAACCATCCCGAACTCACGCATCTCCACGGGTGGGCGGCATAAGTTTCGATTCCGAAGTTTCTCGAATAAATGTGCTTGCAGTTGAAATTATGAAGTCGCCCCTCAAGGGAAAAATTGTCCAGAGCGGCATCATCTACACGGCGCTGAGTTTTGTGACGGGCGGGTGCAATTTAATCTTCCAGAGAATTCTCATTTCGGCCCTCGATGGTGACAGCGGCGAATACGGTGCCTTCAAGACGACGGCGGTTTTCGTGACGCTGCTCGGCCTGCCGTTGACCATGGCGACCCAGGCGGTGATTCACCACATCGCCCATTACCAGGGCACGGGCAACGAAGCCCGGCTGAACGGGCTGCTCGCCGGCTGCCGGAGCTTTCTCCTCAAGTTCACCATCGTCGTGAGCCTGCTTGGCGTGGCGCTCATCCAGCCGTTGAGCAGCTATTTCGACATCCCGCGCGCCAGCCTGACGGTGTCCGCGCTCATCAGCCTGCTCATCGCATTGTGGAGTGGCTACGCCGGCGCGCTGGCCCAAGGGCTGGGCTGGTTCAAGCGACTGGCGCTGATCGGCATCGGCGGCGTGGCGGCGAAATTGATTTTCACTTTGCTGATCACGCGCCGTTATCCCGTGGCGGAGACCGGCGTGATCGCGGTGTCCATCGGCGCGCTGGCCACGGCGGCGGTTTTTTTCTGGTGGCGCGACCTGTTCAAGGCCGGCGAGCGCATTGCGCCGTGGAACCGCGATTTCTTCCGCTACATGGCGGTGGCGGGCGCGGCGGTGATGGCGCAGTGGTGCTTCATGGACGGTTCCACGCTGGTTGTGGGCAAATACTTCGCCAAAGCGGATCAAGATTCATACGGAGTGGCCATCACCATCGCCATCGGACTTCACATGGCGGTCGGGCCGCTGCTCTCGGTGCTCTTTGCGGCACGTTCTTCCGAGCGCAGCAGTCAGTCCATGGAGGCGCCGTTGCGCCTGCTCGCGCTCTACGCCGCCGGCCTCGCGGTGGGCGCGTTCGTGCTCTTCTTCGTGCGCGACCTTTGCGTTCTCTTCATGGTGAAACGCGCCTCGCCCGAAACCAGCGCGATGATTGGACGCCTCGCCATCACCATGATTTTCGTCGGACTTATTCAGGCGCTTGGCATGTGGTCGCTGGCGAGCAACTGGATGAAATCCACCGTGCTTTACGGCCTTCTGGGCGCGACGTATTGGGCCGTGTTGCTGGGCGTGGCTTCGCAGGCCACGCCGACGCTGCCGCACACCGTCACGCCCGGAGCGAACGCGGGCGAGTTCACCATCCGTTTTCAACCAAACTCAAGAATTGGCGCGCCGAACTACCGCATCCTCCATCAGTCAGGAAAAAGTTCCGGCTTCACGGAAGTGACGAACATTTCCGGGACGCAACACACCTTCCAAGCCGCGACGAACCAACTCGCCGGACCGCACCAGTTCAAGGTCGTGCCCGCGCTGCCGCCGAAGACGCTGCTGACCATCATGCCCGTCGCGGCGGCGGCGGGATTTGTGGTCATGCTGGCGGTGTGGATTGTCACGCTCCGGCGAAGCCGCGTGGTGAAACAGGAGTGACGTTGCAGAATTCTTGGAGCACCGACGGCTCGGGACGTCCGGTTTCTTCGCGCCGCGCGGTGCTCGGCACTCCTTCACGACCCACCCAGCTTCGCGAACAACGGCTTCAACTCCTTCTCCAGCCGCGCGGCGATTTTCTCGTAGCCCGCGTCGTTCGGATGCACGTAGTCGGACATCAGACTCGGCGTGCCGATGAGGCCGTCGAGCAGGTTCGGGATGTGCATGACCTGCTTTTGCTCCGCGAGTTCCGCGAAGCCTTTGGCGTTCACGTCGCGCAAGACCGTGGTGCCGCGAATGCCGATCAAGACCACGAAACTTCCCTGCGCATGCAGGCGGTCAATCATCACGCTGAGATTGGCGAACATCTGCTCGCGGGACTGGCCGCGCAGCACGTCGTTGCCGCCGAAGCAGAGCAGCACCACGCGCGGTTGGAGCGCCTCGACTTCGGCGAGACGGCGCAAGCCATCGCTCGTCGTCTCACCCGCCACGCCGAGATTTTGCAACGTCACCCCGAGGCGCGGCCCGAGCAGCGCAGGGTAGCCGCCGTTCCCTGCGCCCGTGCCGAGCGTGAGGCTGTCGCCGAACGCCACCCACGGGCCGGTCGCAGTGGGTGGAAGATTTTGAAAATCCCAGCGCCGTCCCGGCCAGCAGGCGTAAATGAGAACGGCCAGCGCCCCGAGCGAACCCAGCACCAGCGTGCGGCGTGAAATCGTCATGTT
>JBBQYK010000356.1:0-5089 GCA_038208765.1 Verrucomicrobiota bacterium
GTTAAGATCCTTCCGCATGGGTAATCGTCCCCACTTGTCGCTCGGCGGGCTTTGTGTTCTGGTTGCGACATGAACAAGGTTTACCAAAACTTCCTTTCGGGCGGCCTCGCCGCATTTCTCATTCTCACCCTCACGAGCTGCACCACCAGCTCCACGGGACGCAAGCAGTTCATCATGACTTCCGCCTCGGATGAAACGCAGATGGGCCTCCAGGCGTTTAACCAGATGAAGAAGGAGGTGCCCCTCAGCACCAACCCGCAGCACAAGTCGCTGGTGGAACGCGTCGGCGCACGTATCGCCGCGCAGGCCAAGGACCGGATGCCGGACGCGAAATGGGAGTTCGTGGTCTTCGAGAGCAAGGAGGCAAATGCCTTCTGCCTGCCCGGCGGCAAGATTGGGATTTACACCGGCATCCTGCCCATCACGAAGAATGAGGCCGGGCTGGCGGCGGTCATCGGGCACGAAGTCGCGCACGCCTCGAACCGCCACGGCGGCGAGCGCATGAGCCAGGCGCAGGCGGTGCAGACGGCCACGGCCCTCGGCGGCCAGGTCGCGTCAGAAAAATACTCGGCCATCACGATGGTCGCGTTGGGCGGACTCGGCAAAGTCGGCATCGAACTGCCGTTCAGCCGCGCGCAGGAATCGGAGGCGGACCATGTGGGCCTGCTCTACATGGCGAAGGCCGGTTACGATCCCGAGGAGTCCGTGCGCTTCTGGGAACGCTTCTCCGCTGCGAACAAAGGGCAGCCGCAGGGTTTTGAACTGCTCCGCACGCACCCGGTCGATGCCAAGCGCATCGCGGATTTGAAAAGCTGGATGCCGGAAGCGAAGGCGCTGATGCCCAAGGGGAAGTAGGAAGAGAAGCTCCATGACTGCAACACGCCTTACATGGCATGCGCTACCTCACGATTATTTTCGCGGCGTTAGTCATCAGCGGTTGCAGCCCTGCCCTGCCGAAACCAAATCAGCGCACGCCATCCACATCACCAAGCGGGAAGTTCGTGCTGACTGTTCCCATTGAGCACGATCCGAGTGACAGGAATATGCGTTTTGGCGAGTGACCATCTCGCATGCCGCAGGCCAGCAACTCTACAAAGACGACAGCAAGTTCAGCGGTACGCTGAAGGTTTATTGGTGCTGGGATAGTGCCGACCGCGTTTGGCTTTTCAACAGTGATGACGGTGCGGTGTATGTCTGGCGGATTATCGAGGGTCAGTGGCGGCGGTCGCCACACAGGGAGGCAGGCCCGCTCAAGCCGCCTGCGGAGTTGTGGCCCGACTACGAAAAGAAGAGACAGAAGTGAGATTCACGCAACCCCACCTTGCGCCTTAACAACTCCAGCCATCGCTCCATTCGCCGTCCCCACGTCCGGCCGGGACCGCATGAAAATAGCCCAGCACTTGAGTGCTGGGCCAACGGCCCAACAGGCGACGAGTCCCGGAGGGACGACAGAAAATGAGGCTCTCCTTCTGCCGTCCCTTCGGGACTCATCCCCGGCTCGAACCAGCCCAGTGCTAAAGCACTGGGCTATTTTCGTTCGTCCCGGCGGGACTGGCAGAATGACCCCAACTTCTTGCCAAAGCACCACATGACGGAGCAAGTCCGGAGGGCTTGAACATGAATAGCCCCGGGTTGCGAAGCACAGCGACCCCGGGGTTTCTCACCTGCCATCTGCTCTAACCCCGGATGGGGTGGAATCCAAAAACCATTTCGCCGCTACGGTTCGACCCCTCCGGGGTCGTGAATATCACGCTGGACGGTCCCCCGGTTTCACCGGGGGCTATTCACGTTCAAGCCCTCCGGGCTTGGCGAATCGGCCTTCCGCAGGGCCAAGCAGAGCAGGCCGTCCCAAGAGATTCTGTAGCCGACACGTTGGTCGAATAGAACGGAGATGCGGACAGCCATGTCCGCAGTCTCTCCATCCGAAAGTTCTGTGGAGGACAACCACGGCGGACATAGCTGTCCGCCGCTCCATTTCATTTTCCACAGTTGCAACGCTCGGAGCCTTCCCCTTGAATTCGCGCCGCTAAATGAACGTTCCATTTCTCAATCTCCAGGCGCAATACGAGGCGCTGAAATCCGAACTGCTGCCCGTGGTGGAAAAAACTTTGGCCAACGGGCATTACGTGCTCGGGCCGAACGTGGCCGCGCTGGAACAGGAGGTCGCCGCCTACACCACCGCGAAGTTCGGCGTGGGCGTGAACTCCGGCTCGGACGCGCTCACCCTCGCCTTGCGCGCGCTGGACATCGGGCCGGGCGATGAAGTCATCACCACGCCGTTCACCTACATCGCGCCGGCGGAATCCATTTATCAGGTCGGCGCGAAGATTGTTTTCGCAGACGTTCACCCGCGCACCTTCAACCTCGACCCGGCGGAGGTGGCGAAGAAGATCACGGCGAAGACGAAGGCCATCATCCCGGTGCATCTCTTCGGGCAGGCGTCCCCGCTCGAGGAATTGTTCGCACTCGCGAAGCCGCGCGGGATTCACCTCGTGGAGGATTGCGCGCAGGCCATTGGCGCGACTTACCAAGGCAAGCCGGTGGGCAGTCATGGCGCGCTGGGTTGCTTCAGCTTTTATCCCACGAAGAATCTCGGCGCGGACGGCGACGGCGGCATGGTGGTGACGAACGACGAGGCGCTGGCGAAGAAGTTGAAAATGCTGCGCGTGCATGGCATCGAGCGCCGCTACTTCCACGACCTGCACGGCTACAACTCGCGCCTCGATGAACTTCAGGCCGCTATCCTGCGCGTGAAGCTGCCGCATCTGAACAAATGGAACGCGCGCCGCGCCGAAATCGCCGCCGCCTACACGCGCGGCTTGCAAGGCTTGCCCGTGGACTTCCCCGTGACGGCGGATGGCAACAACCACGTCTTCCACGTCTATGCGCTGCTGACCGACAAGCGCGACGCCTTGCAAAAACATCTCGCGGACCAAGGCGTGCCGACGCTCATCTACTACCCGCAGCCGCTGCACCTGCAGAAGCTCTACGAAACCCACGGCTGGAAGCGCGGCGACTACCCGGTCTCGGAGAAAACCTCCGAGCGCATCCTGCCGCTGCCAATGTATCCGGAGTTGAAGGACGAGCACATCGCGCATGTGGTGGCGACGATTCGCGGGTTCTTCGCGTAATGATGTGCCCCCGGCGTCCCGCCGGGTAGGGACTCAGTAACAACGAGCGCGCCTCGACGAATTCTTGCGTTGGAAATGGTGCGACTCCACCCGGCGGGACGCCGGGGGCACGTTTTCAGCGTTGCAGAAGTTCCGCCACATCCACCGTGGCATCGGGAAACGCCAACGGCTTGGCGTGTTCACCTGCTTGCAAAATAGTTTTGGAAGCGTAGCCGGTGAAGTTCGGCTCGCGATAAACTTCCACCGTCAGTTCGTTGAGGTTCACCAGCCATACTTCGGGAATGCCCGCGCGACCGTAGGCTGGCAGTTTGTCCTCCTGATCGGTTTCCAACGTGGAGTCGGAGATTTCGATGAGCAGGAAAACGTCGGCGGGTTGCGGGTGGCGGCGGCGGTAAAAATCCTTGGCTGGCCTGACCAGAACCAAGTCCGGTTGCGGCTCGGAATGTTCATCCAACCGCAAAGAATTCTGCACCCGCGTCCGCCACCGGCCTTTGGATGCGGCGGTGAAAACCTCGTTCAAATAGTCGGTGACGCCGCCGTGAAATGGACCGATGGGTGACATATCGATAATCTTTCCGTCGAGCAATTCCACGCGCGCATCGGGGGGCAGCACACCGGTCTCCGCCATGCGGTAGTAGTCCTGCACGCTGAAACGATGATGTGTCTGAACCGGCATGGGCTGAACTTATATTATTTACCCGATGCTTCGCAAGCCGCGCGTGCCCCAGCATGTGCTCCCGGCGTCCCGCCGGGTCGGGATTCAGTAACGACGAGCGCGTCTCGACGAAGTCTTGCGTTGGAACTGGCGCGACTCCACCCGGCGGGACGCCGGGGGCACGTTCACAACTTCACAATCCCCGCCACGGTCTGCACGTCTTTGTCGCTGCGGACGGAGGGATTGCTTCATCACGGAACTTGCAAAAAACGCTATTTCTGTGCAGAAATGCTTTATGTCACGCGAGACTCAATACCACGGCAATCAATCATCAGCTTCGGTTCAATTTCATAGCAAACTGATCCTTCAACTGGTCGCCGTTGCGTTAGTCTCTATGTTTTCCGCAAAGGCAACGCAGGTCGTGCAGTGGGGAGACAGTTCACGACAAGGTCAGTTTCCTGGCCCGACGAATGCGCCGATCGAGCTGACCAACGCGGTGGCCTTGGCAGCCGGGTTCTATCATAGCCTCGCCCTCACATCCGATGGAAAGGTTGTCGCATGGGGCAACAACAACTCCGGTCAGACCAATGTTCCGGCAGATTTAAGCAACGTTGTGGCGTTCGCTGCTGGAGCTTTCCACAATCTTGCCGTGAGTAGTGATGGGCACGTCACGGGATGGGGCAACAACACGTACGGCCAGTCCACTGCACCCAGCGGATTAAGCAATGTTGTCCAAGTTTCTGCCGGAGAGTACCACAGTGTGGCATTGCGGGCGGATGGCCGTGTAGTCGCTTGGGGAAATTTCTTCAATGGCGTCACGAATGATCCCTCCGCAGTGCCTGCTGGCTTGAGTAATTGCATCACTATCGCCTCGGGTGCTTCGCACTCCTTGGGCATCACGGCCGATGGACGAGTCATCGTTTGGGGTGCCAGTTCCAAAACAAATGCACCGGCAGGGTTGAGTAATGTCGTCGCCATTACGGCTGGGAGAGATGCCAGCATCGCGCTGACTCTCAACGGTCAATTGACTACCTGGCCTGCCGATTTTTCTCCCCTGACGAACATTGCGAGCATGTTGACAAGCGTGGTGTCCATTTCCATGGAACGACTTTGGTGTGTTGCCTTGCTTGCCAACGGCTCAGTTGCAGCGTGGGGAGGAGTGATACCAACTACGTTAATAGAGTAGTATAATGGTTCGAGAGGAAGTGTTTGCTTGAGCCAGGAGCCAGTCGAAAATCAGGGAATGCACGCGGCGGGCGTCCTGCCAGAAGCGTTGTAACTCGGCCTGCAAGACCACTTCGAG
>JBBQYK010000357.1:0-5052 GCA_038208765.1 Verrucomicrobiota bacterium
GAGGGAATTACGAGAACACCGCTGCGAGGTCGGCCGTGAGTCCCGTCACCGGGTCGGTCGCCACGCCGGTGTTCAAGACGATCTCGCGGTCGTCGGACGTGAGGATTTGGATGCTGTGCATGGGCGGCGAGACGATCCAGCAGCTCTTCACGCCGTGCGCGAAGTAGGCGTCCACCTTGTCCATGACTTCCTGCGTGCCTTGTTGCGGTGAAAAAATTTCTACCACGAGCAGGGGTGGGTCCGAGCGGCGGGAAACATCCCGGCGCAAATCGAGCGGCGTGCGCGGATAAACGCTGAGGTCGGGGGTGAAGGACTTGCCGCCGATGTCGAGGGTCAGTTCGCTGAGCACGCGCAACTGGCGGTTCGCGGCGAAGGCGATAACGAGGTTGCTCTGAATCGCGGAGTGGTTCGTGCTCGGCATCGGCTTGCCCCTTTCTTCCTCGTAGCTGAGTGGTTTCTCGATGGTCTCAACGCTCATGGGCATAACTTCTACTTCAGATTGGCGCGTCGGCATAGGCAAAACTCAGCGTGGTCGCAGGTGAATCTCCTCACGCCGCCGCCTGCTTTCGCATTTGAAAATCGCCGCAGCGTTTCGAGCCGGGGAACATCTTGTGCGGGTTGCAACGGTTCTCTGGATCAAAAACTTTTCGCAGCGCGCGCATCGCATCGAGGTCGTCCGGCGTGAACTGCTTGGCCATGAAATCCATCTTCTGCACGCCGATGCCGTGCTCGCCGCTCACGCTGCCGCCGAGGTCGAGGCACATCTCCAGAATCGCGTGGCCGGCCGCGAGCGCGCGTTCCACCTCGCTCGGATCACGCTCATCGTAAAGCACGAGCGGATGAATGTTCCCGTCGCCGGCGTGGAAAACATTCGCGATGCGCAATTGATACTTCGCGCTCGTCGCGGCCACGAAGCGCATCACTTCCGGCAGCTTCGAGCGCGGCACCACGCCGTCTTCGGTGAGGTAATTCGGACTCAGCCGCCCGATGGCACCGAACGCACGCTTGCGACATTTCCAGAGCAACGCGCGTTCTTCGTCCGTCTGCGCCAGCCGCACTTCGCGCGCGTGATTGGCGCGGCAAATTTCCATCACGCGCTCGGCCTGCTCGTTTAAGCCCGCCGCCAGTCCGTCCAGTTCCACGATGAGCACGGCGCCCGCGTCGAGCGGGAAGCCGAATTGATACGCCGCCTCCACGGCGCGCGTGATCAACTGGTCCATCATCTCCATCGCGCCCGGCACGATGCCCGCCGCGATGATGTCGCTCACCGTCTGGCTCGCGTCGTCCACGCTCTCGAAGACGCCGAGCATGGTCTTAAACGCTTGGGGCGCGCGCACGAGGCGCACCAGCACACGCGTCACCACGCCGAACATTCCCTCGCTGCCGATCACCACGCCGCGCAAGTCATACCCGTCCACATCCTCGCCGCCGTCCGGCGTGGTGCCGAGCCACACGACTTCGCCATCGGGCAAGACTAGTTCGAGACCGAGGACGTGATTCGTCGTCACGCCGTACTTCAACGTGTGCGGCCCTCCGGAATTCGTCGCCACGTTCCCGCCGATGGTGCAAGCGGACTGGCTGGAAGGATCGGGCGCGTAATAAAGTCCGCGCGACTTCACCGCATTCGTAATCCACGCGTTCACGCAGCCGGCTTCGACGAGCGCCCGACGGTTCTCGAAGTCCACGCTCAAGACACGATTCATCCGCGTGAGCGCGATCATCACGCCGCCGTCCACGGGCAGCACGCCGCCGCTCAGGCTCGTGCCCGCGCCCCGGGGGATGATGGGAATCTTTTCGCGCGCACAAAGTTTCACCACGGCGACGACCTCCTCGGTGGTGCGGGGCAACACTACGGCGTCGGGCAGTTTCTTCTCCATCGTGAACGCGTCGCATTCGTACACGAGCAGTTCATCTGCGCGCGCGATGACGCCGTCCGCGCCGACGAGACGGCGCAAGTCCGCGACAAAGGCGGCGGAGATTTTTGCGGTGACGGCTGACATGGACGCGAGGTTAGCGAGGCCGCACCAGAAAATGAAGCGCCGGAATAATAGCCGTCCCTTGTGTTTTGCGCTCCATCGGAAAGCGACGTCCCCACCACCGGATGAGCATAGAGGCAAGCAACGCTCCGATGATTCCTGAGACTATGGGCCGGAGCGGAACGTCCATGGCCTCCAATGTCCTACTGCTCCGCCTGAATCTTCAGCAGGTTTTCCGCCGTGCGTAGATAAATCGCCCCATCCCCAAGCGCGTAGGAAGCCAGCGTGCGTTCCTTCACGTCATTCTTCGCCAGCACTTCAAACTTCCGGCCCGGCTTCAGCACCGTGCCCGCACCTTCCTCGCTCTGAGTGAAAATCTTCCCATCGGCGAACACGGGCGAGGCGGAGTAGTTGCCGCCGACGCGTTCCTGCCAGTGTACTTGTCCGCTCTTCGCGTCCGCGCAGGTCATGATTCCCGAGTCGGAGATGAAATAGACTTCGCCGTCCACGACGAGCGGGGAGGGCGTGTTCGGTGCTCCCTTGTTGATGCTCCAGGCGATGTGCGTGGCGGTCACGTCGCCCCGGCCATCGGGCCGGATGGCGTAGAACACCGGGCGATCATACGCGCTGGAAACAAACAGAAGCCCGTGCGCGAACACCGGTCGCGGAATGACCGAGTAGCCCTCGGGGTAACGCGCGCGCCAAATCTCCTGCCCGGTGCGCGGGTCGTAGGAAATGACCGCCCCGCTCGTCGGGCTGATGATCTGCGCCTGTCCGTTGTTCGTGATGACCAGCGGCGTGCTGAAGGAAAATGTTTTGCTCGCGCCGGTGTTGCGCGGGGTGCGCCAGAGCGTTTCGCCGGTCGCCTTGTTCAACGCCACGAAGAAAGGATTGCTCGCGCCATCGCAACTGAACACGAGCGCGTGGCCGGCCAACGCGGGCGAGCCGCCGTTGCCGTGGACGGGTGGGAATTTCAATCCCGTGTTGCGCCAGAGAATGCGCCCCTGCAAATCCAGCGCGCCCGTGCCATACGGACCGAAGTGAACGTAGAGCCGCTCGCCGTCCGTCAGCGGCGTGGGGCTGGCGTGACTGTTCTTCTTGTGCCCGTTCACGGGCGTGGCGGAAAAGACTTCGACGTTCCAGAGCATCTTGCCGTCGCGCGCGTCGAGGCAGAGCACGCGCAAGGACTGGTTGCCGTTCGGCGAAGGCGCGGCGGTGGTGAGATAGATTTTTTCGCGGAACAGAATCGGCGAAGCCCAACCCGCACCGGGAATTTCCTTTTTCCACGCCACGTTCTTCGTGGCGCTCCACTCGGTCGGCAGGCCGGTGACGTTCGCATGGCCTTGTCCGTCCGGCCCGCGAAACTGCGGCCAGTCCGCGGCGGGGGCGAGGAGAGTGAAGAAGACGACGAGCAAGCCGAGGCCACGCCGCAGGGAGCTTCCCGCAGATTCAGAACGGCCGCAGATGGAACAGGAAATCAGGGGGTTCCCTGAATCTGCGGGAGTGGTTAGTTGGTTCTTCATCATTTCAAATCATAAAACCGCCACGTCGATTTCGTCTCGCGTGTGAGCGGCAGGTTCAGCATGCCGGCGCGGATCAACTCGATGGGCATGGAGTTGTAAGTCAGCACCGTGTCGTTGAACTGCTTTTCGGACATCTTCCCGGTGCCGACGATTTCCTTCCGCAAGGCGTTCAGTTGCAGCCCTCCGATCATGTAGCCGGCCTGATAGAGCGGCGAGTAGCCGCCCGAGATGAACCGCCGCACTTCGCTCGTCGCGCCGAGCTTCTCGTGGCCCACACGCTCGACGAGGAAGTCCACCATCTCCTTCGGCTGCATCTGGTTCAGGTGATATTTCAAACTCACGATGATGCGCGCGCACCGGTGCATCCGCCAGAACAGCATCCCGATGCGGTCCTCCGGCGTCTGGCCGTAGCCCATGTCCCACAGGCGAATCTCCCAATAGAGCGCCCAGCCCTCGGTGAGAAACGGCGTGGTGAAGAGGCTGCGATAGGGACGATTCCGTTCCGCCGTGAAGATTTGCAAGTGATGTCCCGGCATCAACTCATGCGCCGTGACGATGCGCGTGTAGTGGCGGTTGTTGCCGCGCATGGCCATCAGCTTGTCGTCGTGCTTCATCTCGTCTTTGGCATACGCGACCAGCACGGCCTGCCCGCCGTAAGCCGCGTAAGGGATCGTCTTCTGGCCTTCTGGCGAAATCATCGTCAGCCGCCAGACTTCCTCGCAGAGCGGCGTAACGGTCACGAGCTCGTGCTTGCGGATGAAATCCAGCGCCTCGCGCGCACACTGAGCCACAAAATCATCCTGCTCGCCGGGCGGCACGAAGTTCGACTTCACTTTCGCCAGCGCCTTCTTCCAGTCGTCGAAGCCCATTTCCTTCGCCGCCTTTTTCATCTCGGCCTCGCACCACGCGAATTCTTTTTCGCCGATGTCGATCAATTCCTCGGGAGAGTAGGGGAGGAACTCGGACTTGATGTCGCGCACCAGCGCGTCGCGGCCCACTACCTCGCCGAGCAGCGGGTCCTCATCCTTGCCCTTCTGCTCGGCGATCTCCTCCTTCAAATATTTCGAGTAACTCTCCAGCGCGGTGTTCGCCTCTTCGTAAGGCTTCTTCAGCCACCACGAGAAATCCGGCTGATAGCCTTCGTAGAACTTGTACCAATTCTGCAACGTGTTCTTAACGTCGTTCACGGCGGAGGCGGCGCGGCGACCGAGGGCAGGGGAGACTTTGAGCGGCGGCTCTTCCGGTTTGTCCTTTGTCTCCTTCGTTTCTTTTTCCTTCGCAGAAGCCGTGTCGTTTGTCTTATCGGCCTTGGCTTTTTTTCCTTTCTCGACGCGCTCCTTGAGCTTCTTCACTTGCTCGGCGAGTTCGGAAACTTTCGTCGCCGCCGCCTGCGCCTCAAAGGATTTCAGCCGCCAGCGCGCCGCCTCCAACTCCTGCACCGGCCCGCGAAAGGAGAGCAGTTCGTCCATCTCCTTCAACCGCTCCCGCTGCACCGTTTGCTGATCCAACTGCGCCTCGATTTCATTCCGCAACAGCACGTAGTCGATGCGCCC
>JBBQYK010000358.1:0-5032 GCA_038208765.1 Verrucomicrobiota bacterium
GGGATGCGGAAATTCGCGCCCTGAGCGGTGGCTACCTGAGCGACGGGACCGCCGTGGCCAGTTTCAAAATGCCGGAGTGGTTCGCTCCGCCCAAGTTCCAACCTCAGCCGAATGGCGCGGACACGGCCCACGACTGGATGGCAGAGAAATCGCCCATCCCCGCCGAGATCAGTCTGGTGGAGAAATTTCTGGAAGAAGCTCCCGAATACCTCGGGAACATTCGGCAAGCGCTGCGCGCCCTCACGCGGTCCGGCAACGAAGCGGACTGGCAGGCCTCGCTCACGCAACTGCCGAAGCATTTCGCCTCGCTCAAGGACCGGGCCAATTTCTGGGAGATGCGCCCGGTGTGGCAGATGAGTTCCGCCCTCGAACTGCTGGCCCAACGCATCGCGGAGAAGCCCAAGCACGCGACTCCTTCCACCCTGCGGACCCTCAGCGCCGCGGCCGATCTGTTGCAAAAACTCTGCGCTCCCGGCATCCGGCCCAACTTGATCATCGATCCGCCGATCAAAATCCTGGCGGTGGACGACGACACCTTGTGCATGCGTGCGCTCACCTTCGCCCTGCAAAAAGCCAACTTGGTTTCCGACTCGGCCGAGAACGGGGTGAAGGCTCTCGCGCTGGCGACCGAGCAGGCCTACGACGTGATCTTCATGGACATCCAAATGCCGGAGATGGACGGGTTGACAGCCTGCAAGCGGATTCACGAGACGGAAGCCAACGCCGATACGCCGGTGGTCTTCGTCACCATCCAGTCGGATTTCCACACGCGTGCGCAATCGACCGTGATCGGCGGCAGCGATTTGATGGCCAAACCGTTCCTGGTCTTTGAGCTGGCGGTCAAGGCGCTCACGTTCACCATGCGTAAACGTCTTCAATTGCAGAACTCCAACATGCCCGGCAAACAAGACGTCACCGCGCCCGAAACCGCGCGCATGGGCATTGTCACCGCGATGGTCGAGGCGGGGCGCATGGAGCCTGTCGAGGTAAGCAAAGGAACAGCGACGGCGGAGGCGCGGCCCGAAGCCGACGAGACTGGGTACGATTTCCTCGACGCCGCGCCGGGCCACCTCGTCGCGATGCGTCAGGTGCTGGAGGAAGTGGGACTCGCGACTGACGAAACGAAACGCCAGGAGCATTTGGGCGATCTCTATCTCCAGGCCCATAGGTTCGCGACTGAAGCCGGGATGGCCGGGCTGCCGCTGGCGGCGCGGGTTGGAACCGCTCTGGAAGCGTTGCTCAAGAAAATCTACGAAAAGCCTGAACGAGCCACCGCCTCCACGCGCAACACCATTGCTACCGCGCTGGAGGTGCTGGAAGACCTGCGCGTGCCGGGGCGGCGGCAGAAACTGGCCGATGATTCGCCCGTCCACCTGCTCGTGGTGGATGACGAACCGCTGGCCCGGCGCGCGATCACCGGTGCCTTGCAACTGGCTTTTGACAAGCCGGACAGTGCGGCAGATGGCACCGCAGCCCTCGCACTCGCGACGCAGAAATCTTATGACGTGATTTTCACCGATGTGCAGATGCCCGGACTGGACGGCTTCGAGCTTTGCGCAGAACTGCGGGCGAACGGCCCCAACCGCACCACGCCGGTCGTGTTCATAACCAGTCAAGACGACAGCGACGCGCGCGCGAAGGCGCGGCAGAGCGGCGGGAGTGATTTCATCGCCAAGCCCTGCCTGCCCAGTGAAATCACCCTCAAGGCCCTGACCTTCGTCATGCGTAAGCGGCTTCAGTTGCCGCAACGGGGCGCGGACAACGCCAGCTTCCCGGAGAGCCAGCCGGTGCTGGACGACGTTCCCGCGCTGGCCAGCGAAGCGGCGGTGGCTTGAGGAAGGGACTGCGATTCGCGTGCCCACCCAGACCGGGTTCTGCGAATGCACCGTCCCGAAAGGACGTAGATTTACGGAAGACTTTTCCTGACGTGCGGCTTGTTCCCCCGGCTGGAACCTGCTTCACTGCGCCGTCATGAAAAAAGCGCTGCTTCTTAGTCTGGCCGTCGGGATGCTCTTGTTCACCGGCTGCGGTTCCCTGACCGCGCGTTGGCGCGGCCAGCGCGGGACCGCTTATCCTGGAGTGAGAATGGATGCCGAGCACGCCACGCACTTCACCAGCGAGGGAGAATGGATCGCGCTCTTCGACATCCCGCTCTCCGCCGTCGTGGACACGTTGTTCCTGCCCTACGACTTGACCAAACCTTCGCCCGCCAAAGATCAACCGCAACAATCGGTGGATGCGGCGGAGCATTGAACCGCGTTCCGGCTACTGCATCGGCATCATCAACTCCACGCGCTGACCGCCGCGCAGCACCGTCGCTTTAACTTTCTCCCCCGCCGGATGCTTCTGCAGCATCTGCCCCATGAACTCGCCTTCGGTCACGCGGTCGGACTGCCCGGCAAATTCCACGATCAAATCCCAAGGCCATTCATCAAAGCAAACTTTCCATACCGAAGCCGCGCGGCTGAGGCGGAGGGGCATCACGCCATGAACCGTGAAGAATGACTAGGGTGGCAGGGCGCGCCGTCCTCAGCGCGCCGCGCCGGAATCGGACGGGCGCTTGGAACTTCTCACGCCTCGCCCCGGCGCGATGAGTCCATGCCCCCTGCCCATCACAGGTTCGAATAGGAAAAGCGGACCTCACTAAAGAATTTCCCTGACCCGTCCGCTGCTTTCGCGTAGGGTCAAAAACATGGCGCGGCCAACAAATATCACACTGTGCAGCTTCTGCGGAAAATCTCACGCGGAGGTGCGCAAGCTCATTCAGGGGCCGGGCGTTTACATCTGCGACAACTGCGTCGTCCTCTGCAAGAGCGTGCTCGACAAGGAACTCGCCGCCGTCGAGTCGAAGAAGCCCGCGATGATTCATTCGGTGCCGAAGCCGGTGGAGATCAAAAACTATCTCGACAAGTATTGCATCGGCCAGGATCAGGCGAAGAAGACCCTCGCGGTCGCAGTGCACAATCACTACAAGCGCATCCTCCACGAGCCGGCGGCAGCCAAGGGCGCGGATGAATTGAAGTCGCAGCGCGAAGGCGAAGTGGAGCTGGAGAAGAGCAACATTCTGCTCATCGGCAACACCGGCTCCGGCAAGACGCTCATGGCTCGCACGCTCGCGCGCATCCTCGACGTGCCGTTTGCCATCGCCGATGCCACCACGCTCACCGAGGCGGGTTACGTGGGCGAGGACGTGGAGAACATCATTCTCCGTCTGCTCCAGAGTTCTGACTACGACGTGAAGCGCGCCCAGCGCGGCATCGTGTATGTCGATGAGATCGACAAGATCGCGCGCAAGACCGAGAACGTCTCCATCACCCGCGACGTGAGCGGCGAGGGCGTGCAACAGGCGTTGCTCAAGATGCTCGAAGGCACGATCTGCAACGTCCCTCCGCAGGGCGGGCGCAAGCATCCGCAGCAGGAATACATTCGCGTCAACACCAGCGGCATCCTCTTCATCTGCGGCGGTGCGTTCACGGGCTTGGAAAAAATCATTCAACGCCGCCTCGGCAATCGCGTGATGGGTTTCAGCGCCGTCGAGAAAGGCCGCAGCGTGGCGGATTTTGATCGCGATGAAATCCTCCAGCACGTCGAGCCGGAGGATTTAATCAACTACGGCTACATCCCCGAATTCATCGGACGCCTCCCGATGGTCACGGTGCTGGAGCAACTCACGGAGGATCAGCTCGTGCAGATTCTCACCGAACCGCGCAACTCGCTCATCAAGCAGTACACCAAGCTGATGTCTCTGGAGGACGTGGAACTGGAATTCTCCGAGGACGCGTTGCGTGAACTCGCGCGGCAGGCCATGAAGAAAGGCACCGGCGCGCGCGCCCTGCGCAGTCTGATCGAGAAGCTGATGCTCGACATGATGTACGAAATCCCGAGCCGCGACGACGTGGCCGCGATCAAAATCACCGCCGCCGTAGTGCGTGGTGAAGACAAGCCCCTGCTCCGCCACAAGAACGAGAAGGCGGCGGCGTAACCCAATCTTCCTTTCGTAGAGTTTCTTTCGTGCTCAGCCTGGCGCGCTGTGGTGACGGGCGCGTGGTTTCCAAAGGACTGGCTCCGGTTTTCCAGTTCGAAAATATCTCACTGCTTTCACCCGCCGGTTCAGGTTCACTTGGCGCGTGCCCGGAAAAATTCATCGCGCGTGAAAGCCTGGTTCAAACGCCTGCGGTTGAATGCTTGGGTGCTCGCGCTGGTGGTCGCGGCGCTCGGATGGTTCCTGCACGACTTCGCCTTCGGCTCCGGGCTGGTCAATCTTAGCTACGACCTGCTGCACATTCTCCGTCAGAACAAGATTCCCGCGAACGAGGCGGTCATTGTTTATCTCGACGAGAAATCCTACCTCGATCTCAAGCAGCCGCAGAACAAGCCGTGGGACCGCGCGCTCTACGGCGCGATGATCGACCGCCTCACCGCCGCCGGTGCGCGCGCCATCGTGACCGACGTGGTCTTCAGCGACGCCAACCCCGAGGCGGCGGCCTCGGATCGAGTGCTCGCGGACGCCATGAAGCGCAGCGGACGGGTCATCATCGGGATCGAACATGTGCCGATCAGCACGCAGGAGAAGCAGTTCATCCCGCCCGCCGAGGAACTGCGCACCAACCTCGCGGACTACGGCTCAGTGGAAATGTGGTTGAGCCGTGATTTAATTTTGCGCGCGCACTCGCCAAACGAACAAGTGTCGAGCCTGAGCTGGACGGCGGCGAAATTTCAGTCCGCACCCGTGACCACCAACATGGAGGCGGAAGCTTTTCAGCCCTCGCTGGATGTGCTTCAGCCTAACGCCTGGATTCACTACTACGGTCCGCCGAACTGGCTGCCCAGCGAACGCTTCTCGGACGCGCTCGATCCGGCGAAAGTTCCCGACGAAAAGTTTCGCGGCAAAACGGTTTTCATCGGCGCGAAGGTCATCACCAAGCTGGCCCACGAACGCAACGACGCGTACCGCAATCCGTTCTCCTTTTGGGGCACCGATAAAAACGACACGCCGCTCATCTTCGGAGTGGAAGTGCAGGCGACGATGTTT
>JBBQYK010000359.1:0-5008 GCA_038208765.1 Verrucomicrobiota bacterium
GCGCGTGCCACCGGGAAGTTCGATGGTGGTGCGGCGTTTCCACAGTTTGGCGAACGCATCCACACCA
Organism: Verrucomicrobiota bacterium; assembly: GCA_038208765.1. Taxonomy (GTDB): domain Bacteria; phylum Verrucomicrobiota; class Verrucomicrobiia; order Limisphaerales; family SIBH01; genus JANNGC01. Next base: position 68 of record JBBQYK010000359.1, read on the forward strand.
CGCATTTTGGACATCACGTCCACTCTCATGCGCAGGGCTTCGGGATGCCGGCAGCGGAAGTGAATGGCGTGCCCACCGCGCAAATACTTCAACTCGAAGGGCGGGACGGCGATGACGTCGGCCTGCAAGTCCGCGAGCGCACGGCGCAGGCGCGCGAGATTGGCGGCGTCGGCCACGATGGCCAGGTCAGTGTCGCGGCTAAACTCGGCCGCGCCGTAGAACACGCACGCCTGTCCGCCCATGAGCAGGGCGCGGACGCGGTGCGCGCGCATCGAAGAAAGGACTTTGCGTATCGGGTTCGGGATCAAGGGAGCCTCCGAGCGCGAGGTAGGTCTGCCACAGCTTCTCGCTTTCCAGCCAGCGTTGGACGGGCGTCAGCCGATACCACTCGGCCCACTCCCCGCCCACCAGTTCTTCCGGCTGAATCATGGAGATGGGATAGCAGACTGGCGACGGTGTGTAAATCTCCGGGCCGTCGCCAAACCTTTTGCCTTCAACTCCGCGCCCCGTTAAAACTCCGCCGGATTTTTTATGAGCACAGGCGCACGACCGAAAACATTTTCCAAACTGCTCGCGGCCAACCGCAGCGAGATTGCCATCCGCATTTTCCGCGCGGCCACCGAACTGGATCTGCGCACGGTTGCGATCTACGCGCAGGAGGACCGGCTCGCCGTCCATCGCTTCAAGGCGGACGAGGCGTATCTCATCGGCCAGGGGAAGGGGCCGGTCGCCGCGTACCTCGACATCGAGGGCATCGTGGCGATGGCGAAGGAGAAGGGCGTGGACATGATTCACCCCGGCTACGGATTTCTTTCCGAGAACGCGGCTTTTGCACGCGCGTGCGCGGCGGCGGGCATCACGTTCGTGGGTCCGAAGCCGGAGTTGCTCGACATGATGGGCGACAAAACTGCCGCGCGCGCGCTGGCGGAAAAGTTGAACGTGCCGACGTTGCCGGGCACCGAGGAGCCGATCACGGATCGCGCCGAGGCGTTGAAAGTCGCGAAGACGATTGGCTTCCCGCTCATCATCAAGGCGGCGTTCGGCGGCGGCGGGCGCGGAATGCGCGTGGTGCAGAAGTCTGGCGACCTCGACAATCTGCTCGACGAGGCGCAGGCCGAGGCGGGCCGCGCGTTCGGCAACTCGGCGGTGTTCCTGGAGAAATACATTCCGCGCGCGAAGCACATCGAGGTGCAGGTGCTCGGCGACAAGCACGGGAACGTCCTGCATTTGCACGAGCGCGATTGTTCGGTGCAACGGCGGCATCAGAAGGTCGTGGAGGTTGCGCCGAGTTTTGGCCTCGATGATCACGTTCGCCAGGAACTGTGTCTCGCCGCCGCGCGCATCGCGAAGGAGATTGGTTACGACAACGCGGGCACGGTGGAATTCCTCTACGACCTCGAACGCAACGACTGGTTCTTCATCGAGATGAATCCGCGCATCCAGGTCGAGCACACGGTCACGGAAGTGATCACCGGCATCGATCTCGTGCGCGCGCAGATCATGATCGCGCAGGGCCACTCGATGTTCTCGCCCGAGGTCGGCCTGCCCGCGCAGGACAAGGTGCCGCGCCAGGGCTATGCGATTCAGTCGCGCATCACGACGGAAGACCCGGAGAACAAGTTCACGCCGGACTACGGCAAGATTCTCACCTATCGCAGCGCGGGCGGTTTCGGTGTGCGACTCGACGGCGGCATGGGTTACGCGGGCGCGGTCATCACGCCGTTCTACGACTCGCTGCTGGTGAAGCTCACGACTTCGGGCCAGACGTTTGACATCGCGCTGCGGCGCATGGATCGCGCGCTGCGCGAGTTCCGCATCCGCGGGGTGAAGACGAACATTCCTTTCCTCGAAAACCTGATTCACAACGAGACGTTCAGTTCCGGTCAGGCCACGACCACCTTGATTGACAACACGCCGGAACTGTTTGCCTTCAAGCCGCGCCGCGACCGCGCGACCAAGCTGCTGAACTTCCTCGGCGACGTGATTGTGAACGGCAATCCGCACGCGAAGGGCCACAAGCTCGCCGCCGCCATGCCGCAGATCGCGCCGCTGGCTTGCAATCAAAAGTCCAAGCCAGCGAAGGGCACGCGCGATTTACTGCTCGAACTCGGTCCGAAGAAATTTGCCGAGTGGACCTCGAAGCAGAAGCGCCTGCTCGTGACCGACACGACATTCCGCGACGCGCATCAGTCGCTCATGGCCACGCGCGTGCGCAGCTACGACATGCTCGCCGCTGCGGATGCGGTGGCGCGGCGCACGCCAGAGCTGTTCTCGCTGGAGATGTGGGGCGGCGCGACGTTCGACACCGCGATGCGTTTTCTGCGCGAAGACCCGTGGGCGCGACTGCGCGACTTGCGCGCGAAGGTGCCGAACATTTGTTTCCAGATGCTCTTCCGTGGCAGCAACGCCGTGGGCTACTCGAATTATCCCGACAATGTCGTGGCCGGTTTCGTGAAGCACGCCGCCGCGTCGGGCATGGATATTTTCCGCATCTTCGATTCGCTGAACTATCTGCCGAACCTGAAGGTCGCGATGGAGGCGGTGCAGGACACGCACGCGATTTGCGAAGGCGCGCTCTGCTACACCGGCGACATCCTCGACAAGCGGCGCACCAAATACTCGCTGCGCTACTACGTGAAGCTCGCGAAGGAACTGGAACGCATGGGCGCGCACATGCTCGCGATCAAGGACATGGCGGGCTTGTGCCGTCCCCACGCGGCGCACGCGCTGGTCAAGGCGCTGAAGAACGAAGTCGGCCTGCCGATTCACTTCCACACGCACGACACGAGCGGGATCAATTCAGCGAGCGTGCTGAAGGCCAGCGAAGCCGGCGTGGATGTCGTTGATCTCGCCATCGCGAGCATGAGCGGCTCGACGAGCCAGCCGAATTTGAATTCCTTGGTCGCCGCACTCCAGCGGATGCCGCGCGACACCGGTCTCGACCTCGAAGCGTTAAACGAGTTCTCCGACTACTGGGAAAAGGTGCGCGAAGTTTATGCGCCATTCGACACTGCGCCCAAGACCGGCAGCGCGGAAGTGTATCTGCACGAAATGCCGGGCGGCCAATACACGAACCTCAAGGAGCAGGCCGCGAGCATGGGCTTGGGCCATCGCTGGCCGGAAATCGCGCGCACTTACGCCGAGGTGAACGAACTCTTCGGCGACATCGTGAAGGTGACACCGAGCAGCAAGGTCGTGGGCGACATGACGATGTTTCTCATCACGCGCGGCATCAAGCCCGCCGACGTGGTGAATCTCGAACCCGGCGTCACGCCCTTCCCGGCCAGCGTCATTGACATGCTGCGCGGCGGACTCGGACAGCCGATGGGCGGCTGGCCGAAACAGTTGCAGAAGGTCGTGCTCGGCAAAGAGAAGCCGCTGCGCGGACGCCCCGGTTCCAACTTCCCGCCTGCCGACTTGAAGGCCGAGACGCGTTCGCTCATCGGCAAATTGAAACGCGAAGTGACCGAGGACGATCTCTACAGCCACTTCATGTATCCCGAGGTCTTCGCGGAGTTCGCGAAATTCACCCGCGACTTCGGCGTCGTGAGCGTGCTGCCGACTTCTCCCTTCTTCTTTGGGCTGAAGCCTGGCGAGGAATTCAGCGTGGACATCGAGGAGGGCAAGACGCTCTTCATCCGCCTGATCAACGTCGGCCTGCCGGACAAGGACGGACGGCGTCCGGTGAGCTTTGAACTCAACGGCATCACCCGCGTCACGCACATCGCGGACAAGTCGGTGAAGTCCGACAAGAAAGCGCGCGCCAAGGCCGACCCGAATGATCCGCTCCAGGCGGGCGCGCCGATTCCCGGCATCATCACCAGCGTCAACGTCAGCGTCGGCACCAAGGTCGCGAAAGGCGACAAGCTGATGACGATGGAAGCGATGAAGATGCAGATGACGATCTACGCGTCCGCGGACGGCGTGGTCGCGGAGATTTACGCCCAGGTCGGCGAGAGCGTGGAGAGCAAGGACTTGCTGGCGAAGTTGAGGGTGTGAATCACTTCTCCAAGTCGCGCAACATTTGGTCGGCGGTCTGGAGCAAGGTCGGCATGTCCTGCTGCACGGTGTCCCAGAGCATCTGGTAATCTATGCCATCGTAGCCGTGGCTCACGCGGTCGCGCATTCCGGCCACCAGACGCCACTCCACGGCGGGATACTGGCGGCACAGTTCAAAAGGCAGCCGCTTTACCGCCTCGCCGAGAACTTCCATCACGCGCTCGAAGGCGGCACGCTTCTGCCAGTCGGCGAGAATTTCCGGCAAGGTATTGTGCCCGCAAAGCTCTTGGGACAGGCGCGCGTACTCAGCAAGCTGGCGCAGCGTCACTTTCGGATCATGCCTGCTCATAAAGCGGTACCGCTTCCCGAATCACATCGTCGCGGAAGTATTTGCTCAACCACTCTGCGGTGTTGAAATCCACCTTGTGTCCGACGATCTCGGCCAGCGCCTCGCCATATCCGAAGAATTTCAAACCGGGCCGCACCCCGGGGATAAATTCCACCAACACATCCACGTCGCTGCGGGCCGGATCAAAGTCCTCGCGCAGCACAGAACCGAAGAGGCTCAACTTGCGGATGCCACGCGCACGGCAGAACTCCGCGATTTTCTCCCGGTCCATCGGGATGGGCAGTTCGGCGACGCTCATGGTGGGAACACTGCCGCAACGGCGGGTGGCTCGCAATCTCTCAATCCGGGCGGCTGTGCCAGTCAGGCGTTGCGGCTGTGGAGTTTGTCGTAGTGGTAGGTGGTGAACTATGACGAAAGCGCGTGCTTGATGGCAACCGCTGACGGAACCGAGGCCAGGGCTGACGCATCTTAACTGGCGAGGAGTTGGCGGAGGTAATCGGGGTCGAGGGTGGCGCGCAGGCGCTGGCTCTTGAGGCTGCGTTTGTTTTCCTTGTCCTGCCGCAAGAGGTTGATGGCCACCCGCCGGGTGGCGG
>JBBQYK010000360.1:0-4990 GCA_038208765.1 Verrucomicrobiota bacterium
GGGGGCACCGGTTCACTTTTTCCGCCACTCCACTTTCGCCGGCTCGGGCAGGCCTTGCGCGCGATACGCGGTGCGGAAGTGCGTCTTGGCGACTTGCGGCAGTTTCTCCGTGCCGTGTTTGAGGATGAATTCTTTCGCGGCAGCATCCACGGCGGCGGACGCGCCCTTGGGTAATTTCATGCCGAATTGTTTTTCCAAGTCAGCGAGGCGAGTGACGAACTCATTTCGCGCGAGGATGGACGCGGCGGCCACAGCCACGTCTTCTTCCGCCTTGTGGCGTTGCACCAGTTCGATCTCGCGGCCGAGGGCCATGAGTGATTTCGCCACCACGTCCTTGCTCGACGCAAATTGATCGCTGATGGCGCGCACGGGCGGAGGATTCATGCGGTGCTTTTGCAGCATCAAATTTTCAATGACGCGCGCATGGCCCCAGGCGAGCAAGCGGTTCACGCTTTTCATTTTCGTGTAGAGCCGGTTGTAGGCGTCGTTGCCGATGGGCACGACGCTGGTCACACAACCGGGCGTGTCGCGAATCAACTCGGCGTATTCCGCCATCTTCTTGTCGCTGGAAATGTTTTTGGAATCGCGGATGCCGGAATCCTTCCATGCGCGCACCACGGATTCGTTGACATAAACTCCCGCGATGCAGAGCGGGCCGAAGAAATCGCCCTTTCCCGATTCGTCCACGCCAAAGCGGGCGAGAATCAAATCAGGATTGAGCACCTCCTCGTAGCCGAGCTTGGCCTGCTGAAGAATCTGCGGCTCCAGCACGAACTCGACGAACTCCTGCGTCCCCTTCCCTTGCACCACAAGCTTGCCGCTCTCGTAGAAGACGACGTTGAGCTTGTCCTTCGCGCCAGCGAAGCGCGCGTAGGGCACGGCGCGAAACTCGAAACTGTTCTCCTTCAAGTGCTCATGCAGCGTGGCGGCTTGCGCGTCCGTCAGTTTGCAGGTGTGGCTCGTCAATGGAGGTTTCACTTCCGCGAGCGTAGGGAGCGACTTTATGCTCGGCAACAGTGCGCGGGAAAAAAGTCCAAAGTCCAAGGTCCAAGGTCCAAGGTCGCGGAAGTGCTTCGAACAATTCCGCCGGGGTGCGGACTTCAGGCCGCTTCAACTCGATCACGACACACTCCAACGGAAAGAAGATCGTTCCAGCAGCGAGAACGGTGAAGCGGCCTGAAGGCCGCGCTCCGGCGGTGCTCGTGTCAGCATTGCTCAATTGGTTTTCCATCCACGCCCGTGACCTGCCGTGGCGGCACACGCACGAGCCATACGCGGTGTGGGTCTCGGAAATCATGCTGCAACAGACGCAGGTGAAGACGGTCATTCCCTATTACGAACGGTGGATGCGGGAACTGCCGGATGTTCACGCGCTGGCCAAGGCGTCATCGGAGAAGATTCACAAACTGTGGGAGGGACTCGGCTACTACACGCGCGTGCGGAACATGCAGAAGGCGGCGCAAGTGATCATGGCGCAGCATGGCGGCGTGTTCCCCAAAAGATTCGACGACGTGCTCGCGCTGCCGGGCATTGGCCGCTACACGGCGGGCGCGATTTGCAGTATCGCCTACAACCAACCCACGCCGATTCTCGACGGCAATGTGATTCGCGTGTTGGCGCGCGTCTTCCGCATCCACGAGAACGCGCGGGAGAAGGACACGAACGCACGGTTGTGGAAACTGGCGGAGGAGTTGGTCACGGCGGCGCAGAGCAGCGGACAGCCATGTCCGCAGTCCCTCTCAAAAACCAAAGCAACAGCGGACATGGCTGTCCGCTGCTCCGGCGCATGCTCCGCGCTCAATCAATCGCTGATGGAACTCGGCGCGCTCGTCTGCACGCCGCGACAGCCGCGGTGTGTGAGTTGTCCACTGGCAGAACGGTGTGTGGCGTGGCGCGATGGATTGACGGAGCAACTGCCCAATCTCGGCGAGCGCGTGACAGCCACGGCGCGGCGCTTCGTCGCGTGCGTCTTGGAACGAGATGGAACACTGCTCGTCCGGCAGCGGCCCGCCGGGGTGGTGAATGCGCACCTGTGGGAATTTCCCAATGTGGAGGTGGCGCTGCGAACTTCTGCGGCGGAGGCGCAACGCGCTTTGGAGGCGGAACTCGGCGGAGCCATTGAAACGCTGACGCCGCTCACCACTGTGAAGCATTCCATCACCCGCTTCCGCATCACGCTGGAAGCGTTTCGCGGCTCGCTGAACGGTGGCACGCCGCGTCCGGGCGCGGGAGAATGGGTGAGCGCGGCGCGGCTGCGGCAACTGCCTTTCACCAGCGCGCACCGGCGGGTGCTGGAAACTTTCTTGCGCTAGGAGCGCGGACCGCCGAGTCCGCGTGATCGAATTTTGCGTCACGTCCTGGTTGAAACTTTCAGGTGCCTCACGCCAAGGACGCGAAAGACGCAAAGTTGGAGAATCTTTTTTTCTTTGCGCCCTTCGCGGCCTTGGCGTGAGGCATCAAAACACGCGGACTCGGCGGTCCGCGCTCCGAGGTAGTTGTGAATTCGCGGCTTTGTCCTCGCGTCTGCATGAAGTAATTTTTGCACGAGCATGGCACACCACGCATTTAATCCTGAGCACCTGGCGCTGACACGGCGCGAGTTCTTGAACCGTTGCGGCATGGGCATGGGCGCGCTCAGTCTCGCGTCGCTGTTCGGCGGTATGAATTCGCTCAATGCGGAACCGGCGCAGGCCGGCGGTTTCATCAATCCGCTCACGCCGAAGCAGCCGCATTTTCCGGGCACGGCCAAGCGCATCATTCACATTTTCGCCAACGGCGGGCCGTCGCATGTGGACACGTTCGACCCGAAGCCCTCGCTGGAGAAATATCACGGCAAGGCCATTCCGCTTCAGCTCAAGACCGAGCGCAAGACCGGCGCGGCTTACAAGTCGCCGTTCAAGTTTAAGAAATACGGGCAAAGCGGCATCGAGGTCAGCGAACTGTTTCCGAACGTGGCGGAGAGCATCGATGACATGTGCGTCATCCGCTCCATGCACGCGAACGTGCCGAATCACGAGCCGTCCCTGCTCCTGATGAATTGCGGCGAGGCGCGGCTGGTGCGGCCCAGCATGGGATCCTGGGTGACGTATGGACTCGGCAGCGAGAACCAGAATCTTCCCGGCTTCATTGCGATGTGTCCGGGCGGCTATCCGATCCAAGAGTCGCAGAACTGGCAGAGCGGATTTCTGCCCGGCGTGTTTCAAGGCACCTACATCGACACGGCGAACACGCAGATCGAGAAGTTGATCGAGAATGTTCGCAACAACTACACCTCGATGCCCGAGCAGCGCGCTCAGCTCGACCTGTTGCAAAAGTTGAATCTCCGCCATCGCGAGAAACGCCAGAACGACGCGCAGATCGAGGCGCGTATCCAGTCCTTTGAACTCGCCTACCGCATGCAGATGGATGCGAGCGACGCTTTCGACATCACGAAGGAGCCGGAGCACGTCCGCAAAATGTACGGCGAGGGCACACAGGCGCGGCAGCTTCTCATCGCGCGGCGGCTGTTGGAAAAGGGCGTGCGCTTCGTGCAGGTCTGGCACGGCGCGGGCCAGCCGTGGGACAACCACGACGACATCGAAGTGAATCACCGGCGGCTGGCCAAGGAATGCGACCAGGGCATCGGCGCGCTGCTCAAGGACTTGAAGCAACGCGGCATGTTGAAGGACACGCTGGTGATCTGGGGCGGCGAGTTCGGCCGCACGCCCACGGTGGAACTGCCCACGCCAGGATCAAACGCCGGCAAGATCAACGGACGCGACCACAACCATCACGGCTTCAGCATGTGGATGGCGGGCGGCGGTGTGAAAGGCGGCTACGTCCACGGCGCGACGGATGAATTCGGATTCGCGGCGGCGGAGGACAAAGTTCACGTCCACGATTTGCACGCCACGATCATGAAGCTGCTCGGCTTCGATCACGAGAAGTTCACCTTCCGCGCGCAAGGCCGCGACTTCCGCCTGACGGACGTGCATGGCCATGTGGTGCAAGATCTCATCGCGTAGCAACGTGCCCCCGGCGTCCCGCCGGGCCGCGATCTTCATCAGTCGAGGAGCCATCGGCTCGTCCGTCTCCCAACCCGGCGGGACGCCGGGGGCACACTAATTCATGCTGCCCGGCCAACAGTTCCTGCTCTTCTGTCTCGTCGGCGTCATCACGACCGTCGTGGATTTTGGCATTTTCAATCTGCTCACGCGTCCGGCGGCGGGCTGGCGGCGCATTCCGGCCAACACGGTTTCCGTGACGACGGCCATGGCGTGGTCGTTCCTCGCAAACTGGTTCATCGTGTTTCATCCCGGCGGAGACGAATGGCTGGCGCGCGCCGGACGTTTCCTGGTGACCACGGCGTTCTCCGCGTTCGTGCTGCAAAACCTGATTCTCTATTTCACGACTTACGTCTGGCAGTGGCCGTCACGGTTCGCGGTCTTCGTGGTGGGCAAGCTGCGGCTCAATCACCGGATGAACGATGACATGGTGGCGCGGAACACTTGCAAGGCGCTGGCGGTGTCAGCAGGGCTGGTCTGGAATTTTTGCTGGTACAAATTTTTTGTGTACGCGGCCTGAGTCTCTGCGTTAGAGCGCTGATTTCAAAATCGGCGCGATTCCCCCGAGCCGGGCCGCGCCGATTCGGAAATCGGCGCTCCAAGAAAAAACCTCACCCCGCGAGTTGCGGGGCGAGGTGTGAAATCAAGTCAACCGTTCAGGCGATGAAGCTGTAGTCGTAGGGCTTGCGCATCTCGCGCACCAGCCAGCGGTTGGCATCCGTCGCCTCGGATCCGGTGAAGGTTTCCTGCTCCGGATTCCACTGCAGCTTGCGCCCTCCCATCCGCAGCGAAATCGCGCCCAGGTGCGCCACGGTGATCGAGCGATGCCCGATCTCGACATCCGCGATCGGATCTTTCCGGCTGCGCATGCACTCGAAGAAATTGCCCATGTGATTGTCGCTCTTGTAGAGCCGGAGGGCGCCGGCGGGCAGCGGTTGCTCGAGCAA
>JBBQYK010000361.1:0-4988 GCA_038208765.1 Verrucomicrobiota bacterium
AGCGCGAAGCGGAAGCTGAACGTGCCGTCGCGCCGCAGTTTGATTTTGCGCCCGCCGATGGTCACCGCCGCGTCCGGCTCGGTCGCGCCATAGATGATCAGCTCGGCGTTGACGTTGAACCAGAAGCCCTTGCGCCGGCCCTCGCCGCCGAACGGACTCGACACGCTGGACAAGCCGCCGAGTTCGCCCGCACCGCCCGTGAGTTCTCCGCGCGCGAGTGCAGCAATGGCTTGCGAGGACATTTCCTGTTCGAGCGAGCGCCGGAGCAGTTCCGTAATTTCGAGCGAACCCATCCACACGCGGCGCACTTCGTCGATGCTGATGATTTGCGCGAGCGCGGCTTCTTGCGCGGGTGTCCAACTGGACGCCGGAGCACTGCCGCCGGCGCTGGTTCCAACGGTGGAGAGGCGCGGCAGTTCGGGATAACCCGCCTCGCGCAACTGCTGAATCACTTCCACGAGCGGGACGTGTTCGGCGACTGCGCCCTTGACGAGTTCGAGAAGTTTCTTGAACGGCACTTCAATCGGGATGGTTTCGAAGCGCACGCTGGTGTCGTCGGAGAGAGCGTCCGGCGGCGTGAAGGTGGCGGCGGAGGTCGCGACGGTCTGCCAGGCGTGGCCGCGATCCACGTAGCCGAGTTGCGCGACATACATCGTGCCGCCGTGTCCGACGTGGAGGAACCAGTTGCGCGACTCGGGATGGACGTGCTGCTCGAGAACCGGTTTGCCAGAAGGCTGGCCCTTGAACACGCGTACGATCAGGTGGCCGTCCTTGGCGGCCTTGTTGTATTTGCGCAGTTGTTCGCCGGTCAAATCCCAGTGGGCGTAAAGCCAGTTCGGGTCGCGCGCCACGAGCAGGAGGCGCTGCGTGCCGTAGGACTCGGGCAATTCCTCCGCTGCGTCGCCGGACGTGGCCGGTTCGGCACTGCTGAAAGCGTAGCGTTCCCCCGGCCCGCTCAGACGCGGCTCGGAAGGCGCGTCGCCTTCGAGCAGGATGGACGGGACGGAAATTTTCTTGGCGGGAGCAGCGCGCTTGGCCGGCTTGGCGGCGATGACGGGCGGTTCGGGCGGGCGTTTGGCCGACCTGACGGTGGACTTCACCTTCATCGGCAGCGGCGGCGGGGGCGTGGCGGCCTCGGCCTTCTTGCGCGCGGCGGATTTCTTTCCCACCGGCGCTGGCTTGGCCTTGGCGACGACGGGTTTGCGCTTGAAGAGTGAGGACAATTTTTCCTTCACGCTCTTGAGCGTACGTTGGGCTGGGGCTTTGGCCTTTTTGGGCTTTTCAGGTTTCATACCGTGGAATTGGGATGACGCACTCTCGGACAGGGCGAGAGACTGGCGGCAAGCCGGGGCGTGGCGCAACGGAAATGTTCGGCGCCGCGAAGTCAGCCCGTCTGGAAGACTGACCGCCGTGCCGGTGCGCGTAACGTCCCGCTTTCCCACCTGGCGAGGCCGGTCATTCCTGATGCGGCCGTGCGCCGGAAATCAACTTCCCAAATCAGCCTGCTCCTTTACGTTCGCGCGCGATGATTTCCGTGGTTCGCAATCCTGCGCTCGAAGCCCTGGTCGCGCGTGTCGCGCCGGAGCTGGTCTTCGGGCAGGTGTTGCTGCAACGCCGCGCGGGGGAATTTATTTTGCAGCACGAGTCGGCTCGCGGCGTGGAGAATTTGCGCGTCGTCGCCATTCATGATCTGCGTGAACTGGCGCAGTTCACCGAGCGCGGGGCCTTCCGTCCGCTCAAGAGCGCGCCCACGTTGCGGCGCGGCTGGCGGTGCGTGGCGCGGGACGCGGGGGAACTCGACGTGGCGCTGCGGCATCTTTACCCCGGCGGCGTCGCGGACTGGTTCGCGGCGCTGCAGCCGTCGCCGCCCGTCACGCACTATCGCGAATACACCGCCCGGCAGACCGGCATGTATCGCATCACCACGATGCTCGATGACGCGCAGGTCGCGCAGGTCGCGCGCGCGGGATGTCACCGGGAGTTTTGCTGGAAGCGGCGTTTGTGGACGGTGGAAGGTCTGCCGCCTGAAGGCCCGGCGGAGAAATCCGAAATGGCGTGTCTGGAGCCGTGCGCGGTGTTGATGGAGTTCGCGCGGGCCGTGATGCGGATCGAACAAAAAGCCGGGGAAGCAGTCTCAGTGTCAGGTTCCGCCGCGGCGTCCGACCAAGCCGACGGAACTGAAGTGCGCGAGGGAGATTTTTCGTCCCCTTTGAATCCGCGCTTCCAACAGTGGCGTCTGGAAAAAGCCAAAGCCGCTTTAGCGGCGAAAGAAAATTGATGAAAACAAACCTGTTCAAACGTGTGGCCGTGGTGGCCGTGGCCTGTGTGATCGCGCTGAGCTTCGCCGCGGACAACGAGCCAAAAAAAGATGACGCCGCCGACACCGCTTGGCAGGAAGCCGTGACGGCCCTGCGCCCGCCGCCGCCGCCCGCCGAATGGCGCACCAAGGAGCCGGGCCAGGCCGAGATCGAGGCGTGGGAAAAGAAGAACGGCGTGCTGGCCGGGAACGCCGCCGACTTGATGAAGAATTTCTACACCAAGTATCCTGCGCACGCGAAGGCGTCCGACGCGCGCCGTCGCGAGGTCGAATTGCTCGGCGCGGCGGTGCAGTTGGGCCAGACCAATTTGCAGGCGCGCTTCGACGACTTGCAGGAGAAGCGGCTGAAAGACCCCGCCGTACCTGCGGCCGAGAAGTTTGATCTGCGCACGCAGCGCGTCTTGCGCATGTTGCAGGAGGAGGACGCGACCAAGACCGCCGCCGCGCTCACGAAAGCGGAGCAGGCCACGCGCGATTTGCAGTCGGATTTTCCCAAACGCGATGAAGTGTTTGAACTGTTCTCGATGATCGCGCAGGCGCATCTCGACGCGGGCGAACTCACGAAGTCGCGCACCATCCTGGAGGAGATCGCGAAGAAAGGCTCGGACGAGGCGAAGGAGCAGGCGCAGGTGCAGTTGCGGAAACTGGCTCGCGTCGGCAAGCCGCTCGACCTCAGCTTCACCGACCTGAACGGCAAGACGGTGAGCTTGAAAGACTACGCCGGCAAGGTGGTGCTCGTGGATTTCTGGGCGACGTGGTGCGGCCCCTGCCGCGCGGCGCTGCCCGAGGTGAAGGAGACTTACGCCAAGTACCGCGCGAAAGGTTTCGAGATCATCGGACTCAGCTTCGACAAGGAGAAGGGCGACCTGACGAAATTCATCGCCGATGAAAAGATGACCTGGCCGCAATACTTCGACGGACTGGGCTGGGAGAACAAACTCGGGGCGAAGTTTGAGATCAGCAGCATCCCCACCGTCTGGCTCGTGGACAAGAAGGGCGTACTTCGTGAGCTGAACGCGGGCGTGGGCCTCGTCGAGAAGGTGGAGAAGCTGCTGGCGGAGAAGTAACCTTTCCGCGCGTGCGAGCGGCGGACAGCCCTGTCCGCCGCAGCGAACGTCGTTCATTCACGCTCTCCTTCATGCACCGACCGAACTGCGGACTCGGCGGTCCGCAGCTCCGGCTGCAAAAGATTCTTTGAACCCGCGCGCGGCGTGTTCAAAGTCCGCGCGCGTATGAAACTTTCCCAAGAGCAGTTGTGGCACCGCTTCCAGAAGCATTACTCCGAATTTCCCGCCGTCGGCCTCGCCGTGGACTTGAGCCGGATGAATTTCGCCGACGATTTCTTCACGCAGATGGAGCCGCGCCTGCAATCCGCGTATGCCGAGATGAAATCGCTCGAAGGCGGATCCATAGCGAATGCGGACGAGAAGCGCAGGGTCGGCCATTACTGGTTGCGGAACGCCGCGCTCGCCCCCACGCCGGAGATGCGCCTGGAAATTGAGACCACCGTCGCTGCGGTGAAGAAATTTGCCGCGCAAGTTCACGGCGGTGAGGTGCGCGGCGCGGGCGCGCCGTTCAAAAATGTGCTCGTCATCGGCATTGGCGGCTCGGCGCTCGGCCCGCAGTTCGTCGCCAAGGCGCTCGGCCAGCCCGCGTCAGACAAGATGCGCGTGTTCTTCTTCGACAACACTGATCCCGACGGCATGGACAAGGTGCTCGCGGAGATTGGCAACGAGCTGAGCTGGATGCTCACGGTGGTCATCTCGAAATCCGGCGGCACGAAAGAGACGCGCAACGGGATGCTCGAAGCGCAGGCAGCCTACGAGCGCGCCGGATTGAAATTCGCGACGCACGCCGTGGCCGTCACGGGCGCGGGTAGCGAACTGGATCAATTCGCGACCAAGAACGGCTGGCTGCCGCGCTTCCCGATGTGGGACTGGGTGGGCGGACGCACCAGCGAACTTTCCGCCGTGGGCCTGCTGCCCGCCGCGCTGCAAGGGATCGACATCGACGCGATGCTCGTCGGTGCGCGCGCGTGCGATGAAGTCACTCGCAGCACGGAGACAATCCGCAATCCCGCCGCCCTCCTCGCCGCGATGTGGTTTCACGCCGGCAGCGGACGCGGCGCGAAGGACATGGTGGTGCTGCCTTACAAGGATCGTCTGGAACTCTTCTCCAAATATCTCCAGCAGCTCGTCATGGAATCCATCGGCAAGGAACTGGATCGCGACGGCAAAGTTGTGAATCAGGGCCTCGCCGTCTATGGCAACAAAGGCTCCACCGACCAGCACGCCTACGTGCAGCAGTTGCGCGATGGACTGAACAATTTCTTCGTCACGTTCATCGAGGTGTTGCGTGATCGGCAGACCGCATCACTGCTCGTGGAGCCGGGCGTGACGGCGGGCGATTATCTCGCGGGCTTTTTCCTCGGCACACGCACGGCGCTCTACGAGAGCGGGCGTGAATCGATCACGCTGACGATCAATGAAGTCTCGCCGTTTTCCGTGGGCGTGCTCATTGCGCTGTTCGAGCGTGCGGTCGGGCTTTACGCCAGCTTGATCAACATCAACGCCTACCATCAGCCCGGCGTGGAGGCGGGCAAGAAGGCGGCCACTGCGGTCATTGTGTTGCAGGGAAAAATCCTCGCCTACCTCACCGAGAAGAAAGGCCA
>JBBQYK010000362.1:0-4933 GCA_038208765.1 Verrucomicrobiota bacterium
TGGCGGATGTTCCGGTGTGGGGTTCGCCCACCGCACCGCATCTGTTGATCAGCTTGTTCGACTACACCTGCAGTCACTGTCGTGACATGCACGAGCGCGTGGCCGTGGTGCAGCGCAGTTTCAGCAACCGGCTCGCGGTGATCAGCCTGCCGATGCCGCTGGACGCGCAGTGCAATTCGCTCATCAAGCGCACGCATCCCAAGCAGCTCAACGCCTGCACCTACGCGCGCCTCGGTCTCGCCGTGGCTCGGGCGAAACCGGAGGCGGTGCAGCCGTACGATGACTGGTTCTTCCTTCCCGCCACTCCGCCGCCGCTCACCGAGGCCACCAACAAGGCCGTGCAACTCGTGGGTGCGGAGGCGCTCGGCCGCGCGTTGAATGATCCGGTGATTGAAAAAACTCTGCGCGCTTCGATGCGGCTTTTCGAGATCAGCGCGCTCGAATACCGGAACGATCAGATGCCGCAGTTCATGATCGGCACAAACATTTTCGCCGGCGACATGACCACGGAGCAGTTGCGCGCGAAGGTGGCGGCGTATGTGAACGCGCCGTGAAGGCCCGGAGGGCTGACCAGACATTAGCCGGTGGCGTGAGCCACCGGTTTGGGCAGTTGTGGAATCCGCCCTGGCAGGGGCGGCAGAAGCAGGCATCTTTCGCCCCTTCGGGGCTACATCCGTTCCGATAATTTTCCGGTGGCTCGCGCCACCGGCTAATTTCTCACCGGCCCTCCGGGCCTCGATTTTACCACACTTCCACCGGCCCCTGCGGCACGGGGATGGACTCGCGCGCGGCTGCGGCGGGCTGGTCCTGCATGAAGGACGCAACCATCGGGCCGGGCTGGTAGCGCGGCTGCAACTCGCCGCACGCGTCGAGGAACTGCGCGCGCCAGCGGATGTAGTCCTGAAGAATCTCGTGAAACTCGGCGCGCGAATGCAGCAGCACCACGCGCTTGTTGAACACGCTCGATGGACCGAACCGCTTCGTGTACCACGGCGCGACTTTGCGGAACATCCGGCAGCCGTGTTCCTCGCCAAACACTTCCACCATCAGATCAAGATGCCGGCACATCACGCGCACACGCTCGTTGAAACTTGGTTCCAGTAATAATTCGCCGGTGTCGAGGTAGTGCCGGGTGTGCGTGAAAATCCACGGGTTGTAGAACGCGCCGCGCCCGATGCTCACGCCCGCGCAGCCAGTTTCATCGAGCATCTTGCGCGCGGCCTGCGGCGTGGTCACGTCGCCGTTGCCAATGACGGGAATGTTTCGCACGGCCTGCGCCACGAGGCGGATGCCGGCGAGATTCACCGTGCCGGTGAAGCCCTGCGCGCGCGTGCGTCCGTGAACGAAGATGGCGGCGACGCCCGCATCTTCGAGCGCGCGGGCGAGATCGGGGGCGGTGATGTTGTCGTCGTCCCAGCCGAGCCGCATCTTGGCAGTTACGGGAATTTTCACGGCCTCGACCATGCCGCGCACGAGGTCGGCGGTCTTGTCGAGTTCCGTCATCATCGCGGAGCCGCCGCCAACTTTGCAGACCTTCTTCACGGGGCAGCCCATGTTGATATCGACGGAGGAAATGCCGCGCTGCTCCAGCACGATGGCGGCGTCGCGCATTTCCTCGGGCACGGAGCCGAAGAGTTGCACGGCGAGCGGACGGTCGGCGGGACAGGTCTCGATAAGTTTGAAAGCCTTGGGATTTTTTTCGAGGAGCGAGCGGGCGTTGACGAGATCGGTGGTGGCCAGGTCGAGTCCGCCGACTTCACGCACGGCGAGTCGGAACGGCAGGTTCGTGTAGCCGGCGAGCGGCGACAGAAACAAATTGGATTTTAGCTCCAGCGATCCGAAACGAATCATCGGACGGAGATTAAACGCAGCCCCGGAAAAAGCCCAAGGCAAACCCGGACAGACTCACAAAACCTCTGAGCCGAAACCCTGTTGCCGCAGCGCCTCGTAGAGCACCAGCGCGGCGCAGTTTGAGAGATTCAGCGAGCGCGCTTCCTGGTTGAACATCGGAATGCGCAGCCAGTGTTCGCGATGCGCTTCGAGCAGCGCCTTCGGCAGCCCCGCCGTCTCGCGACCGAAGACGAGATAATCGTCCGCGCCATATTTCACCTCCGCGTAGTGCTTCGCGCCGCCGGATTCGATGAACCAGAGCCGCGCCTCGGGTGGCAGGCTGGCGGCGAACTCGATCCAGTTCTTCCAGCGCTGCCACTCGACGTGCTGCCAGTAGTCCATGCCGGCGCGTTTGAGCTGCGCGTCGTCGAGCTTGAAGCCGAACGGCTCGATGAGATGCAGCGTCGTGCGCGTGGCCGCGCAGAGGCGTGCGACGTTGCCGGTGTTCGGCGGAATTTCTGGTTCGACGAGGACGAGGTGCATGGGGAGTTGAGAGTGATTTTTGTTGTGAGTGGAGAGTCTGAGCGCGGCCGGTCTGGCTCAACTCTCAACCTTCATCGCTCAACTTTTTTATAGAACACCTTCCACAGCACGAGGCCGAGCGCGGGCGCGGTCATCCCGGCCAGACGACGGTCACGGGCGGCGAGCATGGCCTGCACATCGTCGGGCGTGAACTTCCCCTGCCCCACCTGCACGAGCGTGCCGACGATGCCGCGGCACATTTTGTAGAGAAAGCCGTCGCCCTCGATGATGACGGTGAAGTTGCGCCCGCTGCGCCGCAATTCGCAGCGCGTGACGGTGCGGACGGTGGTTTCCATTTCGTAACCGCGATTGGCGGCGAAGGATTTAAAATCATGTTTGCCCACGAAGCCGCGCGCCGCGTGACGCATGGCGGAGACATCAAGCGGCTGTGGCACATGCCAGGCCTGCGCGCGGAGGAGCGGGTTCATCGCGGGATGGTTCCAGATGGCGTAGCGATATTGCTTTCCGGCGGCGTGAAAGCGGGCGTGAAAATCCGGGCGTGCGCGCACGGCGGTGAGGATGCGGATGTCGAGCGGCAGAAAAGCATTCAGCGCGAGGGCGAGCTTGCGCACTTCCATGCGGAACTCCGCTTGCGGAATCTCCACGTGCGCGACCATGCCGAGTGCGTGGACGCCGGTGTCGGTGCGGCTCGATCCGTGGACACGGCCCGCGCTGGGAAACAATTTCTGCAACGCCTCCTCGACGCGCTGCTGCACGCCGAGTCCGGTCTTCTGCACTTGCCAGCCTTCGTAGCCGGTGCCGTCGTAGGCAATGACGAGACGGAATTTGATCACGGGCGCAGCCGGGGCCGCGTCCGCTGCATGTATTTTCTTCTGCAACGCGCGGAATTTCCTGCCGGAGCGCGGGCGACGACAAGGAGAAATCCAGACGGTGGGGAACGGCATGACGGCGGGGCCGGGTTGGGAAGCCGCGAAAGCCCGTCCCGTCCCGTGCGCTCCGCCCGATGTTTTGACATCCAAGGTCTGGTGAATCCTCCCTAGCAATCACAGCCCGCTGAAAAAAGAACAGGCTTGTTCCGTCCGCAGTGTTCGCTTATTCGACTGGCGCAAATTTTGTCCCGGCCGGTGGCCGAAGATTTATTTTGTGGCTGAACAAGCGATTGAAGTGGAAGGAACCGTGAGCGTCGTGCTGCCTGGCACGATGTTCCGTGTGGTGCTCGACAACAAACACGAGGTGCTCGCGCACATCTCGGGCAAGATGCGCAAGCGGTTCATCCGGCTGACGGCCGGCGACCGGGTGCGCATGGAAATGTCGCCCTACGATCTGAGCAAGGCGCGCATCACGTATCGTCTGCGTTAGAAAAAAATATTTATCATGCTGTTGTTCTTCTTTTGGTCGGCCATCGGGCTGGTGGCTGGCACCGTGTTCGGTTCTTTTTTTGAGTGGACGCTCCACCGCTACTTCATGCACCGGCCTTCTCTGGGCTGGCGTTACCCGTTCGAGAAGCATGCGCTCATTCATCACCACATTTTTCGCGCCGACCACAGCTATCATCTCCATCACGACAAGGACAAGCGCACCATCCCCATGGCCTGGTGGAACGGGCCGGCGATTGTCGCAACGGGCACGAGCCCCTTCCTGATCATCGCGGCGCTGTCGCACCAGTGGGGCGTGCTCTGCGGCGCGGCCGTGGCCTTCACCATCTATTTCACCGCCTACGAATATTTGCACTGGTGCATGCACCTGCCGAGACAGCGGCACGTCGAGCGGTCGGGAATTTTCTTCCGGCTGAACGGTCATCACCTGCTGCATCACCGTTACATGCACAAGAATTTCAACGTCGTGCTGCCACTAGCGGATTTGCTCCTCGGCACCCTGTTGCTGCGCTCGAAGGTGACGTTCCCGCAGGCGCGCGGCGAGGCCGTGCCGGATGTGCAGCCGTCGTTGCGAAAGACCGTCGAGGCGGTGGCGTGCCGGTGAGGGGTCAGGGCTGACACCAAACCTCACGGCCTCTCGAATCCAAAATCGCCAGCCCGCGCACTCTTCCCGACCAGATCTCCGCCCTTCACGCGGCCCGACCCGAACAGGGATAGGGGCGTGTTGCTGGTCTCCTCCTCCGCCCACTGCTCTGCCGGGGAAGAGCTTGGGCAGGAGAAGGAAAACAATCGCAGCCTCCAGAGTCTGGCCACGCCCCAGCCCTGATGTCCCCCGCCATTATCTCGCCCGTTAAGCCGGAACTATTCTTTAGCCACGGATGCAACACGGATGAAACACGGATTGGATCAGGCCGGCGTTTGTTTTGCAGGACGGCACCACCACGCACCAAGCAGTGTGTTCCTCCGGCCCATCCATTCAGCCATCCTCGTCCCTCCTCCGTGTTCCATCCGTGTTCCATCCGTGGCTCAACTGCATGGTGCCGGTTAAGATCCTTCCGCATGGGTAATCGTCCCCACTTGTCGCTCGGCGGGCTTTGTGTTCTGGTTGCGACATGAACAAGGTTTACCAAAACTTCCTTTCGGGCGGCCTCGCCGCATTTCTCATTCTCACCCTCACGAGCTGC
>JBBQYK010000363.1:0-4913 GCA_038208765.1 Verrucomicrobiota bacterium
CGCGACGGCGCACGCGAAGACAACGCAGGCAAGCAGGCACAGCAAACGGTTCATGCTGGCGAGTCTAGGCGGGCGGCGGACGCTTGGCAATTCCCCCGGCACAACTTGCACCCACGGAGCGGCCACTCAATGCGGAGCCGCTGCCAATCCACCCGCCACGCCGGCCTTCCGTTTGGGCGGATGGAAAAACAGCGCGAGCGCCACCGCCGCCACCGTGGAGCAGGCCAGTGGCACGAGGAACAGCCCCCTGAAATCCGTGACTCCGTTCTGCGTGAAGGTCGTTTGAATCAGGAACGGGCAGAGGGTGTTCGCCACCAGCGCGCCCGCGCCGAGAATCATCACGTTGAACAAACCCTGCGCGCTGGAGCGCACGTCCTTGGGAAAATGTTCGTCCACAAAAATATAAACCGTGGCGAAGAAGAACGCGTAGCAGATGCCATGGAGGATCTGCACGAGGATGATCAGTTCCTTGTGCTGCGGCAGAAACGCATAGACCGCGAAGCGCCCGGCGTGGCCGAGAATTCCGACGATCATCGTGGTGCGCCAGCCGAACTTTTTGAGCGTGGCACCGAGGACGAACATGGTGAGGATTTCCGCGATCTGGCCGATGCTCATCACCGGCATGATCCAGTTGCTCGCGATGCCCACGCCGCCGGCCGCCGTGCTCGCGCCGAGGAAGGAGCCGGTCCAGTTGAAGTAGGCGTTGTGGACGAACGAATCAACGAACGTCACGATCCAGAGCACGAGCACGAAGGGATGTTTCAGCAACTTGGCCGCTTCGAGCCAGGCCAGGTTTTGGCCCGCGCCACCGGAAGTTTTTTTCGCCGGCGTGTGCGGCAGCGTGAGGCTGAACGCCGCGAGAACAAGCGAGGCAATGCCCGCGACCACGAAGGTCCAGCGCGTGGCCGCCTTCGCCACGTCACCCGTGAGCGGATGCGAGAGCGCCGCGCTGATCCAGTCCACGAAGCCCGCCGGGTTGACGGCCTTCACCGCCGCCCAATCCACAAAGATGAACGTGAACGGCCAGGCCGCGAGAATCCACCCAATGGTTCCGCCCATGCGCACAATGCCGAACTCCTGCTGCGCGTCCTTCATCGCCGCGAAGGCAATGGAGTTCGTGATCGAAATCGTCGGCACGTAGAGGAGGCAGTGGATGAACATTAGGCCGAAGAACGGCCAGAACTCTTTCGTAAAGCCGCAGCCCAAGATGGCCAGTCCGCCGACTACATGGCTGAAGGCGAGAAACTTTTCCGCCGCAAAATTTCTGTCCGCAAACTGGTTGCTGAAAAACATGCCGACAATGGCGGCGATGGGGAAGGCATTGAGAATCCAGGCCTGCTGGCCCGGCGTGAAACCGAGGCTGGGCAGATAGCCGAAGATCAACGGGAGCCACGCGCCCCAGATGAAAAACTGGAGGACCATCATCAGAAACAGTTTGAAGCGAATGGCTTTGTGCATAGGTGATTGGCGCGGAGCCTACGCGGAGGGCGCGAAGCGAGGCAAGCGGGGTTTGAAGTGGGGCAGCCGGGACGGCTGCCCCACTACGATCTTCAACGAACGACTGACAATTCCGTTCCGCGCCCCTACCCTGCCCGTGTGCAAATCGCCTTCAAAGAATGGGCCGTGATCGTGGACGCGCTGGGCGGCGGTGAACAAATCATTATTCTCCGCAAGGGCGGCATCAGCGAGAGCCACGGCGGATTTCAAATCGAGCACGAACGGTTTCTGCTTTTCCCGACGCTGTTTCATCAACAGCGCGAGTCGGTGCTGCCGACGGCGCAGCGACGTTATGATGTGATTGCCCCCGGCTTGTCCGCCGACGTGTTGCGGCTCGAATATTTTGCCGAGGTGGTGGACTGGAAATTTCTCGACTCGCTTGAGGACGCGCAACGGCTCGTCGGCCAGCACGTCTGGCGCGAGGAAGTGATCCGCGAGCGTTTCGACTGGGGGAAGAGCAAAAGCATCTACGCGATGGCCGTGCGCGTCTTCCGCCTGCCGCAGCCCGTCGAAATGCCGATGCGCGCGGAATACGGCGGGTGCAAGTCGTGGATTGATCTCGGTGAAGTTATCGCCACGACCGGCGCGCAACCGGTGCTGAGTGAAGCGGCTTTCGTCGAACAGTTGGAGAAATTCCGCGCTGCGCTCGCAACGTGCCGCCAGCATTTTGCGGGCGGACCGGCCAGCGGGACGCTGACGGCACCCTGAATGAAACTCCCGCCCGTCATTCTGGCCTCTGCCTCGGTGCGCCGCGCGGAACTGCTGCGCGAGATCGTCGCGGAGTTTCAGGTGCTTCCCGGTCATGCCGAGGAATTCCAGCCCGAACACCTCTCACCCGCGGAGGCCGGACTGCTGAACGCCTATCGCAAGGCCCGCGTCATCGCGAAGAAATTTCCCGACGCGCTCGTCATCGGCGCGGATACGGAAGTCGTGCTCGGTCGCCGCATCTTCGGCAAGCCGCGCGACCTCGCCGCTGCTCACGCGATGCTCGCTGATTTGGAAGGCCGCGAGCATCTGGTCATCACGGGCGTGTGCCTCATCTACTTGCGCCATCACCAGCAAAAACTTTTTTCTGTGACCACGCGCGTGAAGTTCAAGCCGTTGCGCGCGGAGG
This sequence comes from Verrucomicrobiota bacterium, assembly GCA_038208765.1. Classification (GTDB taxonomy): domain Bacteria; phylum Verrucomicrobiota; class Verrucomicrobiia; order Limisphaerales; family SIBH01; genus JANNGC01. The sequence goes on from JBBQYK010000363.1 coordinate 2,612, forward strand.
AAATCGCGGCGTATCTCGCGCGTATCCACCCGCTCGACAAGGCAGGCGCGTACGCCATTCAGGATCACGGCGACGAAATCGCCGCGAAGATAGAAGGCTCGCTCTCGAATGTCGTCGGACTGCCGGTGGAACGCCTGCGCGAGGAACTCCAACTTTTCTCCCGCTGAGACCGCCGAAGATCAGCCCAGAATTCGGCTGCCCTGCGTGAGGAAGATGCCTTTGAGGTTCATCTCCAGCGCGGCCGGGTTGGTGGCCTTGAGCATGGCTTCTTCCTTGGAGATGCGGCCCGCGTTGAAGAGATCCAGCACCGCCTTGTTGAAGTCCTGCATCCCGTCATCGACGCCCGTCTCCACGGCCACGGACAGTTTGTCGAGCCGGTTTTCCTCGATGAGTTTGCGGACAATGGGCGTGTTGAGCATGATCTCGCACGCGGGCGTCATCTTGCCATCCAACGTCGGCACCATGCGTTGGCAGATGACGGCCTTGAGCGTGACGGAAAGCTGGCGGCGCACCTGCTCGCGCTCGTCGGCCTTGAAGTAGTCGAGGATGCGCGTGATGGACTGCGAGGCGTTGGTAGTGTGAACCGTGGAAAGCACCATCTGCCCCGTGTCGGCGGAATTCATGGCCGAGGCGAAAGTAATCGCGTCCCTCATTTCACCGATCATCACGACGTCCGGATCCTGGCGCAGCGCGGCACGTAGGCCGCTGTAAAAACTTTCTGTGTCCAGGCCGACTTCCCGCTGCTCGATGACCGACTGGTTGTCCTCAAAAACATACTCGATGGGGTCTTCGAGGGTGACGATGTGTTTGCGATGGTTACCGTTGATGTGCTCGATCATCGCCGCGAGCGAGGTGGACTTGCCGGAGCCAGTGGTGCCGGCCAGCAGGACGATGCCGCGCGGCAACTCAGACAAGTCCCGTAAAATGGGCGGCAGACCCAGATGCTCAAAGTCCGGCACTTGCGACTTCACGTAGCGCATGGCAATGGCCATTTCGCCGCGTTGCTGAAATACATTGGTGCGGAAACGCCCGATGCCGGGGACCAAGTAGGAGAAGTCCGCCTCCCGCTTCACATCGAATTGCGCCTTTATGTGGTGAGGCACTAGATGCGTGATCACCTTATCCATCCATTCCACCGTCGGCGTAGGGGCCTCGATGGCGATCAACTGGCGGCTGATGCGCAGGATGATCGGACCGCCAACTTTGATGTGGATGTCCGAGGCGTGCGCGTCAACGGCCGCCTTCAGGATCCGCGTAAAGACTTCCATGCGGCGAGTCTAAGCACGCAGCGAGATGGCGGCGATAGAAGAAAAATCATTGAGCCGCTGCTGGGCCTGATCGGAGATGCTGGTGAAGACCAGCGAGACATCGTAGCCCGCGTGGCGGTTGCCGCGCGAGGCCACGACCACACCGCCGCAGGTGAAGGACTTGGTGCCGGGCAGTTGCAAATCCACGGTCATCTCCGTCCACAACGCCACTTCGGTCGAGGTTTTAAACTCGAGGCCGTTTTTGCGGATGCGGAAGGAGGTCGGGGAAAGGAGGTGGACGCTTTCGGAAGCCTGAACGGTGATGGGGCTGAACAGGTCTGATTTCGTTTTGCTGGCGCTCATGTCGTCGAAGTTAGCATCGTTAGCCGTGCCGTCAACGTGGGCGGGCGGAGAATTTTTCTGAACCGGGCCGGGGAAACCACGAAACTGCGTTACAGAAACACCACTCGAGGCCGGCGGATTACAAGGCGGCCTTTCGAGCCAGATCAAACAGGTGCCGCCCACGGTGGTGGTGCTCGGCTACGGCATGGCGAGTTCGTTCGACGGCGCGGCGGGCCGGGCGAAGTTCACGGCGGACTATCACAAGCTCATCGACGGCATTCTCGCGCTGAACTAGGAGACGCGCTTCATCCTGCTCAGCCCGATTCGGCACGAGAAGCTGCCGCCGCCGCTGCCTGATCCTGACGTCGCTACCTTCGCTACTTCGCGGGACAAAAATGGTGGCCCGCGAAGGGGCGAAGGCGGCGAAGGGGGAAAGGGAATGAGCCACAACGAAATGCTCTCCAGCTACACGAAGGGCGATTCAGGGGATTGCGGACAATTAGGGGCAATGACATCCTCGCAACGTGCGAAATCAAGGAGAACACCGCCCGCGCGCTTTGTAAGCAGCGTGAGATTCCGCAGCCGTGAACCGGGTGATGGCCTGCGGATGAATGTTTGCCTGCCATCTCCGCGTCTGAAATCCTCACAACTATGAACCGCATCATCCTTTTTCTCGCGACGCTGTGTCCGTTGCTCGCGTTTGCCGCTGCGCC
>JBBQYK010000364.1:0-4911 GCA_038208765.1 Verrucomicrobiota bacterium
CTCTCCGCGCCGGAAATCGCGCAGCCGATTCGTTCGATTCTTTCCGACCGCGAAGACATCACCGTGCTGATGGATGAAGTGTGCGATCTGAATCTCGCGACGAAGGAAGTCACGTTGCGCGAACGCACGTTGAAGTATGACTACCTCGTCCTCGCCGTCGGCGGCTGCACCAGTTACTTCGGCCATCCGGAATGGGCGGAATTCGCGCCCGGACTGAAATCTTTGGAAGACGCCATCCGCATCCGGCACGAAGTGTTGCTTGCCTTCGAGCGCGCGGAGAACGAGACCGATCCCGCCGAGCGCGCGCGCCTGATGACCATGGTGGTCGTGGGCGGCGGGCCAACCGGCGTGGAACTGGCGGGCGCGTTCGCGGAACTTTCGCGCCAGGTGTTGCAGAAGGATTTTCGCCACATCGATCCCGCGCTGGCCCACGTCATTTTGATCGAGGCGTCGCCGCGCGTGCTCTCGAACATGGCCGATGAGCTGCAAATTTCCGCCACCGAGCAGTTGCAGAAACTCGGCGTGCAGATTCGCGCCAACACCAAGGTCTCGAACATCACGGCGGCGGGCGTGGAACTGAACACCGGCGAAACCATCCGCGCTGCGAACGTCCTCTGGGCCGCCGGCGTGGCCGCGTCGCCGCTCACAAAAAAGCTCGGCGTGGAACTCGACCGCGCGGGTCGCGTGAAAGTGAATCCCGATTGCAGCGTGCCCGGCCATCCCGAAGTCTTCGCGCTCGGCGACATGGTTTCGCTGCTCCAGAAGAGCGGTCAGCCCGTGCCCGGCGTCTCCCCCGCCGCGATGCAGATGGCAAAGCACGCCGCGCAAATCATCGAGGACGAACTCACCTCGCCCGGGATCGCGTCGCGTCCGGCGTTCACGTATTTCGACAAGGGCACGATGGCGACCATCGGGCGTTCGGCGGCGGTGGCGCAGGCGGGGCCGTTTCAGTTCACCGGCTTCATGGCCTGGATGGCGTGGCTGTTCGTGCATCTGCTGTTCCTTGTCGGCTTTCGCAACAAAATCGCCGTGCTCTGGCAGTGGACGTATTCGTATCTCACTTACAAACGCGGCGCGCGCATCATCACGGACGTGATGCCGATTCCGCCCAAGCAGTCGTAGCTCTGACAGGGCGGAGGCAGCGGCAAATTTCATCGCTTCATCCTTCTGGCGCGGCCCTTCGATTGCCATTGAACGAGCGTCGCGGGTTACGCGTCTGAACCGGAGGCAATGCCCGGCGTGAAACAATTTCCGACATGAAGCGAACGGTCGTCATCTTCAGTTTGGTCTCGTGGCTCGCCGTCGCCGCGCGCGCCGCCGCGCCGACGCCCGCGCAGCTTGAGTTCTTCGAGCAGCGCATCCGTCCGATGCTCGCGAACGAATGCTACGAGTGCCACGGCGCGCAGAAGCAGAAGGGCAAACTACGCGTGGATTTCCGCGATGGTTTGCTCAAGGGCGGCGACTCCGGCCCAGCCCTCATCCCCGGGGATGCAAAGAAAAGTTTGTTCATCCAGTCCATTCGCCACGAAGACCCCGACTCCGCAATGCCGAAAGATCGTCCGAAATTGAGCGACGCCGTCATCGCTGACTTCGTGAAATGGGTGAACGACGGCGCGCCCGATCCGCGCGACCAACCCACCGGCGAAGCCGCGGCCAGTGATAAAAGCTGGGATGCCACTTTCACCGCGCGCAAGGACTGGTGGAGTTTCAAGCCGGTGCAGAAATTCGCGCCGCCCGCCGTGACGAACGCCGCTTGGTCTGCGCATCCCGTCGATCAATTTCTCCTCGCAAAGTTGGAGGAACGCGGGCTTCAGCCCGCTTCACCTGCCGACCGTCGCACGCTGCTTCGCCGTCTCACGTTCACTCTCACCGGCCTGCCGCCGACCACCGATGAAGTGCGCGCGTTCCTTGATGATTCTGCACCCGATGCTTACGCGAAAGTGGTCGAGCGGCTGCTGAGTTCGCCGCGCTTCGGTGAGCACTGGGCGCGGCATTGGATGGATTTGATGCGCTTCGCCGAGACGCACGGCAGCGAGGGCGACCCGGAAATTCCGAACGTGTTTCGCTATCGCGACTATCTCATCCGCGCCTTCAACGCCGACGTGTCGTGGGACCAACTCATCCGCGAACATCTCGCGGGCGATCTCGTGCCGAAGCCGCGTTGGAATGAAACCGAGGGCATCAATGAATCGCTGCTCGGCCTCGCGCACTTCCGCCTCGTCGAGCACGGCTTCAATCCCGTGGACACGTTGGATGAACAAATCAAAACCGTGGACAGCCAGATCGATGTGGTCTCGAAAGCGTTTCAGGGACTCACGACCTCGTGCGCGCGCTGTCATAACCACAAGTTCGATCCCATCAGCGAGCGCGACTACTACGCGCTGCACGGCATCTTCGCCAGCGTGCGCCCGACACAACTCACGATCGATCAGCCCGAGCGCCTGCGTGTGCATCGGGATGAGTTGGAGAAATTGAAGCGCGAGATCAAAGACGGCGTGGCGATAGCGTGGGAGAAATCAGCGCGCGTACTCACGGCACAACTTCTCTCGGGCACGAACCATCCGGTGATTTCAGGCGATGAAATCAAGACGGGCATAGAAGAAGTGGAGAAAAGAATTGCGGCCATTGACCGCGCGGGGCGTGAAGCGGTGCGCCAGCAACGTGCCCCCGGCGTCCCGCCGGGTGGGCGTGTGGACGAGTCGAGTGAACCGGAAAAAGCGAACACCTCCACCCGGCGGGACGCCGGGGGCACAGTTTTGCCCATCGCGGCTTGGACATTCGATGGTGATGCGCGCGACGCGGTGGGCGGCCTGCACGGTGAACTCCAAGGCGGCGCGGTGATTCGCAATGGACGACTGGTCGTGGATGGCAAAGGTGCCTTCCTCCGCACCGCACCATTGGAGAAATCCCTGGGCGAGAAAACGCTGGAGGCCTGGGTCGCGCCCGCGAACTTGGAACAGGGCGGCGGTGGTGTGCTCTCAGTTGAGTCACAGGATGGCGCAATCTTCGACTCCATCGTGTTCGCCGAAAAGGAACCGCGCCGGTGGATGGCAGGCAGCGATTCGTACCGGCGTGGAAAAAACCTCAAAGCGCCGGAAGAAACCGCGAAGCCCGGCGAACTCATCCACCTCGCCATCGTCTATCGCCCGGACAACAGCATCGCAGTCTTCCGCAACGGCGCGGCTTATGGCGCAGCCTGGACGCCGTCGGGCGAGGGCAAGGAGTTGCAGACCTTCGCGGCGAAATCGGCGCGCGTGCTGCTCGGTCAGCGGCACACGGGCGGCGGCAATGCTTTCTTCGCGGGCGAGATTGAGGAGGCGCGGATTTACGACCGCGCGCTTTCGGCCAAGGAAATAAAGACGTCGTTCAGTGCCGGGCCGGGCTTGATTTCACCCGCCGCCATCGCGGCGGCGCTCACGCCCGAACAACGCACGGAACGCGCACGGCTGACGACGGAGATCGCCAGCCAGCGCGCGGCGTTGACGAAACAGTTCCCCGACTATGCGGAACGCGACGCGGCCCGCACTCAATCGCGCGCGGCTTTCGCGGCCGTTGCGAAGAATGAGAATCATCCGCTCAACCTGTGGTTCCAACTGCGCGAGAAATTCGGCGATGCGTTCACCGCTGGCTGGCAAACCTTCGCGCAGAAGCAGACGGATGAACTGGCGGCGCGAAGTAAATTCAACGCGGAGACTTTTCAACCTGCCTGGGATTTGCGAGGCGACGGCGTGAGCCAATGGTTTCGCCACGGCGTGAATCCGCCCGAAGCAGTCGCGCGGCCTGGCGAGTTCGCCCTCGAACCGGACGGGGAACGCCTCTTCAGCGGACTGCTGCCTGCGGGCGTGTTCTCGCATCTTCTTTCGCAGAAGCACAACGGGGTGTTTGCCTCGCCGCGTTTCAAGATCACCAACGACAACATCAGCGTGCGCGTCATCGGCGGCAAAGGCGCGGGCGTGCGGCTCGTGCTCGATAATTATCCGTTGGGGCAGGGGAACATTTATCCGGCGGCGGACCTCAAGAGCGATGCGCCGACCTGGGTGCGGATCGACACGGCGTATCGCAAAGGTGGCATGGCGTATCTGGAGTTCGCGACGTCGGCTGAACTGACTTCGCGCAATCGTGGGCCGGCGGGTCCGGGCGAGCGCTCCTTTTTCGGTGTCGAGCGCGTGGTCTTTCATGATGCCAAGAGTGTGCCGAAGGAAGAGGTCACGCCGCTCACGTTGTTGCTGACGGGCGAGGTTCCGAAGTCTGCAGGAGCGCTGGCCGGACGAATTAGCGATCAACTCACGAAAGGCATCGCAGCGTGGCGCAATGATTCCATGACCGAGGAACAGCGCGTGTTCCTTGATGCATTCGTGCGCGGCGGTTTGTTGCCAATGACGGTGAAGGAGTTGCCGGATGTGGCGTCGCTCGTCGCGGAGTATCGAAAGCTCGAAGCGGATATTCCGTCACCGCGTCGCGCGCCGGGCGTGCTGGAAACGGTGGCCTACAATGCGCCGTTGCTCTCGCGCGGCGATCACTTGAAGCCGCTGGCCCCGGAGCCACGCGGTTATTTGCAACTCGTCTCCGCGCGCCGCTACGACACGAAACTCAGCGGCCGGCTCGAACTGGCCAACGACATCGCCAGCGCAACGAATCCGCTCACGTCGCGCGTGCTGGTCAATCGCGTCTGGCATCACCTGTTCGGACGCGGACTCGTGGCGACGGTGGACAACTTCGGGCGGCTCGGCGAAAGGCCGTCGCACCCGGAGTTGCTCGATTTCCTCGCGACGCGATTCATTGAGCAAGGCTGGTCGTCGAAGGAGTTGATTCGTTACCTCGTCACCACGCGTGCCTACCAGATGTCGAGCGACGTGTCGGCGAGGGCGGTGGAGATTGATCCCGACAACCTCCTGTTCTCGCACGCGCGCA
>JBBQYK010000365.1:0-4906 GCA_038208765.1 Verrucomicrobiota bacterium
GGCCCAGCTTGATGGTTTGGTATTTCTTGCTCGCGACTTGTTCCGCGCGAACTTCGGAGTTATTTAATTTTTGTTCGTTCATGGTGTTGGTGGGTGTAGCGCCTCCGGCGCTCGCCCACCAACTACTCATGTCATCTACCACCCCTCGGTGATTGCAGAATCTCCTTCGATCCTCACGCTGGAATTTGTTGTCACACCAACGTGCCGTGCTGGAAGCCGGCGCTCCGAGCCGCCCACCCCCCCCCCGCGCAACGCCGCAGAATGCGAGAGTGGGACGGCCGGGGGCAGTCACGCCACCTGGCGATGCAGGTGATGAACCAGGATTTTGTCCACCGCCGCATCAAGGTCACGCACGACTAGGTCATGATGTCCGTGCCCGAGCCACGGCGACTGGATGAGCATCGAGGTGCTGCCGATGATGTGCGCCGCCTCGGCATCCTGCCAACGGTGGCTGATCACGAAGGACTGGCCGAAGGCGAGATGCCATTTGAACCGCGCCTCGTGGAACATGCCGGCGCGCGGCTTGCGGCAGGGGCAGTCATCTTCCTCCTCGTGCGGGCAGACAAAAATTTCGTCGATCGGAAAGGCGGCACGGAGAATTTCGTGCATTCGATCCAGATCGCGGCGCGAAAGGTTGCCGCGAGAAATTTCCGGCTGGTTCGTGGTGGTGATCAGGAGGAAGTCAGCGGACTTGAGGCGGTCCAACGCGGACTTCGCGGCATCGTTGAGCCGGAAATCTTCCAGCAGAACGGGTGATGGTGGCTGCCCTCCCTGGGTGGTCGCGAGATTGAGCAGGGTGTCTCGCTCGATGAAGACGGCTCGTTTCATAGTTGTGAGAAAGCATCAGCCTTGCCCTTCTGAGAAACGCGAAACCGTAAGTGGGCGGATGGATTTGAGCCGCGGTGAGGACGGGAGATGCTACTACTGCACCAGTTCCTTCGCCGAGGTGATGCGCGCCTCCATCGACTTCACGATGGGCAGGGCGCGGGCGAGTCCGTTGCGCTCGGTCTGGCCGAGGAAGGTGGACATCTCGACACGCACCGCGCCCACGGTGTCGCCGTTGCGGTCGTGCAGCGGCATGGTCACGACGGCGAGTTGGTTGCCCTTGCCGAAGTAGGAGCCGCCTTTCTGGATGCAGTTTTTTTCTACGTCACCGCCGGCCTCGCCGAGTTTCTTCTCGTCATTGCTGGCGATGATGCGGGGCTGCGGGTCCTGGCCGTTCACGCCGTAGATTTTCAATCCGCGCAAGCGCGGGTGCTGTTGCATGGTCTCGCGGATGATGATCTGGGCGAAGGACTCGCGCGGGGTGTATTCGACGCGCGCGTCGGTGAAGCAGGCGGTGCTGTCCGCCTTCGTCCAGAAGGCGATCTGGCCGGCGGAAAAAACGCCCTTGCTCGTGCCGTCGGGAAAGGGAATGAGGTTTGGCTCGGTCCACGGAATGACTTCCTGCGCGTTGAGAAATGCGCGCAGCTTGCTGCCGCTGCATTCGACCATCAGTTCGTTCCACTCGTTGCGTTTGACGGGGGCGGGGAGCGACACGCCGCCAATCAGTTCGCCCTGCACGTAGCGGAAGAAGGCGAGGTTCTGCCCCTTGGCACTGGCGCGGACGTAGTAATAATTTTTTTCGTCCTGCACGCGGAAGGCGACGCCGGCCATCTGCTCGAGTTCGCCGCCCGTGATTTTGAAACGGGTGGTGAACTTGAAATCGCCGAACGTGTCGCCCTCGTAAATGAACAGCGGCGCGCGCGCCTCATCACGGTCGGTGGAAAGCTGTGCGAGCACGGGGCGCTTGGTGGCGACGGGTGCCTTCGGCGAAAACGCCGGCACCACGGCCGGCACGTCTTCCATGACGACTTTCCAATCGCCCGCCGGGCCGCGCCCGGTCACGGCGCTGCGGAAGTTGGTCGGCGACGTTTGATCCGCGAACTGGCTGAAATCAAACCGGCGCTCGGCGGCGGAAACCGCGGCGGCGCAGAGAAGCAGGGGCAGCAGTTTTTGGAACATTGGAAAAAGGATAGCGGGGTGATTTGGCAGAACAAGCGCGGGTTCAATCTTGAGTCCGGTCGCGCAGCGTCTGTCGGATGGTTTCAGGACTCAGGCGGGCGTAGAGCAGCGCAATGCCCACGGCGGTTTCACCTGCGAGGCGATAGTAAAAAATGTAAGGATACGGTTTGAGCAGGACGCGGTGAAAATCTGCGAATACTTTCCGATGAGTGATGAACCCGGCCTCGACTTGCAACAACACCGCGTTGAAGGCGCGACCGAAACGTGGCCCGCTCCGCCCCGGTGCCGCCCGATCGTAAAGGGCGAACGTCTGGGAAACGTCTTTCCGAAGTTCCGGCAGGAGGAGGAGCCGGCGGCTCATTCTGGCGACCAGCCGACGGCGGCCCAAAACTGTTCCCTGGTCATGCCGCGCGACGGATCCTTTTGATAGGCCTCCCAGCGGCGCTCCACTTCCAACTGATGGGCGACGTTCGGCGGCAACGCCTCCACATCGCGCACGGAAGCCAGCAGCTCGTCCGCCAGCGTGACCCGTTCAGCATCCGTCAGTTTCTCGAAATTTGGAATTTCTGTCGCGTGCATGGCGGCACAATAAAGGGGAGCTTTGGGGCGCGCAACCACGTGCTTGTGTCACACCCCGGCCGCCACCGCGTCGCCCATTTCGCGAGTGCCGACCTGCTTCGCCGCCGCATCGGCCGGGTTGTAAATGTCGCCCGTGCGCAGGCCGGAGTTGATGGCCTTGGTCACGGCGGCGTCGATGGCGTTCGCCGCGTCGTTCAACTGGAAGCTGTAGCGCAGCATGAGCGCCACGGAGAGAATCTGCGCGATGGGGTTCGCGAGGTTTTTGCCCGCAATGTCAGGCGCGGTGCCGCCCGCTGGTTCGTAAAAGCCAAACGTTTGCCCGCCGCTGGTCGCACCGAGGCTCGCGCTGGGCAACATGCCGAGCGAACCCGCCAGTGCCGCCGCCTCGTCGCTCAAAATGTCGCCGAACATGTTCTCGCACAGCATCACGTCGAACTGCGTGGGGCGCAGCATGAGTTGCATCGCGCCGTTATCGACGAACATGTGTTCGAGCGCCACGCCTGGATAATTTTTGCCCACGCGCGTGACCACGTCGCGCCAGAGCACGCCGTTCTCGAGCACGTTCGCCTTGTCGATGCTGGTGACTTTTTTCCGGCGCAACTCGGCCGCGCGGAAGGCGACATGCGCGATGCGCTCAATCTCCGCCGTGGTGTAAACCATCGTGTCAGTGGCGCGGAACTGGCCGTTGCCCAAGTCTTCCGTCTTCTTCGGCTGGCCGAAATACATGCCGCCGGTCAGTTCGCGGACCACGAGGATGTCGATGCCGTTGCCCTGGCGATCCGGGGCGAGCGGACAGGAATGGGCGAGCGCCTTTTGCAAATGCACCGGACGCAAATTCGCGAACAGGCCGAACTCCTTGCGCATGCGCAGCAGCGCCGCGCGTTCGGGACGTTCCTCCTTCGGAATCGTCGGGTCGCGTTCCGGCAGGCCCACCGAGCCGAACAAAATTGAATCCGACTCTTTGCACAGCGCGAGCGTCGCATCCGGCAGCGCCTTCCCCGCCGCATCAATGCCCGCCCAACCCACCGGTGCTTCGGTGATTTGGAAACTCAACGAAAACGTTTTCTCCACCGCGCGCAGCACTTTGATGGCTTCGCGCATGACTTCCGGCCCGATGCCGTCTCCTGCGAGCGCGGCGATTTTATAAATTTTGCTCATGACAATGGGCGCGGAGATTAGGAAGGGGGTGACGGGGAGTGAAGGATGAAGTTGGTGAGGGAGGGAACTTTGAACCTCGAACTTTGAACTTTGAACTCTGAACGGGGAACACCTCGCCGTTTCTCCGTTCAAAATGCGCGTCCAAAGCTCTTTTTTTAAACCACGGATTTCACGGGTTTCACGGGTTTCACGGATCGAGAAAGGTCAGAGGCGCTTTTGATCCTTAATCCGTGTCCTCCGTGAAATCCGTGATGCACATCTTTCCCCCCTTTTCCGCACTTGTCGCCTCCGTCGGCCTCCTGCTAAACGGACACCGCCATCCGGTTGGGATGGCTGACACCAAACACCAAAACCGCAGCCAAACACCAGTCCATGCACATGACACGATTCCATTCATTCACCGCCGGGAGCGTCTTGGCCCTCGCAGCCATGCTCGTTCCGTCCACCCACGCGCAGGAAAAGGCCCCGATCATCCAGACCAACGCCCCTTGGGTCAGCAGCGCCGCGATGGGTCTCACCCTCACGCGCGGCAACAGCAAGACGCTGCTTTTCACCGCGGACATCAAGACCGAACGCAAAGGCCCGAAGAACGAATTCGCCTTTGGCGCAGACAGCACCTACGGAGAGACGACCGACCAAAACACGGACGAGAAGACCCGCACCGCCGGTTCCGCCCACGGCTTTGGCCAGTGGAACTACCTCTTCACCGAGCGTTTCTACAGCTACGTGCGCCTCGACGGACTGCATGATGCCGTGGCGGACATTAAATATCGCGTCAGCTTCAGCCCCGGCGTCGGTTACTACTTCATCAAGAACAAGACGACCTATCTGGCTGGTGAAGTGGGACCCGGAGTGGTGCATGAAAGAGTCGGTAACGAAGAGGACACCTACATGACCATCCGCTTCGCGGACCGCTTCGAGCACAAGTTCAGCGACACCGTGCGCATCTGGCAGACCGCCGAGTTCCTCCCGCAGATTGACTACTGGCGCAACTACATCATCAACGCCGAGGTTGGCGTGGAGGCGGCGCTGAGCAAGAAACTCGCGCTGCGCAGCTACGTGCAGGACACCTACGACAACGAACCCGCGCCCGGCCGCAAGAAGAACGACCTCAAGTGGATCACGGCGCTGGCCTATAAGTTTTAATAATTGGCCGGGGGCGGCG
>JBBQYK010000366.1:0-4896 GCA_038208765.1 Verrucomicrobiota bacterium
ATCCACCGCGTAGCCCGCTTTGCGCAGCCCGAGCGCGATGGTCGCCTGCAACCGTGCTGAGTCCTCGACGAGCAGCAGGCGCATGGCTCAATCGCGCTTTTCGATTTCGAGAATTTTGCCGCGCGGCGAAAGCGTCACTTCTCGTTTGCGCCCGTCCGTGGTGACTTCAATGTGGTAGGTCACGCGAATGTCGGTGCTCTTCTCGGAGCGTTTAATCTCGCCCTTGGGAAAAGCGCGACGAAACGACTTCATCACTTTCTCCGGCACCTGATCCTGCCGGAGTTCCTCATCGATTTCCACCACACCGACGTCCGCGGTCACGTCCGTGCTGATGTGGCGTCCGTCTTTCTTCAACTCCACTTCGTAACGCTGCTCATCTTCATCCCCTTCGCGATGGCCGCCCTGAATCTGCGCGTCGGGAAAATGTTTCGTGATCAGACTGCGCACCCACTCGGGCAAGGGACGCGCCGGCCGGTCCTCGGCCCGCGCCGGCCCCCAGACGAGGAGAACCACCGCCGTGAAAATCGAAGCCCAGGCAGTTTTTCGATGATTGATCATAATGCCGCGCACGCAGGGCGCGAGCGAAGCCTAGCCTAGCGGGCGAACCTTACCGCAAGGTTATCGTCCTCACGGGCGCATCCGTCCACCGTTGGCCGTCGCCTCAACACCCAACTCCTCAATCTCCCCCGCCAACCGCTCCGCCTCGTTCTCCAATTCCGCGCTCTCCCGTTCCAACACCCGCGCCCGCTCCGCCGCCAGTTCCTCCAGCACGCCGGGCTTCCGCTCGCTCAGTTGGCAAAGTTCGTAATCGGGACTTTCCCGCAGCCGGTTCAGCGCCTCGAGGACCGTGAAGATTTCCAGTTGCAGCGTCTCATGCAGACGCCGCAACTGCGCGAGTTCCGCTCCATCGCTGAAATCCAAACTCGCCCAGCCCTGCCGCAGGATGAAGCCGTGCGGGTCGTCCGCGATCTCCCGCAGCGTGCCGATGTCGCCGTTGTCCTTGGCGCGATTGATGGCGGCGGTCAGCTTCGCGTACGTCTCCAGCTTGTCCGGCTCGTGCGCGAAACGGTCGGGATGATACAGCTTGACCAGCTTCTTCCACAGCCGGCCCAACTCCGCCGCCTCGTCCGCGCTCAACTCCTTCTGCCGCGCGACCGTCGCCGCCGTCTCCTCGTAATCCTGGTCCGACTGCGCCCTGGCTTGCTCGTAATGCGTCTCGGCCTGCTTCGCCTCCTCGTCGCCGCCGCGCACGAACGAATCCAGAAACTTCTTCCGGTAATCCACGATCAGCCGCAGCCGGTCGCGCTTCTGGTACTGCTCGCGCAACTGCCGGAACAGAATCGCCTGCGTGTGCTGTCAGGACCAGAATATGCCAATACCATTGACTACCCGTTTCCACTCGCCAGCCGGATGAAGACCAATCGAGGCACGCTCCACCGCCTGTTTTCTGAACAGTATTCTTCCATCACGCTGCAACTGCTGGAGCAAGCAGCGCTCGCCTTGAGCCGCAAACTCAAGGCCGAACTGGCCTGACCCGCGGCGGTGAAACGGCCAGACAGCAAACTCGGCATCGACGCGACCAAGAAACTCCCCGGCGAAGGCTTCAAACGTCCCCGCCGCCGCTCATCCAGATGGACGCTGCGGTGAAGGCGGCGGTGGAAAAGCTCTTTGGACAACCACCTGAACCATGATTGACCGGCCAACCGGCGTCCTTCACGATTCACTCAAGCCTGATGAACCTCATCACAACCAAAAGCGCAGCGGAAATTCTCGGCGTCACTCCCGTCCGGGTGCGGCAGCTCATCCAGCAGGGCCAGTTGCCGTCGGTCAAGCACGGGCGCGATCACCTCTTGCAAAAAGAGGAAGTGCAGCGGTTCAACCGCGAAGACCGGCGGCCCGGCGGGCGACCGCCAAAACCAGCCGCTAGAAAAGTATTGCGCGTGCGATAGGGTTTATTACGATGCCGCCCATGATTCATCCGAACGGCATTTGCGCCCCACCTCCGAGCACGAGAGGACGCAAGAGGTCTGTCACGTTCGACACGGTTCCCGACGCCGATCTTTACACGAACAGCCTTGTCCAAGTTCACCACGGGAACAGCTTGGAGTTTTACGAGTCGTGGCCGGCTCCGACCGTCATTGTTTCAGATGGGGGATACGGTGTCCTCGGCTTCGACGGTGACACGTCGGATCATCTGGCGTTGCCGGATTGGTATGAGCGCCATATCGAAGCTTGGGCCGCCCGCGCCACTCCGCAGACGACGCTGTGGTTTTGGAATTCCGAAATTGGCTGGGCTGCTGCGCATCCTGTTTTGGAAAAGCACGGCTTCCGCTACGTCAACGCCAACGTGTGGAACAAGACCAAGGCTCACATCGCGGGCAATGTGAACACGGCCAAGATTCGGCGCTTTCCGGTGGTCACGGAAGTTTGTGTCCAATACTCGTTCGAGGCGCGCATCAACAGCCTGCCGCTGAAGGAGTGGATGCTGGGCGAGTGGCAACGGACGGGGCTTCCACTACGCGAAACCAACCAAGCTTGCGGCGTGGCGGATGCCGCCACTCGAAAATATTTCGACCGCGGCCATCTGTGGTATCCGCCTCCTCCGGACAAATTCCAGATGCTGGCTGATTACGCCAACAAGCACGGCGCACCAAAGGGCCGCCCTTACTTTGCGCCCACTGGCAGAAGCCCGCTGACTGCTGAAGAATGGGAAGCGATGCGCTACAAATTCCGATGTCCGCACGGCTACACAAATGTCTGGGAGCGTACTGCCCTGCACTGTGGCGAGCGAGTCAAAGCACCCAATGGAAAGGCGGCGCACTTGAATCAGAAGCCTCTCGATCTGATGAGCCTCATCATCAAAGCGTCATCCGACGAGGGCGACGTCGTCTGGGAACCGTTTGGCGGGCTGTTCAGCGCGTCGGTGGCCGCGTGGCGTGGCGGGCGGCGAGCCTACGCGGCGGAAATTGATTCCACTTACTTTCAACTCGGCGTTCGCCGGTTCAGCGAACCAGCGCCGATGTCCCTGAATCTTTGATGTCGAGTATCTCCACGGCGGTGCGGATGGCGGAATCATCCCCGCTGCTCAAAATCCGCGTCCATTTATTCACGGACATCCCGTGAAACTCCTTCTTCCCGATGCTCTCCTTGAACGCTTCGATTCCAACGTGAGCAATCCGATCCATCTTGGCGTAGTTGGTGTCGAGCCGATAGGGAAACCTCGCAAGCAGTTGCCTCACCATTGCCTGATACTCTGGCGTCGGTGTGTAAATCCTGCCGCTCTTGCCCCAACGCTTCACCAGCTTTTCAGCCGCTCGAAGCTGTTCTGTTGTTCCCTGGAACTTGTAGCCATTCGTGTTTGTTTGCCGCAGGTTGCGCGTCCTCGCGCGCGTGTCTCCCGGTTCCACCACGAGATAACCTGGTGGATTGTGATAGTGCGCGTCGCGTGCGGCAGCCACCGTCTTTCCCGAGGCAATGCAAACCCCGATGATCTTCGGCTGGCCGTAAATCATGTGCTCAGGCAGCCAAGCGAGCATCGCAACATGGGTGTTGTCGTTGAGGAAGTGATTTTGACTGTCCCTGAACCGGGCCGTGATTTCCGTCGCCATCGGGAACCACGCCTTGATTTCAAAGCCGGGCGTGGGCGAGATATTGCCCTGCAAAATGGTATCCGGAAAGTCAGGGTCCTGACGAATCCATTTCCCGCATGGGTGAAAACTCTCGACCGCGTTCAAAACTTCGACCGCGTTAAACTCAATCATGTTCCCAAGCATGGGCGAGAGCTTGGAAATCACCTTGGCCAGATTCACGGCTGCGGCCACTGAAACGGGCTTCGAGACGTTCAACACATCGAACACATGCCCCTCCAGTTGTTGAAGGTGCGTGGCTGCGACTTCGATGGCCTGCTGTGTGTTCAATTCCCCATTGTGTAGCAGTTCGCTTTCAAGCGGTGAAGAAGCATAAAGGCTATCGCGTGAGGTAGCTTTTTACCGGCGGAACCACGGCTTGCCAACAACCGCAACGGGACTGCGACCTCGTGCTGAGGTTTGGCCACTCAGTCCACGTAGCTGTAATCGTATGGCTTCTGCATTTCGCCAGCGAGGTTTTGCAGGCTTGGTGCGCGAATGGTGGCACGGTAGTCTGTGCGCATGACAACGACCGTGGGTGAAAGCAATCAGGTGAGCATCCCGCCCGACCTGGCGCGTGAGTTCGACATCCATCCCGGCACGCGGCTGGAGTGGGCGAAGGCGGGGGACGGAGTCATCACGGTGAAGCCGTTGCCAAGTCGCGGCGAAATGGCGCGGAAACTGATGGGCGCGGGCCGGCATCTGCTCAAGCCCGGCGCGGACCCCATCGGTGACTTGCTGCGCGAACGGGAGCGGGATGATCAACTCGACCAGGCCGACCATCGCCGATGACCCACTTGCTGGACACCTCGGCGTTGCTGGCGCACTACCTCGCGGAAAATGGCGCGGAGCGAGTTCAAGCCTTGTTTGAAGACGCAGCGGTCGAGGCCGGGGCGTCCATCCTTTCGCTCTATGAGTTTGAACTCCGGTTGCATCAACTCGGCGTGGATGCGGCAACCGGGGTCACGGAGTTGAATCGTTACCGCGCCTTGCTGACCGAGGTGGTGGACGTGACTGAGGCGGTGCGCGGGGAAGCGATTCGCTTGCGCACGAGCGCGACCGCTCACGTTGCGGCGATGGATGTTTTGATTGCCGCCAGCGCGTCGCTGGGAAACGCGACGCTCGTTCACCGTGACCCGCATTTCGCCGCCATTCCCACGAGTCTGTTGAAGCAGGAAGTTTTGCCTGCGAAGTGAGGAACGGAGTCGAGCCGACCGGTGTCCACGGGCGGCAACTTCTCGGTGCAGACTCAGGCCGCTTCGTCCCAAGC
>JBBQYK010000367.1:0-4834 GCA_038208765.1 Verrucomicrobiota bacterium
GTCAGCACCTGGGTGGCGTTGACAACTTCGACGCGGGAATCGGCACAGCCTTGCTGCTGGAGAGCAGCGCGGACTTCCGCTTCCGCGCCGACGAGGAAAAGTTTTTCGATGCGCTCGTGGCCGGGCGATGTGAGCGCGAGTTTGACCCCAGAAACGACGACGCCACAACCGTGGTCGCCGCCCATGACGTCAACAGCGATGCGCATAAAACAACAAGAGCGCGAAGAGAAATACTCGTCCGCGCTCTTGGGGCAAAGGGAAATTACGCGCTGGCCTTGATGGTCAGAACTTGGCGGCCCTTGTAGTAGCCGCAGGCCGGGCAGACGCGATGGGGCCGGTAGGCCGCCGCGCACTGCGGGCAGGAGCTGATTTGCGGCAGCGTGAGCACGCTGTTGTAAGCACGGCGCATCTTCATGCGGCTCGTCGAAGGTTTTCTCTTGGGAACGCCCATATCAATTTTTCAGTTTCAGTTTATCGAGTTCATCCCAAGCGGACGGCACTTCTTCAAACGCCACGCTCGGTTCCTTCCGCGCGGGCAGTTTCAAGCCGCCGCACTCCGTTTCACACAACGGATGTTGCGGAAGGGTGAGGAGAATGTCTTCCCGCAGATAAGGTGTCAAGTTCACCAAATCATTCGAGACACTCACCGCGTCCTGGCCGGTCAGTGGCAGATGGCAGGCCCAGTCCTCCAGCCGCAGCGGACTGCTGAACTTTTTCAGGCAACGCACGCAGGTCAGCTCCAGCGGCAGCAAAAGTATGCCCCGCACGAGCAAGGCGTCATCCAGGCTTTCTGCGGTCAGGTCGTAGGCCAGCGGGCCGGTGAATTGCACCATGTCGTCCGGCCAATCGAGTTCCAGTTCCGCGACCGGCAGTTCGCCGGCGAAGGGCAAGTCGTTGGTCTCAAGATGTCGAATGTTAAATGTCAGTGGCATGTTGGCCTCCGTTTCGGGGGAATGAATAACGGGTCGGGGCGCGATTGGTCAAATGGCGATGCCGGGGAAACTCACCGCGAAATGTCCGACTGCTTGAGCAGCACGAACTGATGGCGCTTGAGCACCTGCTCGGCCAGCTCGTTATCATCCATGCTCAGGCCGAGGATGGATTTGCCGCCGGGGCTGGGGATGAACGAGTAGAGGTAGTGGATGTTGAGTTCCGCACTCAGCAGCGCCGACATCAGCCGCACGAGTTCTTGCGGCGAACTCATTTCCACCGCGACCAGATGGCTCTCCGTGAAGGCGAAGGTGTGCTCTTGCAACAAGTCGTGGGCGCGCTCCGGGTCATCAACCACCAGACGCAGGATGGAACTGTCCGTGGTGTCGAGCACGGTGAGCGCGAGGACATGCACCTCGCGCGAGGCGAGCAGTTTTACCACCTCATGCAAACGCCCGACGCGGTTCGGGGTGAACACGGAGAACTGGACGACGGCATCGCCGCCATGACCTGACACGGTTTTGACCGACATGGGGGTAACGAATCAGGTTTGCCAGGCGAGCGCAGCCAAAATTATTTTTTCGCCCCACGCCCTTTCAACAGGTGCATGGTCGCGCGTTTCACATCCCGATCCGACTCGCGCTCCTTGATGTCCGCGCGTTTGTCGAACTCGACTTTGCCCTTGCCCACGCCGAGCGCCACTTTCACGCGGCCGTTCTTCCAGTAGAGCGAGAGCGGGAAGAGCGCATTGCCTTTCACGGAGGCGAGGCCGAAGAGTTTGCGAATCTCGCGCCGGTTCAGCAGCAGCTTGCGCGGGGCCTTGGGCTCGTGGTTGTACTGGTTGCCGTGCGTGAACTCGTCGATGTGGGCGTTGTGGAGCCAGACCTCGTTCTTCTCCACTCGCGCGAAGGCGTCCGCGATCTGGGCCTTGCCCGCGCGCAGGGACTTTACTTCCGTGCCGTGCAGCACGATGCCCGCCTCGAACGTCTCCAGGATGTGGTAATCGCGCCGGGCCTTGGGATTGGAAACGATGTCGGACATGGGGTTGAAAGTTAAAAGGTTGAAATGGCAGTTCTAACCGCGCGCCCGCCTTCAACTTTCAACCAGCCACCAGCAACCATCCTAGCTCCGGCGCTTGCGCTTGGGCTTCACCTCGGTGAGCACGTTCTGCTCCGGCAAATCATAGCCCACCTTGTCGTGGATGATTTCCAGCAGGGCGATGTCGCCGAGGCCGAGATTGGCGGTGTCGCTGACGAGCGGACGGCCCATGCCGCCGCCGCCGGCGTTGAGCTGGCGGACGCGCCGGGAGACGAGGTTCACGAGGACGTTCGGATTACCGACTTTGGCAAGGGCTTGTTTGGCGAGTTCAGGATTCATGACATTTTCGAGCGCGGCAGCGTAACGGCGAACGCTTTGAACGCAACCTCAAATTTCCGCTCATTTGACGCAAATCACCGTCGCCAACCGTCCGGCGCTCCGTATCCTCTCCCGCATGAAATTGGCCCAAGGTCAGGTCTGGAAAAACGGCGCGCAGTATCTCCGCATCACGCAACTGGAGCGGCTGAAAGTCGGCTACAAGGAGTTTACGAACCTGGCCAGTCGCGATGGCCATCATCGGGAAGTGACCAAGAAGGAATTCTGCCGGCTGATCAAGACGGCCAAGTTGCTGACGGCGGTGGAAGTTCTGGAGGCGTCGGCCAAATGATCCTGCGTCAGCTTTGTTCACGGCGAAGTTTTCTTTCGGCTACGCTGCTCGTGGTAATGCTAAGTTTCTGTTCCGGCTGTCGCACGCACGAAGGCAACTTCTCCCGCATCATCAATGAACCGGCCCCGGTGCCGGGAAAGGTGCGGGCCAGTTTCGGGCGCGTCGGCATTTTGCTGACCGGCGACAATCCGGATTTTGGATTCAAGCGTCCGGCCACTCCGTCGGAGGCGGTCGTTCCCATCATGGACAAGACGTTTGCTCCCATCGACCGATCCGCGAACGATGCCTCCATTCTCGCGTTTGGACTCATCGTCTCTGGCGTCGTGGGCGTGGTCGGCAGCTACGTGGTGGGCGTGCCCGAGTCCGAGATCAAGGATGCTGAATCCTCTTTGCGGAAACCCCTGATCGAGGCTCCGCTCGAAACGCAGATTCAAAATCGCGTGGTGCAAATCGCCGCGCGGCGAAAAATTCCTCAGCCCGGTTCGGTCACGGTGAAAAACATTTCACGCCGCCCGACCGGCGAGGAATTGCGCGCAATCTCGGTCTTGGGACTCGACAGCCTCCTGGTCATTCGCGTCTTCCAGCAACGCTTCGAGGAACTGCACGGGTTGAATCCGCCCATGACCTTCGCCGTGACCGTGGATGTGGAAGTGCTGCGCGTGAGCGACGGCGTGCGGCTGCACCGGGGCGAGTTGGAATATCGCGGACGCAAACTGAAATTCACCGAGTGGGCCGAGCATCGAGCGAAGCCGTTCCGCTCGGAAATGGAGCGCGTGACTCGTACGACGGCGGCGGTCATCGTGGATCAATTGCTTGCGCCAGGCGGCACCACCGGGAAATAGACTCACTCACTCTGCTTCCGCCCCCCGCAGCTTCGTGAATTCCTCCGCCGCGCGCGACACTTATCGTTACCAGAGGAAAATTGTATTTCCAGCCAGCGCCCGCGCGCGACAAGCTCCGTGCCATTCACGACTGAACAACGAAAAAATTAGGAGAATACAAATGTCCACCGAAGCCAAATGCCCCTTCAACCACGGCGCCAATAACGCCACCACGAACCGTGACTGGTGGCCCAGCCAGTTGAAGGTCGAACTCCTGCACCAGCATTCCTCCAAGTCCGATCCGATGGGCGCGGACTTCGACTACGCCAAGGAGTTCAAGAGCCTCGACCTCGCGGCGTTGAAGAAAGATCTCGCGGCGTTAATGACCGATTCGCAGCACTGGTGGCCGGCGGACTTCGGCCACTACGGCGGCCTGTTCATCCGCATGGCGTGGCACAGCGCCGGCACCTATCGCACCGGTGACGGTCGTGGCGGCGGCGGTCGCGGCCAGCAGCGTTTCGCCCCGCTCAACAGTTGGCCCGACAACGTCAGCCTCGACAAAGCGCGTCGCCTCCTCTGGCCGATCAAACAAAAGTATGGTCGCAAGATTTCCTGGGCCGACCTGATGATCCTCACCGGCAACGTCGCGCTCGAAACGATGGGCTTCAAAACCTTTGGCTTCGCTGGCGGGCGCGAAGATACGTGGGAGCCGGATCACGATGTCTATTGGGGCCGCGAAAAGAAGTGGCTGGGCGGCGACGTGCGTTACGCGGACGGCTCGGAAGGCGTCGAAAAGCCCGGTGGTGTGCTCGTGTCCGATGACGACGCGGATGGAAAAATCCACAGCCGCAACTTGGAGAAGCCGCTCGCCGCAGTGCAGATGGGATTGATCTACGTCAACCCCGAAGGGCCGGACGGCAATCCTGATCCCATCGCCGCCGCGCGCGACATCCGCGAGACCTTCGCCCGCATGGCGATGAACGACGAGGAGACGGTCGCGCTCATCGCCGGCGGTCACACGTTCGGCAAGACGCACGGTGCCGCTCCTGCGTCGCACGTTGGGCCTGAGCCGGAAGCCGTCGGCCTCGAACAACAGGGCCTCGGCTGGAAGAACAGTTTTGGCACCGGCAAAGGCGGCGACGCGATCACCAGCGGCCTCGAGGGGGCCTGGACCCCCACACCGACCAAGTGGGACAACAGCTACTTCGAAACATTGTTCGGCTTCGAGTGGGAACTCACCAAGAGCCCCGCCGGAGCCCACCAGTGGCAGCCGAAGGACGGTGCCAGCGCAGACCTCGTGCCCGATGCGCACGTCGAGGGCGTCACCCACCCACCCATCATGCTCACCACCGACCTGGCGCTGCGGGTCGATCCGATC
>JBBQYK010000368.1:0-4833 GCA_038208765.1 Verrucomicrobiota bacterium
TGGCCTAGTCGTTTGACAGTGACTTGTTCGTGCGCGCCAACATCGACAGCATGGTGGCCGGCCGCAAGGCTCCCAAACGCCCGTCCGACGTGCTCGACCACGCGACGAGCGAAATCGCCGGCGGCAGCACGCTGGGCATTGATGCGACGAAGAAACTTCCCGGCGAAAGGTTCAAACGCCACTGGCCGCCGCTCATCAAGATGGATGCGGCGTCAAGGCGGTGACTCCCGGTGACTTGCAGCCCATTCGGAGTAAGCACGCCTCCTCAATCCTCCGCCCGCTCCCCGCTCGGCGCCATTTTCACCAGCTTCGGATCAAATTGGCCGAGCACTTCCACGAGATCGCTTTGCGCGGCCATGACGGTGTGAATGTCTTTGTAAACCATCGGCACCTCGTCGAGACCGGCGGAGATGAGCGTCACGCCGCGCTCCTTCAGGAAGCGGTTCGCCTTCTCCCACGAGAGTGATTCGTTTGCCCTCTTGCGGCTCATCACGCGGCCCGCGCCGTGCGACGCGGAGTTGAGTGACTCAGCGTTGCCCCTCCCGCGCACCACGAAACCCGGCGTCGCCATCGAGCCGGGGATGATGCCGAACACGCCCGCGCCCGCCGGCGTCGCGCCTTTGCGATGCACCACGACCTCGCGCTCCACGCCGCCGATGACGTGCCGCTCCTTCCACGCGAAGTTGTGATGATTCTCCAGATCGAGCAGCACCTGCGCCCCAAGATTTTCCGCGAGGTGTTGGTGAATGCACGCGTGATTCGCCGCCGCGTAATCGCCCATCAACTCCATCGCCTCCCAATACTCGCGGCCTTCCTGTGAATCGAGCGAGAGCCACGCGAGTCGTTTCAACTCGCTCGGCAAATCGGGAAACTGCGCGAAGGCCAGCTTGCTATAATGGTCGCACACCGCCGCGCCCGTGCCGCGGCTGCCGCTGTGCGAGAGCAACGCCACGTATTCGCCCGGCGGCAGTTCGCCCAGCTTCTCCTTCGCCGTGAACACGCCGAACTCGACGAAATGATTCCCGCTCCCGCTCGTGCCGAGTTGCGACCACGCCTTGTCCTTGAGCTGCTTCGTCACCGGGCTGACGGACCAGTCCGCGTCCAGCACGTCATGTGCGCGGCGTTCCCTGAAATTCGCGCCCACGCCGAAACGCGTCTCCGCCTCGATGGCGCGCGTGAGCCGGTCCTGCTTCCGCTCCAGATCGCGCAACGGGAGGTCTAGCACCGTCATCTTCATCCGGCACGCGATGTCCACGCCGACCGCATAAGGAATCACCACGTTCTCCGTCGCCAGCACGCCGCCGATGGGCAGGCCGTAGCCGACGTGTGCGTCCGGCATGAGCGCGCCCGCCACCGCCACTGGCAACAGACACGCCTTCTCCATCTGCATCACCGCGTCGTGTTCCAGACCTTCGCCCCACTGCCGATACTTCACCGGTTCAGCGCGCGGCGCGGGCGGCGCTTTGAGCAACGCCTTGGCAAACTCCCCGCGCAACCCGTCGTCCACGAACGCTGCCGGAGTGGCGACAACGGCCGCGACCTCCTCGTGCAACCGCGACTTGTCGCCGCCGCCGAGGATGAATCGGACCACAAAATCCGTCGCCCGCCGCGTCGCTTCACCGAGCGGCACGCCGAGACGGAGAAAATCTTTGGTGTTCATTAAATTGCTATAATCTAGCTACATTCTCTTTGAGTTCATGGAAGAACTGGCCAAACGCCTCGTGACCGGAAAATGAAGGAAGCTAAATTATGACGGCCCATGCACCAACCAAGAAATGGCTGATGAAAGCGGTGGAACAGGAAGCGGCGTGCGACATCTCCGCCGGGCCGGTGTTGCCGCGCGTGAAGGTGTCGTCCTCTGCGCGTGCCACCAACGGCCACGCGCGCAAAGCCGCGACCGTTTCCCGCCCCATTCGCCGCGCGCTCGCCAAAGTGTAAATCAGCGTTCCGTTTGGCCCGGTGTAGGAATGAAGCTCGCAGCCTCACCTGTGGTGTGGGTTTGGGTTGGCGTCGGTCATAATTCAGTCTTCAGGAAATGCGGCGGCAAAAATGACGGCCCAAAACGTCGCGAAGTTTTGAAAGCTAGAATCGAGCACTTGCTTTGCGCGCGGGCACAGTTCGGCAAAATCACGAACAGTGAAGGCCAAATATGCCGACGAATATTCCAGCGCTTGAATCAATGAGACAAGAACTTCAGGTGCATTGGGATCATGTTTGCTCAACATCCGAACGATCACTGGCTGCGAGTGGGCTACAGAGGAAAGAAACTGATATTGCACATCGAAATGGTCCGTGCGAATGCCAGCGTGTTTTGCGATGAGGGCATTTGATTCAAATAGTGATTTCGTGGGTGGTTTGCCCTCTTCAAATCCCTGGCGCAGCCTCTCTGGAATCTTTTTGTATGCGGCGTGTGAACGGATTTTGTCCGCCAAGTCCGTTTTTTTCTTGTCGAGGAGCTTCGCTAACTTCGATTTGATGTTGTCACGCGTGCGAATGCGTTCATTGACCTCGTGCCAATCCCACCAGAGCAACCGAATCTCTCGCTCGTCGGGCGAAGAGCTCCACACTGCCATGCAGTGCATCGCCAGATAGCTTTCAAGAATGGTGGGCGCCAGAACAGCGACTGAAGCAAAGTCTGGAACCGAAAGTTTGGGCAGTTCACCGATGGCGGATGGGTGCAAGACTTGATGAATCGTAAGCCCAGTCAGGATGTTTCGAAGCAACAGAGTATCAGCGATTACTTCCTGACGGTCGATTGAGGTTCCGTCTGCTTCATTCTTCGCACGAATGGCAATCGACAGAATACGAATGAAATTCCCCTTCGCATTCTCCAATCGTTCGTTGTCTGAAAGTTCGTCGTGAGCGTCGCTCATGGTTTTTTTATGTATTGGCTCTCGGAGCGAGCTTTGACGCCCGCTCTCCCGTGGCTTCATTCCTTCAGGAACAGTTTCCACTCGGCGACGCCGCGGGCGTGGCGCAGGTGGGCCGCCACCGGCAGTTCCCCGCCTTGCGGGGCGCGCGCGGGACGGCGAGCAGCTTGAGGCCGGCTTCGTGCGGGAGGCGCTCGGCCTTGCGCTGGTTCACGTCCTTCGCGGACCAGACGAGGTTTTCCCACCAGCCCGCGCCGCCGCGCGAGCGGGGCCCGTCATGGTCAAGGCTGCCTTCGCCGGCGTCCCCGTCAGCGCCAGTGCCACCAGGCCCAGACTTCGACGGCGAAGGGCAGCAGCGCGAGGGCGTATTTGATTTGGAAGGTCCGCTTCGCGGTCTTGTGGCGGAAGAGTTTCATCCCGAGCAGTCCACCCGGCCAGCCGCCGAGCGCCCCGAGCAGCGCGAGCGTGGCTTCGGGGATGCGCCGCCTCGGTCGGCCCGCGCGCCCTTTGTCGAAGCCGAACGCGAGGAACGTCACGAGGTTGAAACCCGCGAACCAGACGGCGGCGAATGTGTCCAAGGTGCTCAAGCGCGGTGAGGTTGTAACAAGGGTCGAACGAACTGGCGCACGGAATCATTTCTGAAACCGCCGGCAGTAGCGCGGACAGCCATGACCGCGCGAATCTGCTCCGCCCGTGGTGCGATGAACGTGCGGACTCGGCGGTCCGCGCTCCGATGAATTGGTGCCGCGTGAAGGATGCCAACTTTCCAGCTTCCCGTTCGGAGCGAGACGCCTCTCCCAATGGGGCCAATGCGGCGGCAAGGATTGCGACATCAAGAAGTGATCGCCCACTTTACAAAATCCTCCTGACGCTTCAGATCAACGGCATGAATTTCGAGAACCCTTTGGTGTGGATGGGCGGCGGCTTGATTCTGTTCGTGATCCTCGTCGTGGTCGTCGGTCTGCGCTTCTCGAATGGGGCGCGGTTGGAGCGCCGGCGCCGCAAGAGCAATGCCCGCATCGTCAACAAGACTGGCAGGCCCACCGTGAAGTTCAGCGTGCGGACGAAGGACAAGAATCGCGGCGGTTGACGGTTGAGGACTTACAATGGACGCGCCGAGATGTTTTTCAGCAACTCCTCCACACAGGCTTCGGCAAAAGCTGCGTCATTGATGTTGCAGTCGAGCTCTCGCACCGGAATGTCTTTGCGAAGGTTCGCCTTCAACGAAGCGAACAACGCGGCGTCCGCCGCCGGATCGTGGAACGGCTGGCCCGCCGCGCTGATCACGCTGATGCCGCGCAAGGGAAGCATGACGGTGACGGGCGCCTTCGAGCCGTTCACTTTCTCCGCGAGAATTTCCCCAAGACGTTTGCATTCATCGGGCGTGGTGCGCATGAGCGTGACTTGCGGGTTGTGCTGATAGAACAACCGGCCCGCGAACTTGGCGGGAACGGTTTCGCGCGCGCCGAAGTTCACCATGTCGAGACAGCCGGGCGTGACGATGGCGGGGACGGCGTGTTTCGCCGCCGCTTCGCAGCGCGTGGGACCGGCACCGAGAATGCCGCCGACCAATTCATCCGCCCATTCCGTCGTCGTGATGTCGAGCACGCCGGTGACGAGTCCGGCCTCGATGAGCGACTCCATGGTGCGCCCGCCGGTGCCGGTGGCGTGGAAGACGAGGACTTCATAACCTTTGTCCTCCAACAGTTTGCGCGCGTGATTCACGCAGTCGGTGGTGTTGCCGAACTGGCTGGCGACGATGACGGGCTTGTCGGGTTGGAGGCCGGGTTGGAGTTCACCCTTCAGCGTGTCCCCGCCGGAACAAGCTGAAGCTTGGACTCCAACGGGGACTCCAACTTCCACCATGCCGCAGATGGCGCCCGCCGCACTCGTGAGAATCTGCCGGGAGATGCGATTGATTCCCGCCACGTCCACGATGCTCGGCATCATCACGATGTCTTTC
>JBBQYK010000369.1:0-4795 GCA_038208765.1 Verrucomicrobiota bacterium
CTCTGGGCCGAGAACCCGCTGCTCGCCAAACCCATCGCCATGAATTGGGACGCGCGCGGGCGGCTCTTCATCGCCAGTTCGTCCATCTATCCGCAGATTGAGCCGGGCCAGGCGCAGGACGACAAAATCCTTGTCCTCGAAGACACCGACGGCGACGGCAAAGCCGACAAGACCACCGTGTTCGCCGACGGCCTGTTGATTCCCACCGGCATCGAGCCGGGCGACGGCGGCTGCTACGTCGGCCAGAGCACCGAGCTGTTGCACTTTAAGGACACCGACGGCGACGGCATCGCGGACCAGCGGCGCGTGGTGTTGAGCGGATTCGGCACCGAGGACACGCATCACATTCTGCACACGTTGCGCTGGGGACCGGACGGGCAGCTTTACATGAACCAATCGATTTACATTCACAGCCACATCGAGACGCCGCACGGCGTGGTGCGGCTGAACAGCGGCGGCACGCTCGCGTTGCGGCCTGACACGATGGAACTCGGCGTAACGATGAAGGGACTCGTCAACGGCTGGGGCCATGTGTGGGACGACTTCGGCCAGGAATTTCAAACCGACGGCGCGGGTGGCGCCGGACTCAACTGGAATTTTCCGCAGGCGACTTTCCTCACTTACGAAGGCGCGCGGCGCATCATCGGCAGCGTCAGCCCCGGCTCGTATCCGAAGTTCTGCGGGCTGGAACTGATCAAGAGCGAGCGCTTCCCGAAAGAGTGGCAGGGCAACGCCGTGACGCTCGACTTCCGCGCGAACCGGATGGTGCGCTTCGAGATTCTGGAGCAAGGCGCGGGCTACACGACCAAGCAGCACGAATTCCTGCGCAGCACGAACGTCACGTTCCGTCCCATCGACGTGAAGCTCGGCCCGGACGGCGCGCTCTACATTGCGGACTGGAGCAATCCGATCATCCAGCACGGCGAAGTGGATTTCCGCGACCCGCGCCGCGACCGCGAGCACGGGCGGATCTGGCGGGTGAGTTACAAGGGTGGGAAGGATGTGAAGGCGCCGGAGTTGGTGAAGATGAAAGAGCGCGAACTAATTGATCATCTCCTGTCACCGAATGGCTTCGAGCAAAAGCAAACGAGGCAGTTGCTCATCGAACGTTACCGCAACGGCGACGAAGGGGCGAAGCGTGGCGTTCGGCTCGCGCTCGGAGGATTCGTCGCGCGCTCCGGCGGCAACGACGCGATGCTGCAAGCACTTTGGTTGTATCAAGGGATTGACTGGTATCAGCACATTGGAGCGCAGAACTTGGTGCTCCGTCTTCTAAGTGCGTCCACTGACAAAGTCGTCGGTCGCCAGCAAACCCTCGAACCACGAAGCGAGGATCATCGCGCGCGCGCTGCCGCTGTTCGTGTCCTCGGCGCGTGGATCGGGAACACTCCCGGAATTCCAAGCCTCGCGAAGCCGCGCTACGCCGAAACCAAAATTGATCAAGGTGGACCGACACCAATCGAAGCTTTGGCAAAAGCAGTTCAGGACGACCACCCGCGCGTGCGCATCGAAGCGTTGCGGGCGCTGGCGCGCATTCCGAAGGCGCGCTCGGCGGAACTCGCGTTGAGCGTGCTCGACACTCGTAGCAGCCGACGTGAGGAGGCTCCATCTGAAATCCGAAACCCGAAACCCGAAACCCGAAACGATCAGAGCCTCGTTACCTCGGCTGCTACGGGTTTGGAACCCTTCCTCGAATACGCGCTCTGGCTGACCATCAACGACCTCGCCGAGCCGTGGGCCGCCGCCGTCGAATCCGGCGCGTGGAAAATCGAAGGCCGCGAGAAACAACTGCAATACGCCCTCAAAGCCATCGAGCCCAAACTCGCGACGACCTTGATGGCCAAAGTCATCGGCACCAAGCCGCTCCCGCGCGACGGCTCCGGCGGGATGATTGAACTCATCGGCCAGGCCGGCGGCCCGGAGCAGTTGGTCCGCCTGTATCAACAGGTGTTGGACGCTGGTTTCACCGAAGAAGCCACGGTGCGCGCTTTGAACGCGCTGGCGGAAGCGGCGCGCCTTCGCAATGCGAAGCCCGCCCCCTTTGACTTGAGCTCGATCTCGATGTTGCTGGACGGAATTCGGCCGCTTCCAGCCGCGACGAATGATCTGGTTCGTGCGGCGACGGCCCGGCTGGCAGGCAGTTGGAAATGGCCCCCTGCCCCAGGCATGCTGGCCAGGTGGGCGAAGAATCCGGCCATGTCAGTCACGGTGCGACAAGCAGCCGTGGAAGGCATTCGCGAAGGCGGGGGCCGCGAAGCAATTACGCAGTTGCGCGCGATTGTGAAGGACCCGAATGACTCGATTCGCCGCTCGGCTGCTGCGGCGCTGGCCGCGACGGATCTGAACGGTTCGATGCCCCAAATCCTCGAAGTCGTTTCGGCCACGACGAACGAGGAAGATGCGCTGACGCTGTGGCGTGCGTTGATCGCCACGAAAGGCGCTTCGGCGGCTTTGACGAAAGCGCTCGCGACCAACTCTTTGCCCGAACCCGCCGCGAAGGCCGGGTTGCGCACCGCACGCGAAGGCGGACGCAACGATCCGAATCTCATCATGGCCCTGAACAAAGCGGGCAGCCTCAGCGACCCGAACGGCGCGCTGACGCAGGATGAAATTCACGCCATCGCCTACGAAGTCACCAAGGGCAATGCGGTGAATGGCGAAAAGATTTATCGCCAGCCACAACTCGGCTGCGTGCTCTGCCATTCCATCGGCGGCGCGGGCGGCAAGGTCGGTCCCGACATGACCAGCCTCGGCGCGTCCACGCCGGTGGTGGATTACATCGTCGAGTCCGTGTTGCTGCCGAACAAGCGCGTGAAGGAAGGCTACAACTCGGTGCAGATCACGACCAAGGACGGCGAGGACGTGAGCGGCAATTTGCTTCGCGAAGACAACGAGCAGGTCATCCTCCGCGACGTGACGGCGAAGGAAGTCTCCGTGCCCAAGCGCACCATCGCCACGCGCAAGATGGGCGGCTCATTGATGCCCGCCGGATTGATTGACTACATCACGCCGCAGGAACGCCTCGACCTCTACGCCTTCCTGAAGGAACTCGGCAAACCCGGCCCCTACGACGCGACCAAACAAAACGTGGCGCGCGTCTGGCGCTTGAACGCCAAGGTCGGCACGGCCAACGCCGACGACTTGTTGAAGTCCGACTTGCGCGGCAAGGATTGGACGCCGGTCTTCGCGATGGTCTCCGGCGAAGTCACGCGCACGGATATCCTCAACGAACTCGACGGCAAGGACACCGTGGTCTGGGCCGCGAGCCGTTTCGTGACGAGCAAGGCCGGCCCCGTGCGCCTACAACTCTCCGGCCCCGCCAGCCCGAAGGTGTGGATTGACGGCAAGCCCGCCAGCGGCAACAGCGCGATCACGATGGACCTGCCCGCCGGCCCGCACACGTTCTTCATCAAGCTGAATCCCTCCGACCTCACCCAGCGCCTGAAACTGGAAAGCAACGACGCTACGTTTTTGACGGAGTGAGCGGAGCGCGGACCGCCGAGTCCGCGTGTTCATAACAACGACAGGCAACAAAACGCACACGCATGATGACGGAAACGAAAGACAAATTCGCACCATCCGGAACCGTCAACACGCGGACTCGGCGGTCCGCGCTCCTGTGAGGCAATGAAGCGGAGTGTCCACGAGTTGATTCGCGAGAAGCAGCAGTGGCACGCCCCGCCGGATGAGGACGCAGCCAAGCTCGGTTTCCGTGGCTGGCACTCGCGTGGTTATCTGCCGCACTTCGACATGCCGGGCACGCGGCAGATGATCAACTACCGCCTGGCCGACTCCATGCCGGTCGCCCAGCGCCACGAGTGGGAATCGCTGCTCGCCATCAAGAACAAGCTCCAACGCTTCGCGAAGATCGAGGAATTCGTGGATCGCGGTCTGGGCAATTGCGAGTTGCGAGACCCGCGCGCGGCCTCCGTCGTGGAAGAGAACTGGTTGCACCTCGACGGGAAGGAGTATCGCTTGCTCGCTTGGGTCGTCATGCCGAATCACGTCCACCTGCTCGTGGAAACCTGGCAAATACCGCTGACGGAATTGATCCAGAACTGGAAAGGTTTTTCCGCGCGGCGCATCAATCGTCTGCTGGGTCGGCGCGGTGAACTCTGGCAGGACGATTACTGGGATCGTTACATCCGCGACGAGGCGCATTACCGCAAGGTGGTTCACTACATTGAAAACAATCCAGTGAAGGCGGGCTTGGTCCAGTCGCCGGAACAGTGGCCGTTCAGCAGCGCGCGGTTTCGAGATGAGTTCAATCAACTCAAACGATAGGAGCGCGGACCGCCGAGTCCGCGCGATCCAGGAAAACCGAAATGTTGGGTAAAGCAGAGCGACGTGAAGGTGCCCTCCGCCGACCTTCAAACTTTTCGTCAAATTATGAACTCGCGGACTCGGCGGTCCGCGCTCCTATGCTGGCGCATGAGCAAAGCCTTCACCCGCGAATCGGATGATGCGCCGGAAACGCCGTTGGTGCGTCCGGCGACGGTGCTGCCGCCGGGGGTAAAGAATCTCCTGACGCCGGGCGGAGCGTTGCAGTTGCGGCAGGAGTTGGAGCAACTCACGGCGGAGGAAGCGGCGCTGCGCGCGGCGACCAATGCGAGCGATGAAACGTCGAAGCGTCGGCAACAGGCGCTGGCCGCGCGCGCGTTGCAGATTCAACGCACGTTGCAAACCGCCGTCATCACCGGCCCGCCGACGATGGCCGATGACGTGGTGCGCTTCGGCGCGACGGTGCGGGTGCGGGAGCGCAGCGGCGAGACGACGACCTATCGCATGGTGGGCG
>JBBQYK010000370.1:0-4775 GCA_038208765.1 Verrucomicrobiota bacterium
CCGTCCATCACGTTCCGCTGCTTGGGCGAGCCGACGACGATGATCTTGCCGCCGAGATCGGCACAAAAGTTCACCAACTCGCAGAAGTAATTCGCGGTGTGCGCGCGCACGGCAGGGTCGGTGTGGTTCAAATACATCCCCTCCGCCTGCACCAGCACCCAGTGGATGCCGGAGATTTCGAGTTTCAACTTCGCGGCGGTGTCACGAATCCGCTGGCGCTCGGCGGCGGAAATGTCCGTGACGTATTTCGCGAGCGTGAACGGTGCGATTTCGATGCCGTCGTAGCCCGCGTGTTTGGCGAAGGCCATCGCGTCCTCAATCTTCCAGTCCTGAAAAATCTCGTTGCAGATGCCGAACTTCATGCGCGCGACGTTCCGAGTTCAGCCCGGGGCGGGCAAGCGTGATCTGGGGAAGACTGGGAGCGCGGGCGTCCCGCCCGCACGAATGGAACCAGACGCCACTCCGCCAAGCAGGCGTCGGGAGAGGGAACACCTTTCGCGCCGTCCGGCGGGCGGGACGCCCGCGCTCCCAGGGAAATTCCCGTTGGTTTTCCCCGCGCTGCGCCGTAATTTCCTCGCGGCCTGTGACGAAAACATTTTCCGAACTCAAATTTCCGGGGCGGCTGATCGCAGTCGAGGGACTCGATGGTTCCGGTAAATCCACGCAAATTCATCTGCTGCAAAAGTGGCTTGAAGTGCAGGGCATGAAGGTGTTCTTCAGTTCGTGGAATTCCTCGGAAGTCGTGAAGTCGGCCACGAGCAAGGGCAAGAACCGGCAGTTGCTCACGCCCACGACGTTCAGTTTGATTCACGCCACGGACTTCGCGGACCGCTACGAGCGCCAGTTGCTGCCGCTGCTGCGCGCGGGCTACATCGTGCTGTGCGACCGCTACATTTTCACGGCCTACGTGCGCGACACGGTGCGGGGCTGCTCGCCGGAGTGGGTGCGCGGACTCTATAAATTTGCGGCGCTCCCCGACCTGACGTTTTTCTTCAAGGCGGATTTGGAAGTCTCGCTGGCGCGCATTCTCGACGGGCGGCCCGAGCTGAAATGGTTCGAGGCCGGCATGGATCTGGGGCTGGCCAAGGATCGTTACGAGAGCTTCCGCATTTTTCAGGGCCGCATGTTGCAGCGCTACATGAACCTGGAGGATGAGTTTCGTTTCATCACCGTGGACGCGAACGTGCCCATCGAAACACAGCAATCCTTCGTGCGTCAGACGGTGTCCGCGCGATTGGAGCTCCCGACGTTCGCGCGCAACCCGGTGAGGGCATCATGAGCGCACTCTCTGCCCAGAAATCCCCGACGCCGCCGAACAGCATCGTGCTGCCGCCGCGCACCAAACGCCGCTTCTACGGCGACGGCATTCCCGGCGTGGAACTCGACAAGATCGCCGGCAAGCTCATCGTCATCGAGGGCGCGGACGGCTCGGGCCGTTCCACGCAAATCACCCGCCTCGTCGAGTGGATGGAAGGCTGCGGCCATGCGACAATCCAAGTGGGGTTGAAACGCTCGACCCTGGTCAGCGAAGAACTGGATCGCGCGCAGCAGGGCAATGTGCTGAGCCGCACCACGCTCAGTTTGTTTTACGCGACCGACTTCGCCGATCAGTTGGAGAACATGATTCTCCCCTCGCTGCGCGCGGGCATGATGGTGCTCGCCGACCGCTACATCTACACCCTCATGGCCCGCGACCTGGTGCGGGGCATGGACGAGGAATGGTTGAAGAATCTTTATGGCGTCGCGCTGGTGCCGGACGGCGTGTTCTATCTAAACGTGTCGCCGGAGGAACTTGTGCAGCGCACCTTTCAGAAAAAAGTCGCGCTGGATTATTGGGAGAGTGGCATGGATCTCGGACTCTCGCGTGACATGTTCGACTCGTTCCTGAAATACCAGGCGCTCGTTGAGCAGCAGTTCAAGCGGCTGCAAACGAACTACGGGTTCGACATCATCGACGGGCACCGTTCGGCGGACATGGTCTTCGCGGAGTTGCAGCAACGCATCGAAGGCGTGCTTTCCGGTACGGGCAAAAGCGCCCTTTCGGTGACGTAATCTGTCAGATAATTCCGATCTATTTCGCCCGCCTTGTTACCTAAGACGGCGCGACTTAGCCGGGAAAGTCGATCCCACCGCCTGTTTCGTCACTAAGGTTCACCGGACTGTTGCCGATATTTTCGGGAGCATCATGGACAGCAACCGCGAACCATCAGACCTGAAGACAGGCCGCGCCGCCCGCGAAACATCGGGCGCGGACACGAACCTCACGATCCTGATCGTGGAGGACGAGGTGTCCGTGCGCAAACTGGTCACGCGCTTCCTCACGCTCAGCGGCTATCGGGTGCTGGCGGCGGACGGCCCGTGTGCCGCGCTGGACCTCTGGGCCGAGCACCAGGACGAAGTGGCGTTGCTGCTCACGGACGTCATCATGCCCGGCGCGTTGAGCGGTCGTGCGCTCGCCGTGCGATTGCAGGCCGCGCGCCCCGCGCTCCAGATTCTTTACACGAGCGGCTACAGTGCCGAGTCGCTGGCTGACGACGGCCTGCTCGACGACGACATTAATTTCCTCCAGAAGCCCTATCGCCCCGAGCAGCTTCTGGAGACCGTCCGCGCCGTCCTCGCGGGCGAGGCCCCATCCCATCAGAATCAGAATCAGAATCAGAATCGGAATCGCTATGTTGAAACTACTGCTTGTTGACGACCACGAACTCATCCGCGCCGGACTGAAGCAAGTCCTGCACGCCAGCCTCGGCGACCTCACCATCGGTGAGGCGAAGAGCGCCGAGGAAGCCATGTCCCTGCTGGCCCAGCAGCAATGGGATCTGGCGATCACGGACATCACCATGCCGGGCCGCAGCGGATTGGAACTGCTGGTGGACTTCAAAAATTTGCGTCCCGAAATGCCGGTGCTTGTGCTCAGCGTCCTCGCGGAAGATGAAGTCGCCGTGCGCGTGCTCAAGTCCGGAGCGGCCGGATTCATCAACAAGGAAACTTCCGGTGAAGAACTCATCCGCGCCGTGCGCAAAGTCGTCGCGGGCGGCAAGTATGTCAGCCCTTCGTTGGCCGAGAAACTCGCGTTGCGCGTCGCCGCGCCCGAAGCAGACGAACCGCACAAGAAACTTTCCGACCGCGAGTATGTCGTCATGAAGATGCTTGCGGGCGGCACCACGCTCACGCAGATCGGGAAAATTTTGTCCCTGAGCATCAAGACCATCAGCACCTACCGCTCGCGCATCCTGGAGAAGCTCAAGCTCGACACCAACGCGGACCTGACCCGTTATGCGCTGCGGAACAAGCTGGTGGAGTAGCCGCCCGGAGGGCGGAAACTTCAAATCCCAAAACCCAAATCCCAAATAAATTCCAAACACCAAGCTCCAAAGGGCGGCGGAGTGGATGAGTGTGATTGGAAGTGGTGGTCAGGAGCGCGGGCGTCCCGCCCGCCCGAATGGAACCAGACGCTGTTCGGCCCCGGCGGGCGAGACGCCCGCGCCCCGTCCCGCTGAACCTGGCCGTAATTTCAAGACGCGCCCCAGCGCAACCCCGTCGCGCCTCATGGAAATTGCCGAGACGCCTTGAAGTTTGGAGCTTGGAGCTTGTTTGAGATTTGGATCTTGGGATTTGGGATTTTCCTCATTTCGGCACCATCGCCGTGAACGGCCAGACGTAGGCTTGCAGGAACACCAGTACGCCCACCAAGCAGGCCAGCACGAGGCTGTGCCAGAAGACGAAGCGTAGAATCTCGCCTTCCTTTCCGTAGTAATTCGTGGCCGTGCTCGCGACCACGATGCTCTGGGCATCCACCATCTTGCCCATCACGCCGCCGCTGCTGTTCGCCGCGCTCATCAGTACGGGACTGACGCCGGTCTGTTGCGCGGTGATTTGCTGGAGGCTGCCGAAGAGGACATTCGAGGCCGTGTCGCTGCCCGTGAGCGCCACGCCGAGCCAGCCGAGCAGCGTGCCGAAGAAGGGATACATCCAGCCGGTGTGCGCCAGTGCGAGGCCGAGCGTGGCGTCCGTGCCGGAGTATTTCGTCACGAAGCCGAGCGCGAGCATCGCGGCGATGGTGAGCAGTGAGAAGCGCACGGCGAAAACCGTCTTCGCATAAATACGCGCGAGGTCGCGCACCCCGTAGCCCATTAACAAACCGGAGAGCAGCGCCGCGATGAGAATCCCTGTGCCGGTGGCCGAGAGCCAGTTGAGCGTGAACACGGCTTTCTCCGGCGGCGCATTCGGCGGCGCGATTTGCGGCCCGCGTTTCACGACGTTGTGCAACTCGGGAACGGGCAGATCGATCTTGGTGATGGGACTGCCGCCGACGATTTTCGACTGGCCCTTGCCAGACATCTCAATGCGCTCACCGTTGAAAAAACGTTTCACCTGCGGCACGCCCCACGCGAAGACGAGGACGCTCAGCAGAACCCACGGCATCCACGCGCGGTTGATTTGCGCGCGTGAATACTTCTCCGTCGCCGGGGCCGTCGCGCCGTGCATCTTCCAGCCGTCGCTCGGCTGCCAGTAGCGCGAGAGGAGGATGAGCGCGGCCATCGAGCAGAGTGACGCGACGATGTCCACGAGCCACGGGCCGTGGAAGTTCGAGACGATGAACTGCGGCACCGCGAACGTGACGCCCGCGACGAGCGCCGCCGGCCATACGCCAAGCATGCCGCGCCAGCCCGCCATCGCCCACACCACCCAGAACGGCACGAGCACGGAGAAGAACGGCAGTTGCCGCCCGACCATCGCCGAGAGCGTGAGTTCACTGATGCCCGTCACGCCGG
>JBBQYK010000371.1:0-4765 GCA_038208765.1 Verrucomicrobiota bacterium
GCAGTCTCGGCTGGGATTTGCTGCCGCCCGGCAGCGAGCGCTACACGGCCGAAGTCACCGAGCGCAACGGGCAGAAGGTCACCAAGACTTTCGCCGGCTACAAGGACACGCCGGATTCATGGATCGAAGGTCAGCCGAAGAGGGAAGTCGCGTGGTATGCCGGCAAGCAATACGACGACGACATGACCAACGCGAAAGCCGCCCTCACCAACCTCGCGAAGATTTATCCTGACTACAAAGGACAGGGCTACGAAATCGCCGGATTCATCTGGTGGCAGGGCAACAAGGATCAAAACGCCGTCCACGCCGGCCGCTACGAGCAAAACCTCGCGCGCCTCATTCCTTCTCTCCGCAAAGACTACAACGCGCCGAACGCCAAGTTTGTCCTCGCCACGGGCTGCGGATTTAGCGGGCGCGACGGCTTCGGTCTGCAAATCACGGAAGCCCAGCTCGCCATCGGCGACACGAAAAAGCATCCCGAGTTCGCCGGAAACCTGAAAGCCGTGGACTCCCGTGACCTGTGGCGCGACGCCGCTGTCTCGCCGAAGAACCAGGGCTATCACTACAACCGCAATGCCGAAACCTATATGGAAGTCGGCAACGCCCTCGGCTGGGCGATGGCGGACCTGTTGAAAAACAAGAAGTAGGACTGAGGGGAGCGAAATGAAACCATTCCAAGGAAAACGACCGGACCTCGAACTGCCATGAGATCCATCCTTCCTCTTCTTTCGATCCTCTTCGTCCTCTGCGGACAGGGCCGGGCCGCCGCGCTGCCGCGCCCCAAGCTCCAGATCATCAATGGCAGCGGGCAGCCCGTTGACATCTTCTGGCTCAAGTTCGACACGGAGCGCGTGCCCAATGGCACCGTCGAACCGGACAAGGAAACGATCATCACCACCACGCTGGGCCACCGCTTCGTCGTGGTTGGACGCACCGACAAGTCCGAAGCCGCGGTCACTAGCGAGGTGCGCGTGCAGGCGTTTCGCTTCGGTGGCGTGCCTGCTTTTTACACGCAACGGGTCAGCGCGAACGGATTTCCGATTGTCGCCTCTGAAAAAGTGAACCCCTACGCGCTCAAGGAAGCCGCGTATCTCGTGAACCTGATGCTCGCGAACCGGCCCGATGTCCGCACCGCGATGATCACGAGCGGAGCGCGCATGTGCATCATGGGGCGCGACGAATACACCACGGATTTGCCGGAGTTCGCCCGGCTCGGGGAGGAGAAAGATCCGGCGTTTCCAAACCTCACGGGCAAGGAATTCTGGGATGCCCGCGCCCGCGGCACCGGCGGCAGCGAGACCGACCCATATTGCACGACGGCCGAGGAGAATCTGCTCGGCTACCCCGGCGATCCCTACGCGGCGGAGTGCATCCTCATCCATGAATTCGCGCACTCCATCCACCTACGCGGGATGCTGAATGTCGATGCGACGTTTGATCGCCGATTGATGGAAACCTACAACGCGGCGATGAAGGCGGGCCTGTGGAAGGGCAAGTATGCAGCCGTGAATCATCACGAATACTTCGCCGAGGGCGTGCAGTCGTGGTTCGACAACAACCGCGTGAACGACCATGACCACAATCACGTTCACCTGCGCTCGCAGCTCATCGAATACGATCCGGGCCTCGCCGCAATATGTCGCGAGGTCTTCGGCGACACCGTGATCAAGTACACCAAGCCAGCCACGCGGCTCACGGACCACATGTCGGGATACAATCCCGCGTCCGCCCCGAAGTTCGTTTGGCCCGAACGGCTCGCGAAGGCAAAGGGCGAAATCCGTCGTCAGGCCCAGGCCCGCGACGCAGCGGCGAATGGCCAGGCCAAACCCCGCGCCGCAGCTACACCGGCGAAGAAATCCAACATCCTTCTCATCTTTGCGGACGACCTCGGCAACTCTACGATCTGGAAAGCGATCCCGGTGAGACGACCAACCTGTTTTCCAAGCGCCCCGAAATCGTGGCTGAACTCAGATCCCTTCTCGCTGAATCGAAACAGTCCGGCCGGAGCCGGCCCAGTCCTGTCCAACGCCAGCCGTGAACATCTCACTCATCGCTGAGTCAAACTGTGTCACCAAAACCCAACTTATGAAACAGCTCGCCATCCTCATCTCGCTCCTCGCCCTCGCCGGGCAGTCGAACATGCAGGGCCAAGCTGAGATTGGCACCTTCGACTACCACTACCTCGGCTGCGCGAAGACTTTCGCGCTGATGGACAAAGCATTCGCTGAGGCAACGCTCCAGATGCACAAGTAAACGGGAGCCACTGAACACGACCATGAATGCAAAAATTCTTCTCTCCATCGTCGCCACGGCGTTCATCGCACTGCCTGTGGCTTCCGCCGAAACCAAGCCGCTGGCCATTCCGGATTTCACGAAAGGCGAATCCATTCCCAACAACGGCAAGCACGATTGGAATCTCGGAGCCACTGGCGCTCGCGGCTGGATGTTCTGCGACAAAATGGTGACCAGCGACGCTCGGCAAATCGCCATCACCAAGGTGGAAGCCGGTTCGCCTGCGTCGGGCACTCTCGCGGTGGGCGATGTGCTCCTCGGAGTCGGCGGGAAAGTATTTTCCTACGACCCGCGCACCGAACTCGCCCAGGCGCTCACCCTCGCTGAAACGACAGCAGGCGGGGGAACCCTGCGCCTGACCCGCTGGCGGGCGGGCAAGACCGAGGAGATCGCGCTGAAGCTGCCGGTGCTCGGAAACTACAGCGCCACGGCTCCGTTTGATTGCCCGAAATCCAAGCGCATCCTCGAACTCGGCTGCGAGGCGCTGGCAAAACGCGTTGCGACTCCGGGCTACAAACCAGACCCGATTCCGCGCTCGCTCAATGCGCTCGCTTTGCTCGCGAGTGGAAATCCGAAATACCTTCCGCTGGTGAAAAAAGAGGCGGAATGGGCGGCGGGCTTTTCCACGAAATCCATGCAGACATGGCACTATGGCTACGTGACGACGCTGCTGGCGGAGTATGTCCTGGCCACGGGCGATACGTCCG
Source organism: Verrucomicrobiota bacterium (assembly GCA_038208765.1). Taxonomy (GTDB): domain Bacteria; phylum Verrucomicrobiota; class Verrucomicrobiia; order Limisphaerales; family SIBH01; genus JANNGC01. The sequence goes on from JBBQYK010000371.1 coordinate 3,000, forward strand.
TTTTGCCTGGGCTGCGTCGGCTCGTATTGGAAGCCGCCAACGGGCAGAGCGCCGTCGGTTCGTGGGGCCACGGCTTCGCGCGTCCCGACGGACGGCTCGGCGGTTACGGGATGATGAATTCACCCGGTGTGCCGCTGACAATTTCGCTGGTGCTGGCACGCAGCGCGGGCGTCAAAGAGCCAGCGGTGGACCTCGCCATCGAGCGCAGTGCCAAGCTGCTCCGTTTCTATATTGGCAAAGGCGCGATTCCCTACGGCGACCATCATCCGTGGACCGAGACGCACGATGACAACGGAAAGTGCGGCATGGCGGCGGTGCTTTTCAACCTGCTTGGCGAGACCAATGGCGCGGAGTTTTTCTCGCGGATGAGCGTGGCCTCCCACGGCCCGGAACGCGACTGCGGACACACCGGAAATTTTTTCAACATGCTTTGGGCCATGCCCGGCGTTGCCTTGTCAGGGCCGAACGCCACCGGCGCCTGGATGAACGAATTCGGCGGCTGGTATTCCGACCTCGCCCGGCAATGGGACGGAACATTTGCCCACCAGGGCCCGCCGGAACCGGGACGCGACAGCTATCATGGCTGGGACGCCAGCGGCGGCTATCTGCTGGCCTGTGCGATGCCGCTGAAGAAAATTCACCTCACCGGAAAACGTCCATCCGCTGTCCCGATACTCGACGCCGCCGCCGCACAATCACTCATCCTCGACGGACGCGGCTGGAACAACAAGGACCGCAAAACGGCCTACGACAAACTCGACGTCGCGCAACTCATGACGCGCCTCGGCAGTTGGTCGCCGACCGTCCGCGAACGCGCCGCCGCCGCGCTCTCTCGGCGCAAGGGAATCACCGTTCCGCCGCTGCTGGAACTGCTGGACTCCCCGCGCATTGAGGCCCGCTACGGCGCTTGCGATGCGCTCGGCTCTCTCGGCGCTGCCGCCACGCCCGCCGTGCCCGCGCTGCGGAAATCGCTCCAGCACCCGGACCTCTGGCTGCGCGTCAAAGCCGCCGACGCACTCGCCGACATCGGTCGCCCCGCGATGAACTCGCTCCCAGAGCTTCTGGAAATGCTCGCCAAAGTTCCGTCCGACAAAGACCCGCGCGGCATGGAGCAGCGATACCTGTGCTTTGCAGTCTTCGACAAAATGCTGAAGAACCCGCTCGACGGCGTGAATCGCGACCTCCTCCGCAAAGCCGTCGCCGCTGGCCTCCACAACGAAGACGGCCGAGCGCGCGGCTCGGTCGGCGGGATCTACAAAAAGCTGAGTTACGAAGAAATCGCCCCGCTGCTGCCCGCCATCCGCGACGCCATCGTCATCCCGGCACCCAGCGGCGAAATGTTTGCCAGCGGAATCCAAATGGCCGGGCTGGCGCTCTTCGCAAAACACCACATCAGCGAGGGCATCGAACTGCTCGCCGACTACGCCCGCACCCAAAATCCCTGGGCCAGTCAGGACCGCATCGTTGAAATCATGAAATTACTCAGACCCTACGGCACCCAGGCCAAGCGCGTCATTCCCAAGCTGGAAGCCGTCGCCCACTACTTTGAGCACGAGGAGAAAGACTTCCCGCGCACCCTCGGCCTCCGCAAAGTACAGGTCGTGCGCGACACTATCGCCCTCATCCAAGGCACCACTGAAACGCCCACCCTGATAGAACTCCCAGCCTCCAAACCGGCCAAATAAAACCCAATCCATTCCAAAAATGAAAACCACTCTATCAACCATCGCTGCCTCGTTGCTTCTCTGCCTGACTCCGGCGTCTGC
>JBBQYK010000372.1:0-4725 GCA_038208765.1 Verrucomicrobiota bacterium
GCCGCCTTGCTCGCGCTGCGCGAACAGCATGTCGTGACCGTGGCCTCAAACAGCACGACTTGGAATCTGCCGCTGGCCACGTCGTTCCACGACGCGCGCGTGCAGTCGATTTACCTGACCAACGAACTGGGCGGAGCGGGCCGCATCGTGGCGCTGGCGCTGGACGTGGCGCAGGCGCCGGGACAGACCTTGAGCAACTTCACCATCCGCCTGCGGGCCACGCCGGACGCGCAATACTTCACGCCCGTCTGGCATTCGACTTGGGTGACAAATTATCAGCACGACACGCTGGTCGGGCAGACCGGCTGGGTCATGTTCACGTTCTCGGTGCCGTTCGAGTACGCGGGGATCCAGAATCTGATGATCGATGTGAGCTACAACAATTCGAGCTTCACCGTGGACGGACTGGTGCGCTCGACCGCGACGGCCGGCCTGCGCTCCGTGTTCTTACGCACGGACAGTGCGCACGGCAATCCGCTCGACTGGGCGGGCAACTCGCCGCCGCCCGCCTCCATCGCGCGCGTGCCGAATGTGCGGCTGGTCATGGATCGCACGGTGCCGCTCCAGCCCATCACCACCGGCGGCTTCGTGAACGGCGTGTGGAATGGCACGGTCACGTTGAACACGCTCACGACGAATGTGGTGCTGCGCGTGGCGGATGACGAAGGGCACGTTGGCTTCAGCGCGCCCTTCGCGGTCGTGACGCTGCCGGCGCTCGACATTCAGAACGACGGGGTAACGGTGACGCTGCGCTTCCCCTCGCTGTCCGGCTTCACCTACATCGTGGAGGCCAGCGAGACCCTCAACGGCGGATGGACGGCGGTCTCGGGCGCGCTGGCAGGCAACGGCGCGCTGCTGGAATTTTTGCAAACGCCCGCCACGCAGCAATTTTACCGCGTGCGCGTGGAGCGGTAGGAACGTGCCCCCGGCGTCCCGCCGGGTGGAGTTTCTCTGAGGAACGCGGCTCCCGGGCCGAGCCACGCTGGAAGTTACCAAGCCTTCACCCGGCGGGACGCCGGGGGCACGTGGCGGCCGGCTTCCCTCAACACCGCCTAAATAAAAATTCGCCGCCGCGCGTCAAAATCCTCAATCTCAGCAAAACCATGACCAGCATTGAACGGACAATTACGGTGACGTGGCGGCATCGCGTTTATTTCACGCGCGGCCTGTTTGGCGCGGGCAGCGATCTGCTCCGCCAGGTGCTCGCCCTCGATCGCAGCAATCCCGTCGCGAAGGCCCTCGTGGTCGTGGATGAAATGCTCGCGGCGGCCCAGCCTGGACTCATCCCGGACATCGAGGCGTATTTCGCGCGGCACGCGGGCGAATTGAAGCTGGTCTGCGCGCCCATGATCATCGAGGGCGGCGAGCGCGCGAAAAATTCCTACTTCCACGTCTCCGAAATCCAGTCGCACGTCGAGAAGCACCACATCGACCGCCACTCCTACATCATCGCCATCGGCGGAGGCGCGCTGCTCGACGTGGTGGGACTGGCCGCCGCGACGGCGCATCGCGGCGTGCGCCACGTCCGCATCCCGACCACCACCTTGAGCCAGGATGATTCCGGCGTGGGCGTGAAGAACGGCATCAACGCCTTCGGCAAAAAGAATTTCATCGGCACCTTCGCGCCACCCTTCGCGGTCATCAATGACTTCGACCTGCTCGCTTCGCTGCCGGACCGCGACAAGCGCGCGGGCTACGTAGAGGCGGTGAAAGTGGCGCTCATTCGTGACTCCGCTTTCTTCAATCAGATCGAGCGCGACGCGGAGGCGCTCGCCGCGTTCGAGCCAGACGCGATGCAGCGGCTCATCACCCGTTCGGCGGAGCTGCACATGAACCACATTGCGACCGGCGGCGACGCCTTTGAGTTCGGCTCCGCGCGCCCGCTCGATTTCGGCCATTGGTCGGCGCACAAGCTGGAGCAGATTTCCGACTACCGCATCCGGCACGGCGAGGCCGTGGCCGTGGGCATCGCGCTCGATGTCATTTACGCGCGCGCCATGGGCTACCTCGACGCGGTGAGCGCGGAACGCATTCTCGTCTTGCTGGAACGGCTGGGTTTTGAACTCTTCGCCAACGAACTGTTGCACGAGGATTCCAACGGCGAACTGGTGGTGTTGAAAGGTCTGGAAGAATTTCGCGAGCATCTGGGCGGGCAATTGACCATCACGCTCTTGCAAGGCGTAGGCCGCGGCTTCGAGGTGCATGAGATGGACGCGGGCGCGGTGCTCGCCGCGTTGCGCGAACTGCACGCCCGCCACCAGCACCACACCGCGCGGCTGGCGGCGCGGGCCTGACTGCTTCATCCGCGCAGTTCAGCCGGAACCATGCCGTTGAAGCCTCACGCCAAGGCCGCGAAGGGCGCAAAGGAATTAGCCTTTTGGTGGTGCGGAGACTTGGCACTGAAAAGTGTTCTTCCCCCACGGGCCAGTCCATCCAAGTGCCCCTTTTTCTTCGCGGCCTTCGCGGCCTTGGCGTGAGGCTACAACTGCATGGTTCCGGTTCAGAGCGACGCCAGAATCTTCTTCACGTCCACGTGCTGAGCGATCATGTCGCGGATGAGCCGGATTTTTTCCGCGTCGTCGGGGCGCGTCTTCACGGTCATGTCGTGGACTTTCGAGGCGACTTCGTAGCTGTCCTGTTTGGCGAGCAGCACGGGGTAGGGCATGTCGCGAATCAGTTTCATCACGGCGTCGCTCGGGCGGAGATTGCCGGTGAGCACAATGCCGGCGAGTTGCGGCTTGTCCGCGCTGCACAGCTCGGCGGCGGCGGCGAGCAGGATGTCCTCGCGGTCGCCGGGGATGATGACGAGCACGCCGTCTTGGAAAAACGGGAGCGCGTTCTGGACGCTCATCGCGCCGATGACGATGTCCTCGACGAGGTTGAGCATCTGCTTCGACTTGTTCAGCGGCTCGGCTTCGAGTTCTTCGAGGATCAGCCGGAGCGTGGGGCGTGAGAGAATAGGCTGGTGAGGAATGACGCCGAGCAAGGCCAGGCCGCGCCGCTTGAGTCCCTTGCCCACAAATTCGGTGACGTAATCCACCTTGTCGGGCACGACCTTGTTCACAATCACGCCGATGATTTCCACGCCTTCCTTCTCGAAGAGCGCCTGGTTGAGCGCGACTTCATCGATGGGTTTGCCGATGCCGCCGCGGGTGACGATGATAACCTTCGAGCACAGCACCTTGGCGACCTGAGCGTTCGACAAGTCGAACACCGAGCCGACGCCGGCGTGGCCCGAGCCTTCGCAGAGGACGAAATCTTTTTCCCACGCCACGCGGTCAAAACCTTCCTCAATCTTGCGTACCAGGGCGTCGTAATTCGCGTTCGCTAAATACTTGCGCGTGAAGTCCGGCTCGACGGCGATGGGACTCATGCTGACGAGCGGGCAGTCGAGTTGATACACGCTGTCCATCAGCACCGTGTCCTCGTCGATCTTGTGCTCGGCGATTTCCACGAAACGCTGGCCCACCGGCTTGATGTAGCCGACGCGGCGGTAGTGCTTCTGGAGCGCCGCGACCATGCCGAGCGAGGTGGTGGTCTTGCCGTCGTTCTGGCGCGTGGCGGCGATGAAGACGCGGGGGGTGGTGTCGTTCATGAATCAGGTTTCGGGCTTGTCGTTTCCGCGCCCCGGCTTAACGTCACGGGCGATGGAAACGGAAATTGTTCTCGACGTGAAAATCGAACCGCTGGCCGAAGGCGGCTTCCTCGGAACGAGCACCGACCTGCCGGGACTCGTGGTGCAAGGCCGCACGCGCGCGGAAACGATGGAACTCGCGCAAGCCAACGCCCGCCTGCTCATCGAAGTGTATTTGACGGAAAAACTGCCGCTGCCACCGTTGCTCAAGCGCGCGTTGAAAAAGAAATCTCGCGCCTTCCATCTCTCCCTGCCCGTGGCCCTGCCGATGCCTGCTTGAGCCACCGTCTTCCATCGCTCAAATATCGCGACGTGGTCGCGCACTTGCGTCGTCACGGTTTTGAATATCTGCGTCCCGGCAAAGGCAGCCACGAGTTCTGGATCAATCGTCGCACTGCCAAGCTCACGATGGTTGCGTGTCATCCTGGCGACCTTCCTCGCGGCACCTTGCGCGCCATCATTGCGCAGACCGGGCTGACGGTGGATGAGTTCTTGCGCTGACACTTCTTCGATTCGCCTCGGTTGAATTCTTACTTATCGCCCGGCAACCGCTCGCCCGCCTTCGGATAAAGCTGCGAATACGAAATGGACTGCGTGCCGACGATGGCGGCCACGCCGAGAATGTCGTGCGTGCTGGAACCGCGCGAGACATCGGCGGCGGGACGGTCGAGGCCGAGGAGAATTTGCCCGTAAGCATGGGCGCGTCCGATGTGTTGCACGAGCTTGGTCGCGATGTTGCCGGAGTTCAGGTCGGGAAAGATGAGCACGTTGGCACGTCCGGCCACTTTGCTGTCCGGCAATTTGCGCGCGGCGATGTCGGGGATGAGCGCGGCGTCCACCTGCAACTCGCCGTCGAAGTCCGCCTGAAGATTTTTCTGGTGCGCCTTTTGCCGGGCGAGCGCGGTGGCGGCCTGGACTTTGCCAATGCTGGGATGAGTGGCGCTGCCTTTCGTGGAGTAGGAGAGCAGAGCGACGCGCGGGCGCGTGCCGAGCAAGTGCCGCGCAAGTTGCGCCGTGGTCACGGCGATGTCCGAGAGCTGTTCCACGTCTGGCTCTGGAATCACGCCGCAGTCCGCGAGGAACATCACGCC
>JBBQYK010000373.1:0-4708 GCA_038208765.1 Verrucomicrobiota bacterium
TGCTGCGCTTCCAGCCACGGGGCGACTCGGACGCCGAGCAAAGTCACGCCGCACAAAAATGCCGCCACCGGCAGCGACGCCAGCATCGCCGTCCAGCCGAACATGCGGGCGAAGGAAATCGCCGCGACGCCATCCATCACCGCCTTGATCGCGAGCGGCGCGTAATACTGATGAATGCCGTCTTCCAGCGCGCCCACGATGCCGAGCGGCGCGGCGCAGAAAAGCAGCGTGGCCGCCATCAGTCCATCGCTCGCGGATTTCTTGGGATTGGCCGTGGCGCGCTCCAGTTTCAACTTCGCGTCATGGCCGAGGCGGTTGAAGAGCGACTGAAAGCGGCAGAGCTTGCCGAGGAGATGGCCTATGACCATCGCGATGAGCACGACGAAAAGCTGACGGAAGAACCCGCGCGCCGTGCCGGTCGAGGCCAGCCCGATCCACACCAGTTTGAGACCGAAGAACGCCGTGGCCACGCCGAGCAAGACCTTGAGTTGTTGCTGCCGTGGCGCGGCGATGTCCAGCCGGGTGGCTGTGCCGAGAAATCCTCCGAGCAGAATCGCGCCGGCGTTGAGCAAGGTTCCTAGCATGTCGGGCCGCAGCGTAGTGAGAAGCGTCGGAAAATCCAAAATCCAAATCCCAGGCTCCAAACAAATTCCAATCCCCCAAACTCCAAAACCCAAACTGCGCGATCCTCGTTGGAATTTGAGGCTTGGAGCTTGTTTGGATTTTGGATTTTGGGATTTGGATTTTTCGCTCGCCCGCCCAGGCGCGCGAGACGCGTGCCAGACTATTTGCAGGCGAGACGCCTGCGCCGCCAAATCTCTCCGTGATTGCTTTCGCTCTCTCACTCAGGAAATTTCCTCGCGGCTTAGGAACGCATGGCTCAACTCATCATGTCCCCCGCGACCGGCGAGCGCCTGCTGCGCTTTGTCGGGGACCGTCTTCGCTTCACCTTGCGCACCGATGACGGCGCGCCGCTGCCGGAAGGCTGGCGGGTCTTGCTGCGCACGCAACTCGGCCGGGCGAAACTGCTCCGGCAGGAAATCATCTCCGCCTATCCGCACCGGCCCACCCTCGCGAACGCCGCCTGGCACGACGTGCCGATGGAACATTCCGGCGGCGAATGGACGCGCGAACTCGCGCTCACCGAGACGGGTTTCTTTCGCGCCAAAGCTTACGCCATTGATCCCGAAGGCCGGCAGCACTGGCCCGAGGGCGACGATGCCGGCGTGTCCGTGCATCCCGATCAGTATCGGACCAACAACACTATTTACTGCGCGTTCATCCGCATGTTCGGCGAGTCGAAGCACGCGACCGCTACGACGAATCCTGAACTGGACAAACAACTCGGCGAACTTGATGCGCGCGGCTACAGCGTCATTCCGCCCTCGGGAAAAATCCGCGACCTGATCCAGGAACTGCCCTTCATCATCGACACGCTCGGCTGTCGCATCCTGCATCTGCTGCCGGTGAATCCCACGCCGACGACCTTCGCGCGCTTCGGCCGTTTCGGTTCGCCCTACGCCGCGCAAGACCTCACCGCGGTTGATCCAGCACTCGTCGAGTTCGACCAGCGCACCACCGGCATCGATCAATTTCGCGAACTCACCTACGCCACGCACGCGCTCGGCGGGCGGGTGTTCATCGACATCGTCATCAACCACACCGGCTGGGGCGCGCGCCTACAGGAGACGCATCCCGAATGGTATCTGCGCGACGAGAAGGGCGACTTCGTCAGCCCCGGCGCGTGGGGCACCGTCTGGGAAGATCTCGCGGAACTGGATCACAAGAGCGCTGCGCTCTGGGAGGAACTGGCGGAAATGTTTCTCATCTGGTGCCGGCGCGGCGTGGATGGTTTTCGTTGCGACGCGGGTTACAAGGTTCCCTTGCGCGCGTGGCGTTACATCACAGCGCGCGTGCTGGAGGAATTTCCTGAAACCGTTTTCCTGCTCGAAGGTCTCGGCGGTTCGTGGGAGGCGACGGAGAATCTGATCACCGACGGCGGGATGCAGTGGGCCTACTCCGAGCTGTTCCAGAATTATTCCGGCCTCGATGTCGCGAGCTACCTCGAGTACGCGCTGCGCCAGAGCACGCGCCTCGGCCTTTACGTTCACTACAGCGAGACACACGACAACACGCGCCTCGCCGCCCGAGGTCGCGACTGGTCGTTGCTCCGCAACCGCCTCTGCGCGCTGACGAGCGTGAGCGGCGGCTTCGGTTTCACGAACGGCGTGGAATGGCTCGCAGCGGAACGAGTGAATGTCCACAGCAGCCGCGGTCTCGCCTGGGGCAGCGAGCCGAACATCATTCCCGAACTCGCGCAGTTGAACGAATTGCTGCGCACGCATCCGTGCTTCTTCGATGGCGCGAAGCTCACCCGCGTCAGCACGCCGGAATCGCCGGTCTATGCCCTCCTGCGCGAATCGGCGGATGGCACGCAGCGCGTGGTCGTGGCGGTGAACACCGACCCCGAGCGCGCGCAACTGGCGACGTTTGATCCGTCGCTGTTCTGCGCCGGCGATGTCTCGCCACGATCATTCGATCCGAAGCTGCTCGTGGATTTGCTTGGCCAGAAAATCGCGCTGTTGCCGCGCGGCAAGGACGGAACCGTCGCCTTTGAAATGCCGCGCGCGGCGGCGTTCTGTTTGGCGGTCGCTAAATCTAGTGGGACAGGCGCCCCGCCTGTCTTAGTCCGGCAGGCGCCCTCGCCTGCCGAACAGACTGCAAGCGGGGGCGCTTGCGAGACGCTGACAGGCGGGGGCGCCTGTCCCACTAACCTTGCTGCCGCGACGGCTGCCCCACTAAACGAACCCGTCTTCTACCGCCCCGCCCGCGCCCGTGCCGCGTGGGCTGTGACCGCATTGAGCCGTGTGATGCCCGCCGAAAACATCGGTGCGTTCGACTGGCGCTTGCTGGCCGACTGGGTGGATCGCGATCCGAAAACATTTCTCGGTGCGTTGCTGCACTTGGATCGCGAAGCCGTCGCGCAGGATTTGCTGGCCGCCTTGTTCAAGGCGATTGGGGAAAATAAATTCCCGCAAGTCGTGACATGGGAACTCGCTGACCGGCGCCGCATCACGTTGGCTCCCGCAAATCACTGGCTGCTGGTGCGCGACAACGCGCCGTTCCGCGCCACGCTCACGGTGCCGGGCGCTCCGGTGGAGCATGTCCAGTCCATCGCTGTGAAGTGCGGGCACGTCGCGTTCTTCGCGCCGCGCACTTTGGAAGGTTCGGTAGATGCCACGTTGGAACTGGAACGTTACACGGAGGCCGACCCGCGCGTGGAAGCCGTGGTGCGGTTGCTCGGTGAGCATCACCAGCACGACACGCCGCCGCTCAGCCGCGCTCACCCGCAAATCGCCCTGCTGACCAACGGTCGTGGCGGCATGGCACGGCTGGCCGTGGACTTCGGAAGCATCACTTCCAAGTACGACTGCCTGCTCGGCGCGAATCTCCACGCCACGCTGCCCGTGGATCGGCACGTCTTCGCCAAGCGCGCGCGGCTCTGGCTCGTGGCGGATGGATTTGCCACTGCGCTCCACGCGGAAAATCTCAGCGCGTTTCGTGGCGGCCCGCCCGCACATTGGAAGTTTCTCGCCAGCGCCGGCGATGGCCGCGCCGTCGAGATCGAAGTCAGCGCCGAAATGGTTCCCCAGCAGAACACCACGGTGCTGCGCTTCCACCGTCCCGCGCGCTCGGTGCCGTTTGGTTCCGATCTGCCGAGCGAGGCGCGCGTGAGCCTCACCGTGCGCGTGGACCTGGAGGATCGAAGTTTCCACTCGGAGACGCAGCGCAACGGCGGGGCGGAACATCATTTCGCGAGCAACACGCGCGAAATCGGAAAAGCAGAAAGCAGAAAGCAAAGACCAGAAATGGGCTTCGAGTTCACACCAGCGCCGGACCGGCAGCTTCGCGTGTTCGTGGATTCAGGCCGCTACCATCCGGCTGCGGAATGGTGCGAGGGCATTCCGCATCCGGTCGAGGCGACGCGCGGGCAGACGGGTTGCGGCGATGCCTACAGCCCCGGCTGGTTTGAGATTCCGCTGGAGCGCGGCGAGACCACGACGCTCGTGGTCACGGCGGAACCAGACGTAAGCGCGACGGAGAAAATCTCCGGCACCTTCTCGCTCGAAACCGAAACCATTCGCACGGACAAATTTCACGATTCGATGCTGCGCGCGGTCGAGGCGTTCGTGGTGCGACGCGGCGAGGGCAAGACGATCATCGCGGGCTATCCGTGGTTTCTCGACTGGGGCCGCGACTCGCTCATCTGCGCGCGCGGCCTGATCGCGGGCGGGATGATTGACGAAGTGCGTGACCTGCTGCTGACCTTCGCGCGCTTCGAGGAGGACGGCACGCTGCCGAACACGATTCACGGCGAGAACGCGAGCAACCGCGACACGAGCGATGCGGCGTTGTGGTTCGGCGTGGCGTGCGAGGAACTGGAAGCAGTCACGCCCGGCTTCCGCGAGACGAAGGTCGATGGTCAGCGTCGCGTCGCGGATGTGCTGCGCTCCATCGCGGTTCACCATCTGCGTGGCACGCCGAATGGCATTCGCATGGACGCGGCCTCCGCGCTCATCTGGAGTCCCAGCCACTTCACCTGGATGGACACGAATTTTCCCGCCGGCACGCCGCGCGAAGGGTATCCCGTCGAGATTCAGGCGCTGTGGATTCGCCTGCTGAAACAACTGCATGCGATGGGCGCGCG
>JBBQYK010000374.1:0-4700 GCA_038208765.1 Verrucomicrobiota bacterium
AGTGTCCGCGCTTCTCGGCCGCACGCCGAGCGCCGTCGGTTATCAGCCGACGCTCGCCGCTGAAATGGGTGATTTGCAGGAACGCATCACCTCGACCAAGAACGGTTCCATCACCAGCTTCCAGGCCGTGTATGTGCCCGCCGACGATTTGACCGACCCCGCGCCGGCCACCACGTTCGCGCACTTGGATGCGACCATCGTGCTCGAACGCTCCATCGCCGAGTTGGGCATTTTCCCCGCTGTCGATCCGCTGGCCTCGAACTCCCGCGCCCTCTCACCGGAAATCGTCGGGCAGGAACACTACGACGTCGCTCGCGGCGTGCAGAAGGTGCTCCAGCGCTACAAGGACTTGCAGGACATCATCGCGATTCTGGGCATGGACGAGCTTTCCGCCGAGGACAAGACGAGCGTCTTCCGCGCGCGCAAGATTCAGAAGTTCCTCAGCCAGCCGTTCACGGTGGCCGAGCAGTTCACCGGACGCCCTGGCAAGCAGGTGCCCGTGGCGGACACCGTGCGCGCCTTCAAGGAAATCCTCGAAGGCAAGCACGACGCCGTCGGCGAAGGCAACTTCTACATGAAGGGCGGCATCGACGAGATCAACGAAGCTTGAGCGACTTTCGTTGAGCGCCGGGTGCGAACCACTCCGGCTCTCAACCCTCAACTTTCAACTCTCAACTGAACATGGCCAACACGCTCAAACTGGAAATCGTGACGCCCGAAGGCGTGACCTACTCCGAGGACGTCGAGATGGTGACGCTGCCCGGCAGCGAAGGCGAGATGGGCATCTACCCGAATCACGTCGCGCTCATGACGCAGGTGGCGGCGGGCGAAGTGTCCGCGCGCCGCAATGGCAAGGACGAGTTTCTGGCCGTGGGCGAAGGCTTCGTGGAAATCACGGGTGAACGCGTCGCCATTCTCACCGACATGGCGATCAAGGCCGACAACATTGACGAGGCCAAGGCCGAGGAAGCCCGCCAGCGCGCCGAAGCCCGCCTGTCCGAGAAACTCAGCGACGAAGACACCGCGATGGTCAGCGCCGCGCTCGCCCATTCGCTGGCGCAATTGAAGGTGAAGCGTCGCACGCACTCCTGAGCCGGTTTATTTTCAAGAGCCGCGAGTCCGCAAGACTCGCGGCTTTTTTTCCCCAGCGTAGCGGCGTCTCGTCAGAGCGCCGCCAATCCAAGGCGAATACCGGCGTAGAATCAGCGGACGAGAAGCGGTGGACCGCAGCTCTCCCGAGCCGCAGCGCGTGCCACCCGCTTGGGCCGCACGAACTTATCCAGACCTTCTCCAGCCGTGGCTGCTGCGGCTCTGGAGAGCCGCGCTCCGGGGGACTTGGCAGCCGCGCGAACTTTCAGAGTCTGGGTTTGCTTGGCGGCGCTCTGCCGAGACGCCGCTACGAGAACTCACCGCTCCACCGTGATCGTCACATCGTATTTCGTGGCGTTGTTCGTCTTCTCCAACCCGCCGTCATCCACGCCATCGGCGCCGATGCTGTAGAGGACATAGCCGCGCGGGAGTATTTTGAACCTCAGCGGCTGGCCGTCAAAAATATCGCGCGGCACCTCCGGGAGATGATTGGGAACCAGATTGTTCAGGTTCGCCGGGATTCTTCCTTCGTGTGCGAGACGAAACAACTCTACCGCGAGGGCCGTGCGCAGCGTGGCAAGCTTTGCTTCATGCTCATAGTGTGCGCGCAAGGCTTTCGTCCAGTTGGCTGGGACAGCTTGGGCAACTTCACTCGTGACTTGGGTAGAGTAGGCAGTCATCAGGGCGGGCAAATTTGTCATGGCCGAAGTTGGCGGCAAGGCGAGCGTTTTCAGCGAAGTCTGGCAGAGGGAAAGGTAGGCCAAGAAGTCGCGGTCACTGTATTCCTTGCGACGAGGTTTGAATTTTTCCAGGGCGCGCTTCCACCAGGCAGGCTGACCAACTGGCCCCCCGATAACTTCGGTGAGCGGTCGTCCGGCCCTTACCTCTTGAAAAGCCCAGATGGCTATGACGTGTTCACCGCGCAACGCGTTGAACAAACCGTTGGGGTCGCGTGGGGCAAGGGCGACAGCGATGTGGGCGAGTTGTGCTGGTGAGAATTCCACCCGATTGAGTGACCGTTCAGTCACTGTGACGGTCAGCCCCACGCAAGCCTGCTTGATCATGTGTGCAACGAGGGAATCAGAATCGAGTGTTTGCGTGAAAAGAATACCTCGTTCGAGCGCGTCCGTTGCTTCAGCAGCGTCACCACGCTCTGCAGCGGCTAGGGCAATGGCATTGAGCATGTGGATGAGTGCTCGTGTTCGGTTGAAGTTTGGGACGCTGTTGCTCTCCATGCCGCGTTCCCAGTGTGAAGCAAAGCGCAACCCACTTGGCCACGGCGATGGCCAGTTAGTGAAGATGTGTTTTGTTCGTACCCGGTAGGCTTCGAGTTGTTGGGTGATGGTTTCAGCCATTGCCTCATTTCGCGCTGGTCCCGCATTCGCCATGATAAATGGTGTTGTGGCTGGTGAAGGTGTCGCTCCGCCAGTACGAGAACATTGGTCAGTAATTCTCCGGCGTCTTCACTCGGTGGGGGATTGGGGAAGAGGCGAGCCAAATCTTGCGTGTCGATGGGTTCACCGCTGGCGCGCAACTCGGCCAGCCGGCGTGTGATTTCCTTGTCCAGCTTCGTCTCGCGCGTGCCCGACCACCAGAGCAGGGCGGCGATGGTGAGCAGCGCCGCCGCTCCAGCCAGCCGCCACGGCACGCGCAGCCATCGTGAACTGTTCTGCTCCGAACTCATGCGATGCAATTCCCAACACCGTTGCGCTGGCTCCGTTCCGCTGGAGTCCAAGCTTCAGCTTGTTCCGCGCACGCGAGGAGCGGCGGATCGCCGAGTCCGCAGTCCAAAAACTCGAAACTCGAAACTCGAAACGAAAACCGCCCCACATATTTAACTGCGGACATGGCTGTCCGCCGCTCCTATCGCTTCGCGTTACATCCCCAGCTTCGCAAGTTCGTCCTGCAACTGCTGTTGGAAGACCGGCACGTCAGCCTGCGGCGGGCGGTAGCCTTGCGTAGGCGGGACCATGCCGAGGCGTCCGGTTTGATCGAGATACCACTCGGCGGTCTGCCCGTCGGTGAACGTGACTTTGCCGCTGACCAGCGCGCCGGGTTTGGCGATGAGGTCAACACTGGTGGAAACTTTTCCGCCCGCAGGCGCGGCCGCAGCCTCGGGCGTGAGATCGTGGACGGGCGGCACGGCCGGAGTCGGTGACGTGGGCGCGGCTGGTGCCGGCGTCGGCGCAGGCGCGGGCGGCTCCGGGTCTTTCGGGCGCAGCTTCAAGTCATCAATCAGAAAGCGCACGTCCATGTAGGTCATGCTCACGTCGAGTTCGCTGGCGAGCTTGTTCTGAATTTCCGCCAGCTTGTTGCCTTGCTCGATCCATTCCGCGACTTTGCTCCTCTGTCCCTCGTCCAATTTCATGGTTCGCAATGTTTCGTGCCACGGCACAAACATCAATGTCCAAAACAGATTGGTGACGAGCACCAGCTCTCCGGCACTAAAGCGGCGCTAAAGCGACCGCACTCCAAACGCTGGCGCGCAGCGTCAGACGCCTTGCGACTCGCGGAGCGTTTGGAGTGCGGTCGCTTTAGCGCCGCTTTTTCCCGACCCCGTCAGCAGATGCTGCTCACCCATCCGCTTAACCTCCCGCCGTTGCACAATTGGCCAATCCCGATACCGTCCCGCGCATGACGTTGTTCGCCGCCGTGGCCGTGCTGGCTCTCCTCCTCACGCGATGGGGCGTTGAGCATTGGCTGGGCTGGCTGAACGAACGACACGTCCACGCCCACGCGGGTGCGGTGCCCGAAGCCTTTCGCGAAGTGGTGGACGAAGCCACCTATCGCAAGTCCGTGGACTACACGCTGGCGCGCAGCCGCTTCGGAAACATCGCCGACGCTTTCGATACGATGCTGCTGATCATCGTGCTGTTCAGCGGCGTGCTGCCGTGGGCTTTCGGAATAGCGACGACGCATCTCGGCTCATCGATCTGGGCGATGGCGGCGTTTCTTTTTGCCGTAGGCATGGCGGTGAGCCTGCCGGGCCTGCCGTTCGACTGGTACGCGCAGTTCAAGCTGGAAGACCGCTTCGGCTTCAACACCACCACGATGAAGACGTGGCTGCTCGACCGTGTGAAAGGCTTCGTGCTCGCGGCGTTGCTCGGGCTGCCGCTGCTGGCGCTGCTCCTGAAAATCATCGCGTGGGCTGGCGCGTCGTGGTGGTTGTGGGCGTGGGGCGCGGTGCTTGCGTTTCAATTCCTTCTCATGCTCATCGCGCCCGCGCTCATTATGCCGCTGTTCAACAAATTCACGCCGCTCGCCGAGGGCGCGCTGCGCGAACGTCTCTTCGCACTCGCCCGACGCACCGGATTTCCCACGCGCCGCATCGAGGTGATGGATGGCAGCAAGCGCTCGCGTCACTCCAATGCCTTCTTCACCGGCTTCGGGCGCTTCCGAAAAATTGTCCTGTTCGACACGCTCGTGGCGCAACTCAGCGATCCAGAATTGGAGGCCGTGCTCGCGCATGAGATCGGTCACTACAAGAAGCGGCACATCGTCAAAATGCTCGGCGCGTCCGCGCTGGGTCTGCTCCTGGCCTTCGCCGCTCTCGCGTGGCTGGCGCGGCAGGACTGGTTTTATCGCGCGTTCGGTTTTGCGCCGCCGGACAG
>JBBQYK010000375.1:0-4691 GCA_038208765.1 Verrucomicrobiota bacterium
GATTGGAAACTCGTGCGAGTTCAAGAACGCGCTGCTCTTCAACGGCGCGCAGGTGCCGCACTTCAGTTACGTGGGCGACTCCATTCTCGGCTCCAAGGCACATCTCGGCGCAGGCGTGAAAATTTCCAACCTCAAGCTCACGCCCGGCAACATCGGCGTGGAGTGGGAGAAGAAGATCATTGATACCAAGCTGCGCAAGTTCGGCGCGATGATCGGCGACCGCGTGGAAGTGGGTTGCAACGCCGTGCTGAATCCCGGCAGCGTCATCGGTCGTGACGCGCTGGTCTATCCGAACACGAACTGGCGCGGCGTGCTCCCGCCGAAGCACATCGCGAAGAACCGCTCGACGGTGGAAGTCTCGGTGCGGCGCTGAGGTTTCATCGGGAGGTTGGAAAACCTCCCGACCTGCCGACAGGAATGTCGGCGTTACGTCGTAACGCTGACTTTCCAGCCGGCCGTGCGCGAGACATACCTGTCTCGTGTCGCGCGGTCCGGTCGCGCCGCGTCTTCAAGGCACGTCCTGTCGGCACGGTTTTCCCGCGCGATACAGTTCCAAGAATTCTGTGTTCCGGTCGGCCAGCTCCTTTTGCCCGGCGGCAAGCGCGCCGTCGCGCGCCTGTTCCGCCGTGCGGATGGCGGCGGGAAAATTTCCCTGTTCCGCATAAGCTGCCGCCAGCGTTCCGAGAAGAAACGGCACTTTGCTTCCGCTCAGGACATTGGCGCGCTCGGCAAACTGCACGGCCTCGACGCCGTTGCGCACGGCAGCGTCCGTGTGCGTGGCGAGAATCCACGCGGCGTTGTTGAGCGGCACGAGTTGCGAGGACATCAGTTGCAGCGTGCGGCGGTAATGGGCCAGCGCCTCGGGATAACGCTGCTGATTATGGCGGATGGTCGCGAGACCGAGTTCCGCCGAGGGCGAGTCCGGGTAGGCTTGCAACACTTGATTGAATTCCGCTGCGGCCTCGTCGCTGCGGCCGCCGCCCTGATACGCCGACGCGAGGCGGAGCCGCATTTTCCCGTTGTTGGGATCGGTGCGGAGCGCCTCAACGTAATGCACGATGGCGTTGGTGAACTGGCCCTGCGCCGCGAGCGCGTCGCCGAGTCCGTGGTGCGTGGACGAGTAGAACGGCTGCACGGTGAGCGCGGACTGAAAGAACGGAACCGCCTCGGCAAATTTTCCTTCCTCCACGAGCAGCCGGCCCAGCACGGTGTCGGCGAGATAGTTGCCCTTCGTCACGGCGTGGGCCTGGACAAAAAGTGTTTTCGTATTGCGCCACGTCTGGACCTGGCGCGCGGCGAGCCACGCGCACGCGAGCAGCGCGGCCAGCGCGCCGCCGCGCAAGAGGAGCGCGCCGGCTTGGAATTTCCCGAACCCATCCATCGCGCCCCAGACGAGGATCACAAACAGCCCGGTCAACGGCAGGTAGGTGTAGCGGTCCGCCATGAATTGCTCGCCCGTCTGGAAAAGTCCGATGACCGGAAACAGCGTGCCGAGAAACCACAGCCAGCCGACGAGAAAATACGGACGGCGTTTGATGGTGCCGAGCGCCAGCACCGTCACGGCGACCAGCACGAGCGCGGAAACGGCGACCTGCCATGCGGGCCAGTGCAGCGGGTTCGGATAGAACACGCACAGATCATCCGGCCAGAACATCTTGCGGAGATAAACCGCGTAGCCCACGACGGACTGCGCGAGCCGCTGGGGCCAGGAGATCGCTTCGGCCGAGAACACCGCGCCCATGCGTTTTTGCGCGAGCACCGTGATCACGCTGGACGCCACGGCGAGCGCCAGCAGCGGAAGTTTTTCCAGGAACAGCGGGACCGTATTTTGTTTCGGGAAACGGGGCGCTCCTTCCACGCCGCGGTCCTGAGCTTGAAAAATTGCGAACCGTCGCAGCGGCCAGAAATCGAGCAGCAACAGCACGCACGGCAGCGTGAGCACCGCCGACTTGGACATCAGACCGAGCGCGAAAAACAACAGCACGAGCGCGTAGGCCGACGGGCGTGGACGTTCCGCGTGGCGTGCGTAAGCCCAGAGCGCGAGCATCCAGAACACCCCGCTCAACGCCCCCTTGCGCTCGGCGATCCACGCCACGGTCTCGACATGCAGCGGGTGCAGCGCGAAGAGCGCGGCCACGACCGCGCTCGCCGCCACCGCGCCGGTCATGCGCCGCCACGCCAGAAAGAGCAGCACCGTGCTCGCGCCGTGCAGCAGCATATTCGTCAGGTGATAGCCGCCCGGCGCCAGCCCGACGCGCGCGTGGTCGAGCATGTAGGAAATCCACGTCAGCGGCTGCCAGTAGATGTAGAGCGATTGCAACGCCCAGCCGAGGCTCCGGGCATTGAGGCCCTGTTGCACGTCCTTGTTCTCGAGCACGAATGAGTGGTCGTCGTAATTGACGAACTCGAAGCGGAGCACGGGCCAATAGACGGCGGCGACAGCCAGCAGCAGGAGCGCGCACGGCAGCAGCGTGCCGCGCACGTCGAACCGTTTCGTCGTCGCGCCGGCTTCGACGAGCGGGGTGGTCGTGAGTTTTTGGTTACTGCGGTCGGCCATAAATTTCGCGCAACGAATCCTGCGTGGATCGGAACGGCCCGCCAAGCAGCGAGTTCAACCGCGTGGCGTCGGCGAAGAGTCCGTCCTGCACCAGATGCGAGACGCGCCAGCAAAAAATCCGCGCGCGATACGGCAGCGCCGGCACCCGCGCGGCCCGCCATGCGAACGCGCCGAGGCATTTCCAGAAAATTGAAGGCAGCACGAGGCGCCGCCGTTTCAGCCGCAGCGCGGAAGCAATTTCATCAAGCACCTGGTCGAAGGTGTTCGGCCCGCCATTGGCCGTGACGTAAATTTCATTCCGTGTTTCTGGGCGCGTGGGAATCGCGAGGAGCAACCGCACCAGATCGCTCACGTCGAGAAACGACACGCGGCCCGGCCAGTTCAACCGCGTGGCCAGCGCGTTCCGCCGCAGCAGTTCCGGGAACACGCCGAACATGCCGCCCGGTCGGAAGCCCGGCCCGATGATCGTGCAGAGCCGCAGGATGGTGAAGGTGCCGCCGTATTCCGTCGCGCGCGCGCGGATGATGTTCTCTCCCTCCAACTTCGTCCGGCCGTACGGCGTGACCGGCGCGCAAGGCGTGGATTCGGTGATAGCCGCGTGCGCGTCCGCCTTGTCCACGCTGGCGAGGGTGCTGGTATAAATGATTCGCTTGCCGCGAAAATTCGGGCCGAGCCAGTCGAGCAGGTTTCGCGTGCCCTCGCTGTTCACTTCGAACGGGCCGCGCGGATCTTCCGTCACCGCGTAGCCGGCCAGGTGATACAACACGTCGCAAGGCGGCGGTGACCGCCCGGCTTCTGGCGGGCGCAGCAAATCCCACGCGAACACCCCCACGCCGAGTTGTTGAAAATGATCCAGCGCCGCCTTTTCGGTGTCGCCGGGCCGGACCGGCACCAGCGCGGTCACGGCTTGCGGCCCGTGCGCGGCCACGAGCGCCGTGACGAGGTGACGCCCGATGAAGCCGGACGCGCCAGTGACGCAAAAGTTCGTCGGCGGAGTCATCGCACAGTCGGGACATGTCGGGCCACGCGCGCAGAGTGAAATTTCCGCGCGGCCCGCCGCAAGCGAAATGGCGGCGGCTCTCCTTGTGGCGGCGGCTCGTGAGAGCGCCGTTGATCATTCTGAGGGATGGCGGCGCTCTTACGAGACGCCGCTACAAAAAGGCGGCGTCCCACTCGGGACGCCGTTGCGCGGGAACAGAAAATTTTCGCCGGTCAGAAGTTAAACTCCACCTGCGCCCAAATCTTGTGCATGTCGAAACGCGCGGGCGCTTCCTTGCCGTCGTAGTAGGCGTACTTCGCCAGCACGGTCCAGTACTTGCCGAACTTCTTCGACGCCTGAAGGTTGATCTCCTGCCCGAGGTCCTGGCTTTCCTCGTCCGAATCGTATTTGTGATACACGAGGCGCACCGGCACTTCCCAAGGCAGCGTCACTTGGCCGAAGGCGTAGGCGTCGCGCAATCCGTTCGCCGGCGTGTTGAGGAAAACATCCGCCCAGCCATTGAAGGCGTGCAGTGTGGCGAGCGGCGTGCGGAAGCTGACGTTACCGACGCCCGCCTCGTTCTCATCCGAGCCGAGCACTTCGTAGCCCGCGCCGACGGACACCGGCTTCATCGTCGCGCTGAGTTCGAGGTTGTAATAATCCGCCGCGTACTTCTGCGGGTTTTCTTTGTAGTCGGTCTGGTACGCGTACTCGGCGCGGTAGCCGAGCGAGATTTTGTCCGTGACCGGGGCGGTGCCGGCGAAATACGCGCCGTAAGTCGCGGAGGAATTCGCGAAGCCCGCGCCGTTCTCCAAATCAAGCAGGTAACTGTAGCCCACGAAGCGGCCGTATTTGAACGGCTGGTAGGAGACGTTGATGAAATGAGAATCCGAATCGAAGTCGCGGTTCGGACTCGCCGTCGCCAGACCGTCCACGTCTCCAAACACGCGGTTCACATCCCACACGTAGGCGTAGAAGAGCGAGAGACCGTTGAGCGGCTTGCTCTCGAAGGATACGGCGTCGTAGGTCTGCATGTTCTGCCGCCAGCCGACGTCACCGACGAAGCGGTGGTTGTCGAGCGCGATGCGCTGGCGTCCGCCCTTGAGCGTGATCCAGTTCGTGTAGCTGTAGGCAAGCCACGCCTGGTTGAGTTCC
>JBBQYK010000376.1:0-4679 GCA_038208765.1 Verrucomicrobiota bacterium
TACACCGACTTCGCCAGCAGCTCCGGCGCAGGATGATCGTGCGCGTAAAATTCCTGGTACACCTCCGCGCTCTTGAGCCGGAAATCCGCGCTCAGGTCAATGACCCGCACGCCCGCGCTGACCAGCGGTACGGCGAATTCCGCCGCCACGCCGTGCGGCAGCGCGAGGAACACCAGGTCGCACTGTTTGGCGAGGAGTTCGGCGTTCGGGTCGCTGAAATGCAGCGTGCGCGCCAGCGGATACTGCGAAAACTTCGGGAACACCTGCGCCACCGTCTGCCCTGCGTACTGCCGCGAGGTCACGGCTACAAGTTGCGCGTGCGGATGCGTGAGCATCCGATAGACGAGTTCCTCGCCCGAATATCCCGACGCGCCGATGATGCCGACTTTTTTGGTGCTCATGTGATTTTCAGCTTCGCTGCGCCTGTTCGTATGGGCTTTTCATCAGCGCGGCAAGCGCGCGCTCGGTTGAAATCCCCGTCGGCCCAATAAAAAACCCCGCTGGCAAGCCAGCGGGGTTCGCAAATCAATCTGCGGATTAACGCTTCGAGAACTGGAAGCGTTTGCGTGCGCCGGGCTGACCGTACTTCTTGCGCTCGCGCATGCGCGAGTCGCGGGTGAGGTAGCCTTCGGCCTTGAGCGCGGGGCGGAGGTTCACATCCACTTGCAGCAGAGCGCGGGCGATGCCGTGGCGCACCGCGCCGGCCTGGCCCTGTGGACCGCCGCCGATGACGTTCACGGCCACGTCATACTTGGTCGTGGTGTCCGTGCGGAGCATGGGGGAGTTGACCACACCGCGCAAAGATTCGGTGGGGAAATAAACTTCAAAGGCACGGCCATTGACCGTGATCTTGCCCGCGCCAGCGGAGAGGCGCACGCGGGCCACGGCGGTCTTGCGGCGGCCGGTGCCAAGGAATTCCTGAGTCTGGGTAGCCATAGAAAATTTCGATTACTTAATCTTGAGGGGAGCGGGCTGCTGGGCGGCGTGGGGATGTTCCGCGCCTTTGTAAACTTTCAGCTTGGTGACGAGCTGCTTGCCGAGGCGATTCTTGGGAATCATGCCCCAGACCGCCTTGTGGATGATCTCTTCGGGATTCTTGGCGCGGAGCTGTTCGACGGAGACGTACTTCTCGCCGCCTCTCCAGCCGGAGTAGCTCATGTAGAACTTCTCTTTTTCCTTCTTGCCTGTGAGCTTGATCTTCTCGGCGTTGATCACGACGACGAAATCACCGGCGTCCCACATGGGGGTGAAAATGGGCTTGTTTTTGCCGCGCAGCACCTGGGCCACTTTCGTGGCCAGGCGGCCGAGCACGACGCCTTCGGCATCAACAATGTGCCACTTGCGCTGCTCCAAATAGTCTTTCGGCAAATAGGTTTTCATCTGTTTCCAAATTTAAGGAGCGCGGAAAGTAGCAAACAACATTTTGGAGTCAACATCCCATTTCGTTCTTTGGGGAGGGAAGGGAAGAAAGCCTCACGCCAAGGCCACGAAGAACGCAAAGTGGCAGATTTTTCCTCCTTTGCGACCTGAACGCCTTTGGCTTGAGGCACTCAGCAGTCTGAAGAATCAAGCCGCTCCCACTTGTTCCAAGCGGCTGACGTAATCGGATATTTCGGATTGGAGTTTTTGAATCTCATCCAGCGGCCCCTCGGCGAAGATGGCGAAGTTGCGGGGATTCTTCGGCAAAATGTCCGCGCGGTAGGATTCGAGGATGCGCTGCATCCGGCCCATCTGTTCGATGGCCTGATATAGCTGGTCGGTGGTTTCAATCATAGGCTGAGTCTCAGAATGCCTTTGCGCCGCCCGGGTTGCTGTCGCACCCGCTCGAAAAAAGCCACGGCTTCCTCGAATTCAACGGTTCCTTCACGCACCGCCACCATATCGAACCCGTAGCGTTTTTGCACCCTCCTTTTCGAGATGAGGTTGTATTCGTGCGGCAGCAAGTCAGCGGCGAGGTCGTGATTTCGGGACAGCACCAAAACTAAATCTATGTCGTTTGGCTCCGGTTTGGCCGTGGCGAAACTGCCGTCGACGAGCAGGCTGCGGATGAATTTTGTAGCCGCAGACTCACGAACCAACTCACGGAGCCGGTTGAACAACTGTGGCCGACGCTCGCTGCCTTGGAACGAACCGAAGGCGATTCTGATTTCATCCAAGGTGCAATCGTGAAGACCCACAGGTAGAAATCCGTCCGGTTCAAGCGTGGGAATCGCCATACCCTGATTGGATATTCAACTCGTTTTGAACGCCACCACGCCGAGCGGCGGCAGCGTCAGTTCCGCCGAGAAAGGCTGGCCGTGAACTTGGTAGTCGTCTGCCGTCACGCCGCCGAGGTTGCCCCAGTTGCTGCCGCCGTACATTTCGGCGTCGCTGTTCAGCACCTCGCTCCAGTGGCCGCCGCGCGGGAGGCCGATGCGGTATTTCTCGCGCGGCACGGGCGTGAGATTGAGGACGATGAGCATCACGCTCTTGCCGTCGCGGCTCTGGCGCGCGAAGGA
This sequence comes from Verrucomicrobiota bacterium, assembly GCA_038208765.1. Taxonomy (GTDB): domain Bacteria; phylum Verrucomicrobiota; class Verrucomicrobiia; order Limisphaerales; family SIBH01; genus JANNGC01. The sequence continues at coordinate 2,499 of JBBQYK010000376.1, forward strand.
GAGCACGCTTTGCTCGGCGTTCGAGGCATCGATCCAAAAGAATCCTTCATAGTCGTAGTCGGTTTCCCAGAGCGAGGGCTCGTGGACGTAGAGCTTGTTCAGATCCTCGACAAACTTCTGCACGCCCCGGTGGAACGGGCCTTCGTTCAAGAGCCACCAGTCGAGCTGCGCGTTCTCGTTCCACTCGGCGCGCTGGCCGATCTCGTCGCCCATGAACATCAGCTTCTTGCCGGGGAACAGCCATTGGTAGGCGAGGAGCGTGCGCAGGTTCGCAAAGCTCTGCCAGTCGTCGCCGGGCATCCGGGTGCGGAGCGAGCCTTTGCCGTGAACCACTTCGTCGTGCGAGAGCGGGAGGATGAAGTTCTCGTGGTAGTGATAGATCATCGCGAACGTCAGGTCGTTCTGATGGTACTTGCGATGCACCGGCTCTCGCATGAAGTAGCCGAGCGTGTCGTGCATCCAGCCCATGTTCCACTTGAGCGTGAAGCCCAGCCCGCCGAGGTAGGGCGGGCGCGTGACCTGCGGCCAGGCGGTGGATTCCTCGGCGATGGTGACGACGCCTGGGCATTCCGTGTGGACGACGTGGTTGAATTTTTTCAGGAACTCGACGGCCTCGATATTTTCGCGCCCGCCGTATTGATTGGGAACCCATTCGTCAGCTTTGCGTGAGTAATCGAGGTAGAGCATCGAGGCCACTGCGTCCACGCGCAGGCCATCAATGTGGAATCGCTCGCACCAGAAAAGCGCGTTGGCGACGAGGAAGTTGCTGACCTCGTGGCGTCCGAAATTGAAGATGAGCGTGCCCCAGTCCTGATGCGCGCCCTGGCGCGGATCGGCGTGCTCGAAGAGCGCGGTGCCGTCGAACTTCGCGAGCGCCCATTCATCGCGCGGGAAGTGCGCGGGCACCCAGTCCACGATGACGCCGATCTCCGCGTCGTGCAGCGCATCGACGAGGAATTGAAAATCGTCCGGCGTGCCGAAGCGGCTCGTGGGCGCGTAGAACCCAGTGACTTGATAACCCCACGATGGGTAGTACGCGTGCTCGGCCACGGGCAGAAATTCGACGTGCGTGAAGCCCAGCTTGCGGATGTAATCCACCAGGCGCGGCGCGAGTTCCCGGTAGCTGTAGGATTCGTGCGCGGTCTTTTTCATCCACGAGCCGACATGCACTTCGTAGATGCTCATCGGGCGGCGCAGCGGGTCGTGCTTGCGGCGCTGGGTCATCCACACGCCGTCGCGCCACTGATGCTTCTGGTTGTTCCAAACCACGGCGGCTTGCTTGGGCGGAAGCTCGAAGAGGAAACCAAACGGGTCGGTCTTCACGACGACGTTGCCGTGCGCGTCGAGGATCTCGAATTTGTAGAGCGCGCCTTCGCCGACGCCGGGCAGGAAAATTTCCCACACGCCCGACGCGCCAAGGCTGCGCATGGGATGCACGCGCCCGTCCCAGTTATTGAAGTCGCCGACGACGCTGACGCGCTGCGCGTTCGGCGCCCAGACGGCGAAACTGGTGCCGGGCACGCCGTCGATGGTGCGGAGCTGCGCGCCGAGTTTGTCGAAGATTTTCCGTTCGTCGCCTTTGCCGAACAAATACAAATCCTGCTCGCCGAGCGTGGGGAGAAAGGAATACGCGTCGCGCATCCGCCACGGTTTGCCCGCGCGGTCCGTGACCACGAGGTCGTAGGCATAGACGTGTTGCGCCTCCTTGCTCACGCCCTCGAAGACGCCGGACTCGTGGATGCGTTTGAGCTGGAAGCGCGGCTTATTGCGCTCATGCACGGGCTGGACTTCCACGCTCGCGGCGTCGGGAAAAAACCCGCGCACGACTACGCCCGAGCCGTCACCGAGCGGGTGCATTCCGAGCAGCGTGTGGGGTGAGCGATGCCTGACCTGGAGAAGGGTTTCCAGTTCCGCGTGCGACAGAATCATGAACGGAGAATGCCAAGTCTGGGGGAAAGGCCAAATTCCAAATTCCAATTTTCCGCGGCGGCGAAAAATCCTCCATTCACAATTGCGCCCGGTCTCGCGTAGCCTGCGGGCATGAACTCGGAACCAGAACCGGTCGCGGCGCCGCCGCAAATTCCCGTGCGGCTGCAACGCTACGACGAGCCGCCGGTCGCGCCGCGCAAGAAGTACTGGCTGCACCCGGCGAGCGGGTTGGTGATTCTGGCCGTGGACTGG
>JBBQYK010000377.1:0-4634 GCA_038208765.1 Verrucomicrobiota bacterium
TGCAATCTGCTGTATCGCCGAATTGCATTCGGCAGGGCGTCGGCGAGGGCGAAGGCGTTGGAAGTTCGATCAGCCTGCGGATTGAAAATCCGCGATACAGCAGAATGCAATTCTGCGCTACGCGACCGGTCTTGACCGCCATTTCCAATCGCACCCATTGGCCGGGGGTGTGATTAGAAGTGGCGGTCAACCGGCGTGGGGCAGGCTGGAAGTTCGACCCACCTCCACTGCCTGCCAGTTCCAATCTTATTCGTTTCCTGTTGCGCGCTTGCCCGTCCATTTCCCGTTCAGTAGCTTGCGCGCGCTATGGATGAAAATATCACGCCGCCTACGCCCGCCTCCGCACCGGCCGCTCCGCCTCCGCCACTCCGTAGCGCGCCACCGCGATTTCAGCAACCGGCCTACGCGCCGCCTGCGCCGCGTGGCGGGCGTGGCTGGAAAGTCTTTGCGATCCTCCTCTGCGTGCTGCTCGTCCTCACGCTGGTGTTCAATCCGCTGGCCATTCTCTCCGAGGTCGCGGGCGGTGGGGGCATGGGCATGGGCCACCCCACCGGGCCGCAGTTGCAGGAACATTGGATCGAGGACAACGGCAGCGCCAACCGCATCGTGGTCGTGCCGGTTGAGGGCGTGATTACGTCGCAGAGCATGGGGCGGGGCGGGCCGACCATGATCGAGATCATTGAGGAGCAGTTCCAACACGCGGCGGAGGACAAGCGCGTGAAGGCCGTGATTCTCAAAGTGAATTCACCCGGCGGCGAAGTGCTGGCGAGCGATGACATCTACAATCTCGTGGAGAAGTTTCAGCGCGAGACGGGCAAGCCGGTCGTCGCGGCGATGGGCAGTCTCGCGGCGTCGGGCGGCTATTACGTCAGCGCGCCGTGCCAGTGGATCGTGGCGAACGAACTGACCATCACCGGCAGCATCGGCGTGATCATGCACGGCTACAATTTTCGCGGCTTGATGGACAAGGTGGGCGTGCGTCCCGAGGTCTTCAAAAGCGGAAAGTTCAAGGACATGCTGAGCTTCGACAAGAAGGAGGAAGACATCACGCAGGAGGAGCGCGACATGGTGCAGTCGATGGTCAACGAGACGTTCGACAAGTTTAAGAGCATCGTGGCCGAAGGCCGCGGGAATGCGGCGAGGAAAAACAACGACAGCGCCGACCCTGGCCGCACGCTTACGGAAAACTGGGTGCAGTATGCCGACGGACGCATCCTCTCCGGCAAGGAGGCGCTCAAGCAGGGCTTCGTCGATGAGTTGGGAAATTTCGACGTGGCCGTGGCGCGCGCGCAGAAGCTCGCGAAGATCAGCGACGCCAATTTACTTCAATACCAGCCGGTGTTCGGCCTCGGCGATTTGCTCGGCCTCTTCGGAAAGAGCGAGACCCAGACGCTGAAGATCGATCTGGGCCTCGACTTGCCGCAACTGCAACTTGGCCGGCTCTACTTCCTATGCCCACTCGCGCTGCCTCGCTGAAAAACGTCACGGTCATCCAGCATCCGCTCGTTCAGCACAACCTGACGCGGCTGCGCAACGCGAAGACCGGCTCGGAGGATTTCCGGCGCGGCATCGCGGAGGTCGCGGCGCTGATGGTCTATGAGGCCACGCGTTCCTTCCCCACGAAAAAGGTGCGCGTGCAGACGCCGCTGGCGAAAGCGGACGGACTGGAACTGGTGCGCGAAGTGGTTCTCGTGCCGGTGCTGCGCTCGGGACTCGGCATGTTGCCGTCCATTCTTCAGCTCATTCCGCACGCGCGCGTCGGCTTCATCGGCATGAAGCGGCAGGAGGAAACACTGGAGGCGGTGCCGTATCACAAAAGTTTGCCGGCCGACTTGCGGAAGTTTGAAATCATTCTCATCGACCCCATGCTCGCCACCGGCGGCAGTCTGTTGGCGGCGCTGGAACTGTTGTTTGAGCGTCGCGCCGAGCATGTGCGCATCGTGAACCTTGTGGCTTCGCCCGAAGGCATCCGGGCCGTGCACGCGCGGCATCCGCAGCTCCCGATTTTCACCGCCGCCGTGGATCAGAAGTTAAACTCGCACGGCTACATCGTGCCCGGTCTGGGCGATGCCGGCGAACGGCTCTTCGGAGTCTGAATGACCGACAACCTGCTCATCGTGGCCGACAGCGACCGCGACGCGGACATGCTCTACGCCGTGGGCATGTTCGTGCCGGACCCTTTTATTTATCTACGCCTGCGCGGACAGTGCTGCGTGGTGATGAGCGATCTGGAAATCGACCGCGCCCGCAGCGAAGCCAAGGGTTGCAAGATTATTTCCTGGTCGCGCTGCGTGAAGCAGATGGAGCGCGACGGCGAAAAGAAAATTTCCACCGCGCGCGTCATCCGCTTTCTCCTGCGACAGAGACGCATCAGCAAGCTGGCCGTACCCGCCAGCTTTCCGCTCGGCCTTGCCGAAGAACTGCGTGCCCTCAAAGTGAAGGTGAAGGTCAAACGCGGCGCGGTTTTCCCGGAGCGCGCGCGCAAGTCCGCCGAGGAAGTGAAGCGCATCAGCGGCGCGCTGATGATGGCCGAGGTCGGACTGGCCGAAGGAATCCAGGCGCTGAAGAATTCGAAGGTCGGGCCGAACCGCCAGTTAATTTACCGCCACAATCCGCTCACGTCGGAGAAGCTGCGCGCCATCATCGACACGGCGATTCTTCAGGCGGGCGGCGTGGCCAGCCACACCATCGTGGCCGGCGGGGATCAGGCGTGTGATCCGCATTGCGTCGGACATGGGCGGCTGCGCGCGGGTGAGCCGATCGTCATCGACGTTTTTCCGCGCTCCCAGCGCACCGGCTACTTCGGCGACATCACGCGCACCGTGGTGAAAGGGCGCGCGGGCGACGCGGTGCGGAAACTTTATGACGCGGTCGGCCGCGCGCAGAACATGGCCTTCTGTCAGATGCGGCACGGAGCTTCTGCGGTGGAGATTCATGGGAAGGTACAGGAGTTGTTCGCGTCCGAAGGCTTCAAGACCGGGCGCATCAACGGGCGGATGCAAGGCTTCTTCCACGGCACCGGCCACGGGGTCGGCATGGAACTCCACGAAGCGCCGCGCATCGGCGCGAACACGGAAGACAAACTTCTCAGCGGCCACGTCGTGACCATTGAGCCGGGGCTTTACTACCCCGGAGTGGGCGGCGTGCGTCTCGAGGACATGGCGCTCGTCACCAGCAACGGGCCGAAGAACCTGACGAAGTTCGAGAAAGTGCTGGAGGTGTGATCCGTTGGAGCGCCGATTTCCAAATCGGCGTGGGCCGAGCCGCTGAGAACCGCGCCGATTTGGAAATCGGCGCTCCGCAAATCACGCCGCGAGCGGCTGCGCGCGAAATTGCTCGGTGAGTTCGGCGAACGGCTTCTGCGCCTCCAGCCAGCGCGCGTCCTGCGCGATCTCGTGCATCGACGACTGGGTGTGGTTGCAGATCAGATACAGCTCCTCGCCCACGCACACGAACGCGTCGAAGCCCGTGCCGGTCTCGTGCCGGGCAAAATCAAAATGCCCCGGCTCGTGTTTCGCGTGCAGCACTTCCGTGCGCAGGCTGCCGAGGTCGTTCACAAAATTCTTCTGGAAGTGCTCCTTGCGCGGGCCGTCGTAGGAGACGATGCGCTCCTGGCTACGCTGGAGGGAGATGATGGCCCACTCGTCGAACACGGTTTTTCCATAGCGGGCATTCATCTGGTCGGCGCAGCGTTTCACGGAATCTAGCGATTGCGAAAGTGTCATAAAAGTTATCTGCATTAGCGGCAAGGGCAGGGGCGACTTGAGGCGCAGGCCTGTGGAGCAAAATGAGTTTAGCCACGGATGGACTCGGATAAACACGGACGGGAAGGCCGTTCGTGGACTGATTCTTTATCCGTGTTTATCCGTGTCCATCCGTGGTTAAAAATTCCCTGCCGGTCACTTCACCAAACCCTTCCACACAAACACCGCGTAGGCCGCGATGAACACCGCGCCCATGAAACGCGGCAGCCTGCCCAGCACCGCTATAAACAGAAAATGCACCGCGACCGCCCCGAGCAGCAGCCACATGGAAAATTGGAAAAAGTCCGGCATGGCGATCGGCCGGAAAATCGCAAACACTCCGAGGCAGAGCGGGAGGCAGATGTGCCCGTCGCCCACTTGCGAGCTATAGACGACCTCGGCGCGCCGCGTGGCTCCGTAGTAGAGCGCGAGCATGGCGTTCGGCACGACCATGAGCCAGCCGCTCACCCAGCCGATGTGTTCCTTGATGAATCCGCTGCTCTGTCCCCGCACCCAGCTCACAAGAAAATCTGTGCTGAGGTAAACCGCGTAGGCACCCGCGAGCAGCAGCGCGAGGTCGATGAGGAACATGAAACCAAACGGATTCTTCTGCGGCCCGGTTTTCTTCAACACCTCGACGACGTGAACCGCCTGCCAGAAGAGAAATATTCCGACCAGCACCAGCCCGTCTGTGAAGCCCAGGGTTCCGTCGCGCCCCAGTGCCCACGTCACGCCGGTGAAGAACCCGGCGGCAATCAGCGTGAGCAGCAGCGAGAGGCGGTTCACGCGCTGCGGATCACCGCCGGCAGATTTGCCTTTCGCCGGCTTCTTGGATTTTTCCGACGTGATCGACAGACCCCAGAACAGCGCGGGCAGTCCAATGAGCAGCGT
>JBBQYK010000378.1:0-4632 GCA_038208765.1 Verrucomicrobiota bacterium
GATTTGGAACTCACCGTCGAACGCAACCGCCTGACCATCACCGGCCACCGCCCCGACGGCTGCCGCGCGCCCAAGTGCAAGTTCCTCGTCATGGAAATCAACTACGGTTCCTTTCAAAGCGTGATTGAACTCCCGCCGGGATACGATTTAAGTCAGGCCAAGGCAGCTTACCAAAACGGATTTTTGCGCATCGACGTGCCGCAGGGCGAGATCGCCCAGGCCAAGCGCGTCGCGATTTTTGCGGGCAAGATAAAGTAGCAGATCCGTTCGGGTTCAAGGGCCGCCGCCATCACATGTCTATTGACGAAGCGCTGACGCCGGACACCGAGTTGATCAACATCCTCGGGCAAGGAGGAACGACCGGCAGTTCCGACACCGCCATCACGCGCGCCGCGCGCAAACTCCCCACGACCCTCCCCATCCTCGGCCTTTCCGACGTCGTCATTTTTCCCGGCATCGTCCTGCCCTTGCTCGTCGAGAGCGAGGAGAGCACCAAGCTGATTGATGACGTGGTGGAAGGCGACCGCCTGCTCGGCCTGGTGCTGCAACGCAAGCCGGAGATTCAATCCCCTTCCCCCGACGACCTCTTCGAGTACGGCTGCGGCGCGCGCGTGCTGAAGATGCTGAAGTTCCCGGACAACACGATCCGGATTCTCATCGAGGGGCTGTGGCGCATCAAACTGCTCGATTTTCCCGCGCGCAAACCCTACCTGCGCGCGCGCTTCTCCGTGATGAAGGACGAGTCGGCGGACAACGCCGAAGTCACCGCGCTGGCCCGCATCGTCGCGCAGAAGTTCCGCGAGATCATCAAGCTCTCCCCTTCGATCCCTGAGCAGGTGAAGATCGCAGCGGTCAACACCGAGGCGGCGGGGCCGTTGAGCGATTTGATCGCGGCGAACCTGAACCTCGGACTCGAGGACCGCCAGCGCCTGCTCGAAACGACGGACGTGAAGGAGCGCCTCCAGCAGTTGCGCCCGATGATTGATCGCGAACTGGAGGTCGTGCAGATCGGCACGAAGATTCAGAACGACGTGTCGAGTTCGATGGCCAAGACGCAGCGCGATTTCTTCCTGCGCGAACAGATGCGGGCCATCCAGCGCGAACTCGGCGAAGGCGATCCCGCCGCCAGCGAAGTCGCCGGCCTCCGCAAGCAGCTCGAAGAAAACCCGCTGCCCGAAGACGCGCAGAAAGTTGCACTCAAGGAACTCGACCGTCTCTCGCAGATGCCGCCCGCCGTCGCGGAATACACCATCAGCCGCAACTACCTGGACTGGCTGCTCAACCTGCCGTGGAACAAGAAGACGGAAGACAAACTCGATCTGCGCACGGCGGAAAAAATTCTGAACGAGCAGCATTACGGACTGGAGAAGGTCAAAGACCGGCTGCTCGAATACCTGGCGGTCATCAAGCTCAAGAGCAATTTGAAAGGGCCCATCCTCTGTCTCGTCGGCCCGCCCGGCGTGGGTAAAACGTCGCTCGGCAAAAGCGTGGCCGATGCGCTCGGGCGGAAGTTCGCGCGCATCTCGCTCGGCGGTTTGCGGGACGAGGCGGAGATTCGCGGCCATCGCCGCACTTACGTCGGCGCGATGCCGGGCCGCATCATTCAAACCATGCGCCGTGTCGAGACGCGCAACCCGGTCATCCTGCTTGATGAGCTGGACAAGATCGGCTCCGACTTTCGCGGCGACCCGGCGGCGGCGTTGCTCGAAGTGCTCGACCCGCAGCAGAACAGCACGTTCAGCGATCATTATCTCGATTTGCCGTTCGACCTGTCGCAGGTGCTCTTCATCACTACCGCGAACTGGCTCGATCCAATTCACGCCGCGCTGCGCGACCGGCTGGAGGTGATCCGCATTCCCAGCTACACCGCGCCGGAGAAAGTTCAGATCGCCAAACGCCATCTTGTCCCGCGCCAGCTGGAGGAACACGGACTCAAGAAGCGCGAGGTGAAATTTCCCGACCCGACGCTGAAGAAACTGATCCAAGATTACACCCACGAAGCCGGCGTGCGGCAGCTCGAACGCGAGATCGGATCGCTGGCGCGCAAGGTCGCGCGCAAGATCGTCTCGTCACGCGCGCGTAGCGGCACCATCACCATCACGCCGGAGTCGTTGCAGAAATATCTCGGCCATCCGGAGTTCACCTCGGAGATGGCGGAGAAGATTACCGAGTACGGCATCGCCATGGGCCTCGCGTGGACGCCGGTGGGCGGGGAAATACTTTTCATCGAGGCCACGCGGATGCCGGGCAAAGGCGCGCTCATTCTCACCGGCTCGCTCGGCGACGTGATGAAGGAAAGCGCGCAGACCGCGCTCAGTTTCATCCGCAGCCAGAGCAAGCGCCTGGGCATCGATCTCACGGATTACGACAAGTCGGACATTCACATTCACGTTCCCGCCGGCGCGACGCCGAAGGACGGGCCGAGCGCTGGCTCGACGATTTCCGTGGCGCTCACCTCGCTGCTGACGAAACGGCTGGTGCGCTCGGATGTGGCGATGACGGGCGAGATCAGCCTGCGCGGCCGCGTGCTGAAAGTAGGCGGCGTGAAAGAAAAAATTCTGGCCGCCGCGCGCGCCGGACTCACGACCGTGCTGCTGCCCGAAGGCAATCGCAACGACTGGCTCGAAGTCCCCGACGAAGTGCGGAAGACGATGAAGGCACATTTCGTGAAAGATATTGCGCAGCTTGTTTCGCTAGCCCTCGTCAAAGAGAGCAAATGAAAGCGGCTCTCTCGTCGTCACCCGAAGCCGCGCAGCAGCGCGGCCCTACCGGCCTCGCGTCGCAACGCGGGGTAGGGCCGCGCTGCCGCGCGGCTTGGGTCGTTCTCTGCGCCACGATTTCAATTGGCCTGACGCCCGGCACGCTCCACGCCGCCTCGCCAACGCCCATCAACGATCCCGTCGAAGGCCAGAAGCTCGCGCGTGAACTCCTCGCCGTGGCTCCGGCGGAGAACACCAGCCTCACCGCCGTGCTCCAACTCAAAGCGCCCGGCCAGCCACCGCGCGAAGTGCCGCTCAAAAGCACCGTCACCGTTACGAGCAGCAACTGGACTTCGATCTACGAAGCGCGTCCGACGAACGGGCCGGTGGAAGTGCTGACCATCCGACACGTTCCCGGCGAGCCGAACCAATACGAATGGCGGCACGGCGAGCGCGTGACGATTTTTCGGGGCGACGCCGCGACGAACAGTTTTGCCGGCTCCGATTTCTCGCTGCTCGATCTCGGCCTCGAATTTTTCCACTGGCCGATCCAGTCGCTCGCCTTCCGTCAGATGCGGAAGAGCCAGGGCTGCGATGTGCTGGAGAGCCGCCCGGCGCACATCACGCTCTACTCCAACGTGCTCTCCTGGATTCCGCAGGACGCCCGCGCGGAGGGAACGCCCGGCGTGCTCCTGGCCGAGGCTTATGACCGCAAGGGCCTGGTCAAAGAATTTGAGATCAAAGATTTCGAGCGCATCGCGGGCCGCTGGGAGGTGCGCGAAATGGAAATCCGCAACGTGCGCGCCAAGACCAGCACCCGGCTGCGCTTTCAGTTTCCTGAAAGGTGAGCCATGCCGCAGCCACTTCGCATCGCCCTGCTTGCGTTCGTGGTCCTCGGCATTGTTGGACTCATCATCTACACCTTCGTCCGTGCGCTGAAAAAATCTGAAGACCCCACGCGGCTGGTCGTGAAGTGGCTTGTCACGCTGGTCGTGGCGGGCGGGTTGTTTTGGTTTGGCATGGATACGAAGGGCGGCTACGGGGCGTTGGTCGTGCCATTCGCCTGTGTCGCGGTGGGAGTGATTCTGTCCTTTGTCTGGGCGCCGAGCATCGGACACTTGCTGTTCAGCCCCATTCTCTCCGCGCTTGATGGCGGCAACGAGGAGCCAGATCCAATGCCGCTCTATTCCACCGCCGAAGGCTTGCGCAAGCGCGGCAAGTATCGCGAATCGCTCTACGCCATTCAGGAGCAGTTGCAGAAATTCCCGAACGACTTCACCGGCCAGATGATGATCGCCGAAATCCACGCGGAAAATCTGAACGACCTCGCGGCCGCAGAGACCGACGTGCACCGCCTCTGCACGCAACCGAAACAATCTCCGGCCAACCTCGCCTTCGCGCTGAACACGCTGGCGGACTGGCAGCTCAAATACGCGCAGGACGCCGAGGCCGCACGGGGCGCGCTGGAAAAGATCCGCGAACTGCTGCCGGACACCGAGTTCGAGCGCGTGGCCGCGAACCGCATCGCGCACCTGGCCAGCACGGATCAACTCATCGCCGCGCGCGAGCCGTCCACGGTGAAGTTGAAGCCGGGCGTCGAGTATCTCGGCCTGCTGAAATCGCAGGAGCATCTGCTGCCGAAGGTGCAGGACCCGAAGGAAGAGACGAAGCAACTTGTCGCGCACCTTGAAGTGCATCCGCAGGATCAGGAGGCGCGCGAGCGGCTGGCCGTTCTTTACGCGCGCATCTACGGGCGGATTGATTTCGCCGCCGAGCAAATCGAACTGCTCGTGGCCCAGCCGGGTGAATCCCCCAAGCACATCGCGCGCTGGCTGAACCTGCTGGCCGATTTGCAAATCGAACTCACCGGCCAGACCGAGGCCGCCGCCGCGACCCTGCAACGCATCGTGGAACTGTATCCCAACCATTCCAT
>JBBQYK010000379.1:0-4632 GCA_038208765.1 Verrucomicrobiota bacterium
GAGGCAAGCTGGCTCCAGCACCCGCTGGTGTGTGCCAGTTCGGCGGAAAACGAAGTGCGGTTTCGCACCGAAGACGACCGGGCCATCAAGAAAACTCACGCCGGAACCTACGGTTTCATCCCGCGTTTGGATGACGGCCGCTGGAAACAATCCCCGGCCACGCCGCTCGAATATCTGACCCGCTGTCTGCTGCAAAACCGCTTCTTCTGCGACGACCTTCGGCTGGAGGGACTCGGCATTTCCAGTGGTCCCTCGTTCATCATCGGCCAGCCGGCGGGAGGAATTTCCATCATCACTTCGCAGCCGTGGATCGAGGCCGACGACTGGGAAAACCCGCACCCCGGCGAAGCTGAAATTGCGGAGCGGATGAAGGGACTGGGCTTCGAGCCGGTTCCGCAGTCGTTCTTCGGCTGGCGTCATCCGGCCAGCGCCGTCGTGCTGCTCGACGGCAAGCGGGACAATTTCATCCGCAGCGCGGACGGGATTGTCCCGATTGATTTGCAGATGACGTGTCCGCCGGAAATGATTTTGTCCGTGACCCTCGGCGACGCCAGCGGTGCCTGGCGTTGTGAGAATCCCGACTGCCCGGTCGAAGTCCGCGCGCGGCTGACGCGTTGGTGCGCGCCGGAGGCGATGGATATCGCGGGCGCGGATGAAAAATTGATCACGCAACTGGTCACGCGCGGGCTGGTGCTGGACGTGGCGGATTTTTACCGGCTCAAGTTCGGAGAGTTGATGGAACTGGAGGGCATGACTGAGGCGACCGCGAAAGATTTTCTCGCCGTCATCGGCACAAGCAAGACGCGCGACTGGTGGCGGCTGCTCGCGGGGCTGGGCATTCCGCAGGTGGATGCGGGCGTGGCGCAAGCACTGGCGCGCACGTTCAAGAATCTCGATGACTTGGCGGGGGCACCGCCGGCCCGGTTAACCGCGAGCGCCGGCCCGACGGTGGCGCAGAGCCTTGAGCGATGGTTTGGGGAACGGCCGAACCGAAAATTGATCCAGCGTCTGGGGAAGGTGGGACTCTTTTAACCGCTGACGGACGATCAGAGCCGCTTGCGGTCGTACCAATAAACACCCGCCCCGAGTTTCACATGCGTGAGCTTCGGACTGCACAGCGGGTCGGTCTCGGAAAGAATGCGCGGCAGATACACGCCGCGCTCGCCGTCCGCGTCGCTGTCGAGGAGGAGATACGCGCCATCCGGCTCGGCAAACAAATTGAGCGCCTCGAAAGCGCGCGCGGATTCCGGCCACTGCTCCTTGGCCACGGCGCTCACTCCGCCGCGCGCGAAACCTTCGCGGCACACGGCGAGCGTTTCCTTTCGCAACGGCTCCGCGCCGACCTTCTGCACCGTGCGGCGAGCTTGAGAAACTTCACCGCAGCCGCAGAGAAAAAGGCCGGCGAGCAGGAGCATCAGGAGGCGGGGAAAGGCGGCGCTGCTCATTGCGGCTTCACCGGCCCTGGCGTTGGCGCGGGCGCGGGCGCAGGACGTCCGAGCAACGTACGCAGCCGCGCTTTTTCCTCCGGCCCCAGTCCGCTGTCCGGCGCGAGCATTTGGTCGGCGACGAAGTTTTGAATCTCGTTCACGGTCGGAATCGCGATGCGGATGTTGCCCTTCGTCCGCTGGTGGTAAGCGGCATACAACTCCTGCGCACGGCGCATGTATTCCTGCGCGTCTTCCCGCTGATCGTCCAACTCGGCGCGAAACGAGTTCACGATGAACGCTTGCATCAATCCGGCCATGTAAGCTTGCCGCTGATCCACGGTCTGCATCTCCGCACGGATGACGGCGTACTCCGCGAGCGTCACATCAGCGGGCACGGATTCAGGAAACTTCTGACGCAGCGTGCGCAGCCAGAGTTCCGCGTCACGCGTGCGGTTCACGATGTAATACTGATACGGCACGTCGCGCAGGAAATTCCGGTACGCCTTGCTGATGCCGTTGGTCAGCATCGCGGGCGAGTTGGCCATCTGCTCCTGAAACGCCGCGTCCACCTTGGGAATGATTTCCAGATTCGGCAGGAACCTCGGCGGCGCGTTGGAACTCAGCATCAGCCGTCCGCGTTGAAACGACAGGTTCATGCTCTGGTAAATCGCCGTGCGCAGCTTCCGCACGTCCTCGTCCTTGCGCGCTTTGTCCAGGCCCACGCTGGCCCAGTAAATCGCGTGTGCCTCGGGCAGTCGCCAGTCGAGCGGGCCGTAACGCTCGTTAAGCTCGCGCATCTTGAGCGGGTCCATTTTGTATTTCGTCCGCAAGACGCGCGCCTGCTCCTGCTGCAACGGCGTCTGCGGATTGATCAAGCCGTCGAAGCGTCCACCCACACCTTGCAGGACTTGCATCATCTCGCGGGCCCACGCGGCTTTGTAGTAGAGGTTCGCGTCGTCCATGTTCTGGCCCATCTTGAACTGGAACATCCACGCGAGGTCGCCGTAGAGCATGGGCTGGTCGGGGTTGTAACGAATGGCGTCGTCGCGCAGCAGCTCAATGCCGCGCTGCACCCAGCGCCAGCGGTCGGCGTGGTCGGGAAATTTCACCGAGATGTTGAAGGCCATGTTCCACGCCTGCACCGTCCAGACCGTGGTGATGTGCGGCTCCAGCTTCGTGATCCAGTCCGCAAGCTGGACCATCTCGAAATACTTCCCGTCCTCCTGAAGCTGCGTAGAGCGAATCCACAGCGCGTTCGCAATCAGTCCACGAAAGCCGCCCAGCACCTGCGTAGTCAGCGCGAGCATGGGCGGCGCGTTCTCCAGCGGTTCGAGGCGCGTGATGCCGAGCGCGCCGCGCTCGCGATTGAGCACGGGCAGCAGGAAGCCGTTCGCCGTGAGCAGCGCGGCGGCGAGGGCCAAGAGCAGACATTTTTTGAGGCGTGAATTCATGCCTTGAATTTTCGCCGCGTCGGCGGCAGCAAACTCCCAATCCCAAATCCCAAATCCCAAACAAATTTCAACCGCCCAAATTCCAACGGAGGCACGCCGGCCCCGGCAGCACCGTACGCGGAACCTCGCCGAGGGATTTGGAGTTTGAAGTTTGGGATTTGTTTGGGATTTGGATTTTGGATTTTGGATTTTCCGCGCGCCACCAAGGCGGATAACTTCAAACAGCCTGTTGTTATGAAAGTGCTCATCATCCCCCCGTGTTCCCCGCCGCCAGTTCGCGTCGCGTGAACATGGCGATGCCGAACAGCGCAACCACGCCGCCGAGCACCAGCACGATTTGAGCAAACGCCGCCGCCACCGTCATCCACTCGATGCTGCGGCCCGAACTCAACGCATCGACCGGCGAGTAGCCTTCCACCATTTTGAAAATCGAGAGCATCGCCTTGAACAGCAGCACCACCGGCGCATCCACCACCGACTGGCCGACCTCGCCCGTCTCCTCGTTCACGCCCATGATCGTGCCCGACTCGACCACCGACGCCAGCGTGCCGCTCGACAGCGCGACCAGCATCAGGCTCGCGGAAACAAACGCCGCGACCGGGAACGACAGAAAACTTGCCGCCGCCAAGCCCAGCGACGCGAGCAGCGCCAGCCAGAACAGGATGATGAGCAGCGCGCGGATGAAATTGGTCCCGAAGCTGCCCTCGCGATAGAGAATCTCGAAGCCCTCGTCATTCGGCACGATGATCATCACGTTGTCGCGGTTTTCCAGGTTCACCGTCAGCACGCCCTTTTCGTCCCAGAGGTTGGGCGCGATTTTGATTTCGTGGAACGTGTTGTCCGAGAGCGAAAGATACTGCCGGTCATGGAGCGGCGAGTTCGGATCGCCCACGTCCAGCACCGTGCGAAACGTGCCGAGCATGTTCGTGCTCGCGGCGTGAAATTTGATTCGCACGAACAACGGCTCGTCGCGCAGCAGTGCCGTCCGGTAGCCCAAGTTCATCGTCCACCGCCGCATCGTGTTCGGCATGAGTCCGCTCACCTTCAGTCGCTCGCGGATGATTTCCTTCGCCGCCGCGGCCGCCGCCGGATTGTTCACCGGCGTCCCCTTCGTCTGCTCGCGGAACACCTGTTCCACCTGCTGTTCCAAATCCGGCTGCGGTTCCTTGATCGAGCCGCGCGCGACGAAGACTTCCTCGCGTAAAATTTTCTGCTGCGCCGGCGGCAACTCCTGGGCGCGGAATTGAAGCAGAAAGAAAATGCACGCACCCGCCAGCGCCAGCAGCACCGCGTCGAGGCTCACGATGCCCAGCCATTTGCCCAGCCAGACTTGCCAGCGCGCCACCGGCTTCACGCACACCATCTGCATCTGGTTCTCCTCGATGTCCCGTGCCAGCGTGCCGCACGAAAGCCAGAGCGTGCAAAGCCCCAGCAACGCCGTGACCACACTCAACGTGTAGGTCAGCAAAATCTGCGTGAACCCGCGCGCCGTGCCGTCGTCGCGAATGACCAGCGGCAGCACGATCACCGAGCCGATGAGCAGCACCGCGATGACCCAGAAAAGCCGGAAACGCAGCGCGGCTTTCCAGGTGAGCCAAGTGATGGTGAGCAGGCGTTGCATGTTCAGTGGAGCGCGGACCGCCGAGTCCGCGTGTTCATCTTCTTCTGCCCGGAGCAGACGCAAGTCCAGGCCTGAAAGGCCGCCATTCGACAGCCCAGGGCAAAGCCCTGGGTGTGAGGTCCGATTCGCCTCA
>JBBQYK010000380.1:0-4629 GCA_038208765.1 Verrucomicrobiota bacterium
CGGACCCCAATCGCGCATGAGCCAGATGAGCAGGAAGACCAGCAGCAGCATGAACCAGTTGTAGAACCGGAAGGGCAGGCTCAAGACGAGCCAGGAGAAAGGTGCGACCGCTTCGGCCAGCGCGGTGTCGCCGGTGTTCACAAGGCCCTGGCGGATGACCGACATCTCGTAAGCCACCCACGTCGATAGCAAGGCCAGCCCCGCGATGGGGGAGGAAGTGGAGTCCACGATGAACGAGAGTTTCTCGCGCGAGAGACCGGCGCGATCGGCGATGGGACGCAACGTTTTCCCGACCAACATGGAGCTGGCGAGGCCGTCAAAGAACACCAGCCAGCCCATAAAATACGCGCCCAGCGCGGCGCGGCGTGGACTCCGCGATTGTCCCATCACCCGCTCGGTGAGCGCCGTCATGCCGCCATTGCGACTGAGCACTTCGACGAATCCGCCCATCATCAGAGTGAAGATCAGCACGCTGATGTTCCATCGATCAACGAGGGAAGGGATGAGCCGTCCGATCAACAGATCGTGAAACGCGGTCCATGGATTTCCGCCGTGCAGCAGCAACGCCCCGCTGAACGCGCCAAGAAAGAGCGAGAGATAAATGTCGCGAGTGAGGAAGGCCAGTCCGACCGCGAGCACGCTTGGCCAGAGAACCGCCGGGCTGGCCTTGAGGTCCGGCACCAGCAGGCAGGCGAACGTGGCGAGGAACGCCGCCACGGTGATGAGGATTCGTGTTCGGTTCATGCGCAGGCCGACTACTGAAGCGCGACCGGGTGAATGGAGCGAGCGTTCTTTTGGCGGACTTGCTTCAGCGCCGAATCCAGACCGTGGCCAGCGCGACGCTCCACTGGAACTTGCGCGCGTGCTCTCGGATCAGGAAAGGCAGGTCCAACGCTCGAGCGAGAGTGAACTGTGGTTCGAGCACGGCTTGGAGCGTTTCGAGCGTTCGAACCGGGCGTCCATTTTCCTCGAAGCCGCCCAGCCACTGCGGCCGCGCGGTGTAGTCCTCAAGCCAGGTGCAAGGCGTGGTCAGGATCAATTGACCGCCTGGCCGCACCAAGGCGGGCAGCGAGTCCAGGCAGCGGCGGGGATCGCGCAGTCGATCCACCAGGTTCGCCATGAGCACCACGTCGAATGTCCCG
This sequence comes from Verrucomicrobiota bacterium, assembly GCA_038208765.1. Classification (GTDB taxonomy): domain Bacteria; phylum Verrucomicrobiota; class Verrucomicrobiia; order Limisphaerales; family SIBH01; genus JANNGC01. The sequence continues at coordinate 1,143 of JBBQYK010000380.1, forward strand.
AGATCGAGACGCAACGCCTGAGCGTCACCTTGCTCGAACTTCACCCGGTGGCGCTCAATCCCGGCAGGCACCAGCGCCGTGACGGGCGTGGTGAGTATTCCTTCCTCGGCGTAAACGTAGGAGATTGAACCCTGCTGCTGCAGGTGTCGTGCGACTTCGATGAACCGGTGCGAGTAATCAATGCCGATCAATTCAGAGCAATGCCGCGCCAGCTCGAACGTGGATCGCCCGACCGCGCAGCCGAGATCCAACGCGCGCGCTTGGGTGGGCAGACGGGCAGTGTCGATGCATTCGGAGACGCAGCGTGCCGGGTATTCGAGGGCGGTCGCGGGGCCGAAAGGCCAGGGCATAATCTGCGCCGGCGTCCCGTAGTGGAAGAGCAGATACTCGGAGAGCGCCCGCTCGGTTTCGTAAAAGTCGGAGGCGTTCACGAGGCCAGCGCGTGTTGCAGGTAGGGAGCCGGACGATAATTTTCGATCACCACCTCGCTCTTGCCGTCGCGGAACATGCGAGCTTGAGGGACGCGAATCTCCGGCGTCTTGGTCGGCGAAAACAGGATGTCATCATGCGTGGCGTTCTTCGCGACCTTGAACATTTCTGGAGTCAGATGTCCGCCAAGATGATCGCTGCGGCCCGTGGCCACATGCAGTGTGCCGAGGATTTTTTCGTCCTGGATGTCGCGGCCCGAGGGCGGCAGATCCTGCGTGCCAAAGCCCAACTCGCCGAGTTCGCCCGTCGCCGGATCAGAAGTGAGAAGAGAATTGTGCGCGGCGATGGTCGCGGGATTGCCCGAGACGAAGTTCGCCTTCTGAATCCGCCCGCCGGTGACATTCAACAGTCCGATGCTGCCGTCGGAATAGCGCCGGGGGAACTGTCCTTCCGCGCCGGTCGGCACAAAATAAACTTCGCCCGCCGGAAGATTCGCCACATCGGGTTTGTCGCCGCGACACAGGCCGTGGCTCTTCTGCGCCTCCTGGCGATTGCACAACAGCTTCAAAGTGGCTTTGCGATCCATCACCTCGAAGTCGATCTCGAACGCGTCGGCGCGGGTCATCGCCAGACGCAGCTTCTCGGCCTCGCGGCTGACGTCGTTGTAGTCCACGGCCAGCCCGGTGCGGAGGATGATCGGGTTGACTCCATGAAGTGTCGCGCCACGAAAACCAAACTGCTTGGCGAACGCGGTCAGCGGCGCGGTGGCCGAGAAGGTCGAGATGCAGAGCAGAATATCGAAGTTCGGATAAACATCCTTCGCGAGGCTGACTTGGCGTCCTTCGGGCGTCCACGCGTCGTCGGGCAGGTCGAGGTTGCTGCCACCTGTGATCTGGTAGGCGAATATCTCCCCACCTACGAGACCCAGCTCCGCGAGCACTCCGTTCTTCAGACCGAGATAGAACACATCATGCGCGTGACGCTGAATCGTCAATGCGTCGTCCTTGAGGAAGTCAAAGTTCGCGATCTGCTTTGGGTCAGCCAGATCGATCAAGATGCCGATGCGCTGGCCAGGCTTGGGTTCGAACACCGTCTTGAGCAAACGTGCGAGGCTGAACTCAGGAAAGGTGCGGGCAGTAGATTCCATCGTCATTGCGAAAATCTTAGCGTGGTGGAACTCAAAGGCAAACATTGGCCCGCATCACGAAGCCAACGAGGAGAACTCACGACGCAGGACTGCGGCATCGTGCAGTCCCTCGCAGAACTTCGCCGGAATGCGGCTCGTGCCCGCAGCCGCGCCGAGCAACGCTCCCACTACCGCGCCGCGATGGCAGTTGTCCCCGCCGAGGTTGGTGTTGGCGATGATGCCCGCTTCAAAGTCGTCCGCATATTTCCACGCGAGATACAGCGAGGCGGGAAAGGCATCGGCGATGTAGCAGGCGGGACTGACGCGTTGGCCGATGACAACTTCATCCGGCTCGCGCGACCACTGCTGGGCGATGCGCGGGGAAAGCCAGTCGCTGCCGTGGGTGAAGATGGCTTCGCGCAACGCGCCGCCCGCGACCACCGCGCCGAGAATCTGGACCAACGAATCGGCGGCCTTCAACACTTCCGGCGCACGATGGGTGAGCTGAACATGTTCACGCACGACTTCCCTCGTGGCGGCGACATCCTCGCCGCCGAACGCGCAGAGCACGCCGACGTGGGCCAGGCCGCCAATGTGAATGTCGCTCCCGCCACACTTCCGCGGCTTGGTGCCGCGCGCGTAGGCCGTGAAGAATTTCCGGTGACACTCCTCGACATAGGTATCGCGATGCCGGCCCGGCGTGAGCATGAAGTCGAGGTAGCGGTGAAGATAATCTTCCGCGTCGTAGCGCCCAAGCGCGCTGAAAGAGTCGAGGAGCACGCGGGCGAGTTGGAGGTTGAGCGTGTTTTCGCCGGCGCGCAGGAACTGGTGATAGTGAATGCCGCGCTGCCGCCAGTATTGCGCCTGCTCGTGCAGAATCTCGCCGCGTTCATTGAGCGGCGTGTATTCCGAGCGCCAGAGGATGCTGTCGGGATGCGGATTTCGCGGCGCAAGATAATCCCGCACCACCCCGTAGTCGCGATGGAGCGCGGCGCGATCATAATACCAATGCACCGGCATGGCATGAGCGTCGCCAATAAAGGCACCCCAGATGGAGCCAGCCCGTTGATCCCGTGGAGTCATTTGAAGAAAGTATGTTGGTGTTTCAGTGCAACGCAAACTCGCGTTCGGAGATTTGCCTCCGCTTCACTCTGAATTGTTTCTGAACAGCTTTCCAACTAAGGTTTTTGCCCGTGAACGTAACCACACCAATGCCGCGCCTACCCGACGAGGCCGGGCGTCTCGCCCTGCGGCTGCGCCCACCGGCGCGGGCGGTGATGTTTCAGCAATGGCGCGACCTGCTCTTCCTGCACTGGGAGTTTTCCGTGGCGGAGATTCAGCGAACGCTGCCCGAAGGACTGTTCGTGGATACGTTCGCGGGCAAAGCCTACCTGGGCATTGTCCCGTTCTTCATGCAGAACATCCGGCCACGGTTCCTGCCCGCCGTGCCTGGCCTTTCGAACTTCATGGAAATGAACCTGCGCACTTACGTCCATGATCGCGCTGGTGTGCCGGGTGTTGGCCATCGCCGCGACGATTGCCGCCTTTCGTCCCGTCCACCGCGTCGCCGCGTGGCTGCTCGCACCTTACCTCGCATGGGTGAGCTTTGCCGCCGTGCTGAACTTCACGCTGTGGCGTTTGAACTCCTGACTTTCACATGACCCAATGAAAACCATCCTATTCCTCTTTGCGTTCTCCGCGTTCTTTTGCAGCCAACTCTTCGCCGCCGAACCGCCCGCGAAGAAGCTCAACGTGCTCTTCATCATGGCCGACGACTTGCGCGACGTGGGGGGCGTGTTCACGCGGCCGACGTTGAAGACGCCGAACCTTGACCGGCTCGCGGCGCGTGGCGTGCGCTTCGACCAGGCCTTCGCGCAGTATCCGGTCTGCAATCCCAGCCGCGTCTCGCTGCTCACCGGCTTGCGTTGCGAG
>JBBQYK010000381.1:0-4628 GCA_038208765.1 Verrucomicrobiota bacterium
CGAGAGCGCGCTGGAGTTCGCCCGCATCGCCCGCGCGCAGGATTTCCACAACTTCAAGTTCTCGATGAAGTCCTCGAACCCGAAGGTGATGATCGAGTGCTACCGCCTGCTCGCGGCGCGGCTGGATGAACTCGGGCCGGACTGGAATTACCCGCTGCACCTCGGCGTGACCGAGGCCGGCGAGGGCGAAGACGGACGCATCAAGAGCGCCATCGGCATCGGTTCCCTGCTCTGCGACGGACTGGGCGACACCATCCGCGTTTCGCTCACGGAAGATTCCCCGCGCGAAATCGAGGTGTGCAACGATCTGCTCGAACAGATTCCGTTGCTGACCGGCTCTCAACTCTCAACCGTCAACACTCAACCCAGCTACAACCCATTCGCCTTCGAGCGCCGCGAGACGCCGGAGATTGATTTGAGCGACAGCGTGAAATGCGGCGGCGAGCAACTCATCCGCGTCGTCGTCACCCGCGCGACGTTCGACAAGGTTGCGCCGAAGATCCGCCCGAAGGACGACGTGCGACCCGAGGCGGTGTACGAAGACCTGAACCTTCTCGAAGTCGATCCGACCGAAGACTTCACGGTGAATTGCGCGACGCAGCTCATCACCGTGAAAGACGGTGTGACGCTGCCACCCATCGCGGCGTTCCGCCTGCTGGCAGCGAAGTTGAAGCGCCTCGGCTCGAACAATCCGATAATGCTCAAAGACCTGTTCGTATTCCCGGAGACGCCGCTGTGGCCGAAGATTGCCCTGCTCCGCGCGTCGGTCGTCATTGGCGCGCTGCTGACGGACGGCATTGGCGATGCGATTCTCGTGCGCGGCGAGGCGGGCGGCGGGCAATCCCTGCGGCTGGCGTTCAACATTTTGCAGGCGGCGGGCTGCCGCTCTTTCAAGACCGATTACGTGGCCTGCCCGAGTTGTGGCCGCACGCTGTTCAATCTTCAAACGGTGACCGCGCGCATCAAAGAGCGCACGCAGCATTTGAAGGGCGTGAAGATCGCCATCATGGGCTGCATCGTGAACGGTCCCGGCGAGATGGCCGACGCGGATTTTGGCTACGTGGGCGGAGCGCCGAACAAGATCAATCTCTACATCGGGCACAAGCCCGTGAAGTTCAACATCCCCGAGGCGGAAGCCGTGGAGCGGCTCGTCGATCTGATCAAGGAACACGGCAAGTGGGCGGAGCCGGAACCGGTGACGGCGTGAGCGGTTCATGCAGTGCAGTGGCGGCGGGCATCCCTGCCCGCCAGTGAGGGCCGGCTTCCAGCCGCCCGGAAAAAGTGTGGAAGGGAGAAAGGTTCCCGAAAATGAGAACGCCTCCGCGCAACTTTCGCCTTTCCCGCCGGGCTGGAAGCCACGGCTCACTGGCAAGCAGAGATGCTTGCCGCCACATGATTCACTTCGGCGGAACACCCAGCCGCTTCGCTTCTTTCTCAAATTTCTCCGCGTCGTCCTTGCGGCCGAACTCGCGCGCCAGGCGGGCTAGTTCACTGTTCACTCTTGCGGCGTCAAAATAGTCCGGCGCAGCGGTGAGCAGTTGCTGGTACGTGTCGGAGGCGGACTGTGAACGACCCAGCCCGGCTTGAAACTGGGCGAGCGCATCCAGCAGCCAGAGTCGTTGCTGCGGCGAGGGGTTTAATTTCAAAGCGGCGGCCAAATCTGCGGCCGCCGGGGCCAGTTGTTGCGCCTTCACTCGCAGGTGTCCGAGCCGTTCGAGCAAGACGGCGCTGTTGGTGGTCACCGCCCAAAAATCTTCCTCCAGATATTTGATCAGTTCGTTGACGGGCAAGTCGGTGGCCTCGTTCAAGCCCACCACACGCAGATGCGACCACGCCACCAGCGGACTCTTTTCCCGTTCTAGTTTGAAGTGCAGTGCGTCTGGCGGCTGGCCGAAGGGTCGATACAGCGGATCGCCCACCACCGTGGTCTGCCAGGAGAGTGAACTTTGCGCGGCGTAAGCCGCCTCGCCAAACGTCCAGCGCCGGAACCCGATCCGTTCGAGGAAGGCCGCGATGTTCGGCGTGCCGGCCAGATACGGCTCATCCACACTGCCCATCGTGATGGTCGCGCCCTTCGCCAGCAGCGGCCCGACCCAATATTGATTGGTCGAGCGCAGCGTGGCACCACTGAACGAGTGGAGGTGATACGCAAAAGCCCCAGGCATGAACTCCATCGTCGAAGCGGCGAGCGCGCCGGTCGGATGCACATCATACCAGCCCGCGTAAAAGGCCAGATGACTCATCGGGAAACCGGTGGGAAAAAGCGCCTCCTGATCATTCAGCACGGTCTCATACCCCAGCCGTCGCGTGATGGCCGCAGAGGCGTGCATCCAGTCGTCGCCCAGTTTGTAGGTTCCGTTGGTGATGCCTCGCGCGTCGATGTAGGCCCGGCCCCACAGGCCGTTCGACTCCGCCTCCAGCGCCTTGTCCACGAGACCACGCGCGATCTCCACAGTCGGGCCGTCGAGCCGCGCGACCATGAGAATGCCGTTCGTCGGGTGGAACGCAAACGAGTTGCTGGCGAGATAAAACACGTTGCCCATCGGGCCGGTGAGCGCGAGACCTTCCTGGCGGCTGAGCGGCAGCATGGCGAGGTCGGCGTCCACCGCCGCCTCGTTGCGTCCACGCAATTGCTCTACCACTTTCTCCTCGCCCGGCTCTCTGATCGCGGGGTCGCGGGCGATCTTCAGCGGCACGCCGTAGCAGAGCACGAGGTAACGAATCTTGGATTGCGCGATGGCGCGGTAGTCGGTGTCGCTGGCTTTGCGTTTGGTTTTGTTGGGCGAGAACAGTTTTTCCTTCACGAGCCAGTCGAAGATGGGCTTCTCCATCTTGCTGCGAAATTCCGCGCGCGTGATGACCTCGGAAGCGGCGTCCACATCCACGCCGAAAAGCTGGCTGGCCGGAATCGTCCGGCGCGCGGCGTAATGCTCGGCGAGTTGCTTCGAGGCGGGCAGGTTTTTGTTATAGACCACGGCCACCGAATCGCCGGCGCTGGCGGCGCGCGCCGTCAGCGTGAGTCCCAACGACAGCGCGGCCACACTGCAAATCCATTTCGTCATGCGGAAAATTCTACCCGCAGTCCGTCGTAAGCCAACGCCACAGTTTCCGGCAGTTCGGCCTGCGCCACGTCGTGATCGTAATCGTGCGTCAAATGCGTGAAGTACGTCCGCTCCGCGCCGATACGTCGCGCCGCCGTCAGCGCCTCGTCGAGGCACATGTGCGTGGGATGCGGATCGTAGCGCAGCGCATCAATGACCGCGACTTCGACGCCGCGCGCCGCGTGAACCGCTTCGTCCGTGACTTCCTTGCAGTCGCTGAAGTAGGCGAGGCGCTTGCGCGTGCCCTGCTCGAAGACAAATCCGAGGGACTGAAAACGCCCGTGCGGCAGCGCGAATGGTGTGAGTTTCAAATCTCCAATTTCAAACGCACCCGTGATGATGCGCGCATCCGGCATGAAGTAGCCTTTGGGAATCGGCCCGTCCGCGAACGCGTAGGCGAACACCCGGCGCAGCGCGCCCATCGTCACTTCATCCGCATAGACCGGCAATCGTCCGCCGCGCAAATCGCAGAAGCGCCGGCAGTCATCCAGCCCCATGATGTGATCCGCGTGCGCGTGCGTGATGACCACCGCGTCCAGGGAGCGGATGTTCTCGCGCAGACACTGGATGCGAAACTCCGGCGTGGTGTCGATGACGAGCTTCGCGCTCGCACTCTCGATGTAGATCGAGGGCCGCGTGCGATGGTTCTTCGGGTTGGCGAGAAAGGCGGGCGGATATTCTTTGCCGATGATGGGGACGCCTTGGGAGGTGCCGGAGCCGAGGAAGGTGAAAGAGAAGGACATGGGTTAAAATCCAAAGTCCAAAGTCCAAATCCCAAACAAATTCCAAGCTCCAAGCTCCCATTGGCCCGCGGACTCGGCATCACTGGTCTTGAAATTTGGAGGTTGGGATTTGGAGCTTGTTTGGGATTTGGACTTTGGAATTTGAAATTTGTTCTTCATCACTCTCGTGGAAAAAACTTTGCCCAACCCTCGCGCCCCACGCAACACTTCCTCCGTGCTCGCCACGCTGCGGATTAAAAACCTCGCGCTCGTCGCCGACCTGACGCTGGAGCTTCAGGCCGGCTACAACGCCATCAGCGGCGAGACTGGCGCGGGCAAATCCATCATCATCGGCGCCCTCAATCTCGCGCTCGGCCAGCGCGCGGATCGCACGCTTATTCGCGCGGGCGCGGACAGTTGCGCGGTGGAGGCGGTGTTTGACGTGGGCAAATTGCGCGCACCGTTAAAATCATTCCTCGACGAGAACGGGCTGGAGCCATGCGAGGAAAACCAGCTCGTCATCAAGCGCGTGTTCACCACAGCGGGGACAAACAAGCAGTTCGTCAACGGCTCGCCGACCACGCTCGCCACGCTGGCCACGCTCGGCGAATGGCTCGTGGACATGCACGGGCCGCACGAGCATCAGTCGCTGCTCCAGCCCGCGAAGCAACTGGCGATTCTCGACGCGTTCGGGAAGCTGGAACCACGGCGCGAGGAGTTTGCGGCACTCGTTCGTGAGCGGGCGCGCGTGGAGACGGAAAAGTCCGCGCTCATCGTGGATGAAAAAACTTACGCGCAACAACTC
>JBBQYK010000382.1:0-4616 GCA_038208765.1 Verrucomicrobiota bacterium
CCGGCGGCGGCCAACGTCCGTGGGTTTTCATCCAGGAACTCAAGCGCGATTACACCGTGCGGCAGGTGCCGATGGACGCGGAGAAAATCGATGACGACATCCAGGTGCTCATCGTGGCGCATCCGAAGAACATCACGGAGAGGGCGCAGTTCGCGATTGATCAGTTTGTGCTGCGCGGCGGCAAGTTGCTGGCGCTGCTCGACGCGATGGGCTTCCTCGACCGCGAACAACAGCAACCGAACAATCCGCTCGCAGGCATGATGCCGGGCGCGGGTTCCACGCTGCCGAAACTGTTGGCCGCCTGGGGCGTGACGTTCGACACGACGAAGGTGGTCGCAGATTTGTCCTTCACCAAGAAGCTCTCGTTCAATCAACAGGAACAGCCGCAGGATCGACCGACATTCCTCTTCATCAACCCCGACGGCATCAACAAAGAAGACGCGTTGACGGGGCAGTTGGACAATCTCCTCTTCCCCGAGGCGGGTGCGTTCGGCGGCACCCCGGCCACGGGCTTGCAGCAGACGGTGCTGTTGCACACGACGAAAAAGTCTGAACTCGTGGACGGCATGACGGCGCGTTTCTCGCCGTCGAAAACGGTGAACGAGTTTAAGTCGTCCGACAAAGAGCATCCGTTGGCGATCCGCTTGAAGGGCAAATTCAAGACGGGTTTTCCCGACGGCGCGCCCGCCGCCGCTCCCGTGGAAGGGGAAGAAAAGAAAGATGAGAAGAAGCCGACGGCGAATTCGCTGAAAGAGTCCACCACGGAGAGCGTGGTCATTTTGGTGGGCGACGCGGATTTCATCTACGACATCATTTCGTTCGATCAGCAGATGCTGCAATTCGGCGTGGCGAACCCGGCGAACGGCAACTTTGCCTTCGCGCAGAACATGATCGAGCAGTTGTCCGGCGACGTGAACCTCGTCGGCACGCGCTCACGCGGCGCGCTGCGCCGTCCGTTCACGGTCGTGCAAAGGATGCAGGCGGAGGCGCAAGATGAATTCCGCGAAACGATTACGAAGCTGAACAAGGACCGCGAAGTGGCGCAGGCCAAGTTGCGCGAGATGCAAGGCAAGAAGGAACCCGGTCAGCGGCTCATCGCGTCGCCGGAGCAGATGGCGGAAATCAAGGCGCAGGAAAAACGCGAACGCGAAATCGGGCGAGAGATTCGAGAGATTAACAAGCGATTGCGCGAGCGCACCGAGTCGCTGGAAAACAAGGTGAAGTGGGGCAACATCGCGGGCGTGCCCGTGCTGGTGGCCGCCGCCGGAATTTTCCTCGCCCTCGTCCGCAAGCAACGCACCAAGGCACAATGAACCGCAAGCAACTCACACTTTTGATCGTCCTCGGGGTCGTTTTGGGCGGCCTCGGCTACGTGGTCTATAACAAGAAGCAGGCCGGCTACGAGCGCGGCACCGCCAGCGAGAGCGGGCAGAAAGTTCTCAGCGGCGTGCCAGACAGCGCCATCCGCGACGTCGCGCACATCACGCTCAAGCAGGGCGCGAGCGAAGTGAATCTCGCCGTGCAGGGCGAACGCTGGGTGGTGAAGGAGCGCGGCGGTTATCCCGCGAATTTCAACAACATCAGCGAACTGGTGAAGAAGTTCTGGGACTTGAAGGTGACGCGCGCGGTCGAGGTCGGCCCGTCACGGCTGCCCGTGCTCAAGCTGACCAAGGCCGACGGCACGCTGGTGGAATTGAAGGACGACAAGGGCAAGTCCATCGCGTCACTCACGCTCGGCGCGCAGCAGGCGTCGAAGGCGGCGCAGGAAGATTCGCAGTTTGGCGGCGGCTCGTTTCCGAACAGCCGTTACGTCATGCGCGGCGATGACGTGAAGACGGTGGCGCTGGTCAGCGACCCGTTAAACATCGAGACCGCACCCGAGAACTGGCTGAACAAGGACTGGTTCAAGGTGGAGCGCATTAAATCCGTTTCCGTCGTGACCACGAACGCGACGAACAACTGGAAGCTGGTGCGCGAGACGGATGGCGCGGAATGGAAGTTCGCCGCGACGAACGCCGCCGAAATTCTCGACGGCAGCAAGACCGGTGCGTTGAACAACCTGTTGGGTTCAGCTTCATTCAATGACGTGATCGCCGATCCGAAACCGGAGACGACCGGACTCGACAAGCCGATTGTCGCCACGCTGGAGACTTTGGACGGATTCACCTACGTCATTAAAATCGGTAAAGCCATCGGCGACGCGGACAGTGGCCATCACGCCTTCCAAATCACCGTGAACGCAAACCTGCCGAAGGAACGCACGCCCGGCCAAGACGAGAAGCCCGAGGACAAGAAGAAGCTCGACGACGAATTCGCCGCGAAACAAAAGCCGTTGGAGGAGAAGCTGGCGGCGGAAAAGAAGTTCGAGAACTGGACCTACACCGTGCCCAAGTGGAACCTCGAAACGTTGCTCAAGGAACGCAAAGACTTTCTCGCGGAGAAGAAAGACGAAGCGAAGAAGGACGAGACGAAGCCCCCGGGTGCCCCTTATTCTAATGCGCGATCAAATTGAGCCTACGAACGCAACCGGACTTCATCCCGGCTTTGGTTCTATGTTCTGATTAGTCTCATCTTGAACGCGACTTAGAATTAGCCGGAACCATGCCGTTGGAATCCACCCTGCCTCACGCCAAGGCCGCGAAGGGCGCAAAGGAATGGGCCTTCTGGTGGTGCGGAGACCTGGCACTGAAAAGTATTCTTCCCCCACGGGCCAATCCATCCAAGTGCATCTTCTTCTTCGCGTCCTTCGCGTCCTTGGCGTGAGGCTTTATCTGCATGGTTCCGGCTTAGTCCGGGCGGCGACCAGGCTCCGCCCTCACTTCGCCTTCACCTGGGTCCAGACCTCGTCGTAGAGCTTGAGGTCGCGGCCCAAATCTTTCAGAAATTCCAACCGCGCCATCACGTCGGACGGCGGGTAGATGGACGGATTGTTCAAGTTCTCCGGGCGGACATGCGCGCGGGCCGCAAGGTTCGGGGTGGCGTAAAGATTGTAGTCCGCCAGCCGCGCGCCGATTTCCGGGATGAGGATGAAGTTGAGAAATTTCTCCGCCACGATCCGGTTCGGGGCCTTGGCGCAGATGGCGAGGTTGTCCATCCAGATCTGGCTCCCCTCCTTCGGGATGAAATAATAAGTGTCCGGATCTTCGGCGATCCCGCGCAACGCATCGCCTGAGTACGCCGGGGCGAAAGTAACTTCCTTCGCCAGCACCTTGTTCTTCCCGCCCACGCCGCCGGCGAAACCGCGCGAACGTTTCTTGGCGTCGATGAGCAGGTCGCGCGCGGCCGCGAGATGCTTCTTGTCCGTGGAGTTGATCGAGTGGCCCTGAAACTTCAACGCCGCGCCGAGGCAGTCGCGCATGGAATCGATGAGGAGAAAATCCCCGCGCTGTTCCTTCGCGTCGAAGAGCAGCGCCCACGATTCCTGATACGCCCGCGTGCCCGGCTTGCGCGCGAATATGCCGAGCGTGCCCCACTGGTAGGGAACGGTGAAACGATTGCTCAGGTCATACCACGGCGAGGCGAAGCGCGGATCCAGATGGCGGAGGTTCGGAATGTTCTCATGCCGCAACGGCGCGAGGAGCTTGAGCTTGATGAGCGCGGGCACGATGTGGTCGGGCGGCACGATGACGTCGTATTGCCCCGCGCCGCCGCCCTGCAACTTCGCGAGCATCGCGGATTCATCCTCGTAGAGATCAATGGTGACCTTGGCATCGAACCGTTTCTCAAATTCGGTGATCAGCGCGGGGTCAATGTATTCGCTCCAGATGAAGAGGTTCAGTTTGTAGTTCGCCGCGGGCGCGGTGGCGGCGGCGAGCAGGAACAGGAGCGCGAGCAGGGGTTGCATGGCGGGAGAGATAGCAGCGGGGAAGTAATCAGTGAAACAGTAATCAGTGGGGCGGAAGCAGGAGAGACGCGCATCGTCCTACGGTTCAGCGTTCACAGTTCGAGGTTCAAAGTTCAAAGTTCAAAGTTCAAAGTTCCCCTCCTCATTTCCCCTCCCCTACCCTCACGCGCATGGCCGTGGAACTGGTTCAATTTTTCAATCGCTACACCGGGCGCGTCGAGACCGAGGAGGTTTATGGCGATCAGTTTTTGCGTTTCACGTACGCGCATCCGCTCGGGCGGCTCGCGCTGCACGCGCTCGTGAAGCGCAGCGTCTTCTCGCGCTGGTACGGCTGGCGCATGAACCGGGCGCGCAGTCGCGCGAAGGTCGCGCCCTTCATCGCGCACTACCGCGTGAACACGGGCGAATTCGCGGACGCGCCGGAATCGTATGGCACTTTCAACGAGTTTTTTTACCGCAAATTGAAGCCGGAAGCACGGCCCGTGAACGCGGATGAATCCGTGGCGGTCTTCCCGGCGGACGGACGGCATCTGGGCTTTCAAGACGTGTCGAAGATGGACGGCATCTTCGTGAAGGGCGCGGTCTTCGACTTGCGTTCGCTGTTGCGGGACGACGCGCTGGCCGCGCGTTATCGCGAGGGCACGATGGTGTTGTCGCGGTTGTGCCCGGTGGATTATCACCGCTTTCATTTTCCCGTGGCGGGCGTGCCGGGCGAACCGCGCCTGATCAACGGGCCGCTCTACTCGGTGAATCCCATCGCCTTGCGGCGGAA